>JABHWG010000122.1 GCA_018657885.1 Pelagibacteraceae bacterium
AATAGTTATTATAGGTGCTGGAGGAATAGTAAGTGATGCTCATTTACCAGCTTATAAAAAAGCTGGTTTTGAAGTATTAGGTATTTTTGATCCTCAAAGAGATAAGGCTGATAAGTGTGCTAAGGATTTTAATATTCAGAATGTTTATTCTTCTGAAGAAGAAGCTTTTTTAGAAAAAAATGTAGTTTTTGATATTGCAGTACCTCCCCAAATATTAGCTGAAGTAGTAAAAAAAATACCTCAAGGATCCATATGTCAACTTCAAAAGCCAATGGGAAACAGTATGAAAGATGCAAAGTTAATAAAAGAAACAATTAAAGAAAATAAGATTATTGCATGTGTTAATCTTCAACTAAAATTTAGTCCAATGATGATAGCCTTACGTGAAGCAATTAATAAAAATATGATTGGGGACATCAGTGAGTTGGAGGTTAGTTTGAGTGTTAAGACACCTTGGCATTTATGGCCATTTCTAGAAACATTAGATAATGTTGAAGTGCCTCTTCACTCTATTCATTACTTAGATTGGATACGTTCTGTACTTGGTAATCCTATAAGTGTACATTGTAAATCAGTGAAGCATCCAAATGTTCCAAAATTATCAGATGCGCGTTCTAGTATTATTTTAGAGTATGAAAAAGATATAAGATGTTGTCTTTCTATTAATCACACTCATGATACTGATATACATGGAATGAAACACTCTCATGCTTATGCAAGAGTTGAGGGAAATAAAGGAGCTGCCTATATAAAGTTTGGTTTACTATTAAATTATCCTAAAGGAGAGCCTGAAGAAATTGAAATTAGTACAGATGGTGTTGAGTGGACAAAAGTAAATGATGTTGGCACATGGTTTCCTGATGCGTTTATCGGTACTATGTCAAGTTTACAAAGATATGCAGCAGGAGAAGATGAAGATCTGCTTCACTCAATTGATAATGCATATGAAACTATGGCCCTTGTTTATGCTTGTTTAAAATCAAATGAAACACCTGGCACAATAGTTGAATATAAATAAATGATTAAGAAAAAACAAAGTTATAGCGCCCCAGCTTTAGAAAAAGGCCTTGATATTCTTGAACTTTTATCTGACTCAACCACAGGTTTAAGTCAGGCTGAAATGGCAAAAAAACTAAACAGAACTGTTAATGAAATTTTTAGGATGCTTAATATCTTAGTTTCTCGCAACTATATTGAGTTAGATCAAGAGAGTGAACGTTATAAGTTAACTTATAAACTTTTACAAATTTCATCAAGGCATCAACCTATCAAAAATTTAATGCAAAAATCAATTCCAATAATGCGTGAAGTTGCTCAGTTATCTGGACAATCTCTCCATCTCTCAATATATTATGCAGGAAAGTTATTAATTATAGGTCAGGTAGATAGTCCTTCAAAAACTAATTACTCAGTTCCAGCTGGTTCAACATTTGATTTGTTAGCAACTTCTTCGGGAAGAGTTATTTTAGCTTTTCAAAATGCTGATGAAAGAGAGAGAAGGTTGCAAAGAAGAAAGCTATTTCTTCAATACGAAGGTAAAAAATTATCTAACTCAAAAGAAATTCATTCTTTGGAAAAAAAATTTACCACCAAAACAGTCCATGAAATAATTCAAAATAATTGCGAGGTTGTTAAAAGTTTACAAATCGATGGTGTTACAAATATATGCTCACCAGTTTTTGATCATACTAATCAAGCAATCGCAGCAATTACTATCCCTTATCTTCACAAGATTAGCAGATCCAAAAATGAATTAAATATAAAAGATGCAACAAAATTACTAAAATCTAAAGCCATTATTTTATCTAAAAGTCTTGGTTATATAGCTGAATAACTATTCTATTTTTTCAAGTATTAAAATCTTTTAAAAATTGATTATTTGCCAAAATTATCTTTTCTTTGTATTTTTTACCTCTAAGGTAAAATTATATAAAATAATATGGAGGAAAAATATGTTAAGATTATTTCTTAGTTTGATTTTTGCCGCATCTTTATTCGGTACTGTTTCAGTAAAGGCCGAAACTGAGCTTTGGGGTGACTATAATGGAGTTACTCTTAGGGTTAAGTTGATTGGTGGAGGTCAATACGAAAACTTATATAATGAAGTCATTCCCTGGTGGGAAGAAAACACAGGTGGTAAAATTGAGATTGTTACTCAAAAAAATCACTTCGAGTTAGATAAAGAGATTAAAAAAGATATCGCATCTGGTAATTTAGATTTCTGTGTTGCTTCAAATCACACAAGTTTTGCAGCTCAATACGGCAGTATTTATACTGATCTAAATGGTATTATGCCTGCTTCTGTTTTAGCTGACTATACGCCACTAATTCTTGAGCATTCTACAGTTGATGGAAGGCTTGTTCAAATGCCAAGACATAGTGATGTAAGCAGTTTGTATTATCAAAAAAGTTTATATGAAGATGCTGACAACAAAGCTAATTTCAAAGCTAAATACGGTTATGATTTAACTCCTCCTGACACTTGGGATCAAGTTAAAGACCAATCAATATTTTTCTCAAATCCACCTGATTTTTATGGAACTCAATATGTTGGTAAAGAGGAAGCTATTGCAGGTCGTTTCTACGAATTAGTTGTGGCTAATGGTGGAGCGTTGTTTGATGAAGACTATCGTCCAATTTTTAACTCGGATGCAGGTATTGAGTCACTAGAATGGTTTATCGACTTATATAATGCTAAAGCTGTTCCTGAAGGAGTATTAAACTATCTTTGGGATGATACAGGTCTTGGATTTGCTAGTGGAACAATTGCTATGAATCTTGACTGGGCTGGTTGGGCTGGTTTCTTTAATGATCCAGAAAACTCAAAGGTTGCCGGTGATATTGGTTTAATTAGAGCTCCTATGGGTTCTGGTGGATTAAGAACAGGTTGGTCTGGATCTCATACATTCTCAATGACTGAATCTTGTCCTAACAAAGATGCTGCTGCATCTTTCATGTGGGCTTTAACAAGTAATAAAGCTCAAATGATTGAAGCAAGAGGAGGTTTATCTCCAACAAGACCAGCAATTTGGGATGCTATTATTGCAGAAAAAGAAGCTGAGGGTGATGAGTTTATGTTAATGGTTTTTGAAACTTTTAAACAGTCATTATCTTTAGACGCTTTTACTCCTCCGCTAATTCCTGAGTGGATTGAGTTTACTAACGTGCTATATCCTGAACTTCAGGCAGCTATTCTTGGTGATAAAACACCAGAGCAAGCATTAGAAACTGCTTCAAAAAAAGCTACTGAAATAATGGAAGATGCAGGTTATTTCTAAATAAAATTATACTAGCCCTTCTTTTAAGTAGGGCTAGGAAACTATCTTCACATGAAAAAATTTCTTAATGGTCCTTGGGTTTTACTTTTACCAACAGTAATAGTTTTAGCATGTGTGGTTTTTCTTCCATTACTTATATCTTTATGGACTAGCTTCACTCCTTTTAAATTAACACGACCTGATACACTTTATAAATTTGTTGGTTTTAGAAACTATGAAAGATTATTTGGTAATTATGATTTTTGGGTTGCTTTTGGAAGAACTGTTTTATTCCTAACTATAGCACTAAATTTGGAATTAGTTTTTGGTCTTGGTATAGCTTTACTAATAAATAAAATTACTTACGCACAAAAAACATTAAGAACATTAATGATGTTCCCAATGATGTTTTCTCCAATCTTAGTTGGCTTTCAGTGGAAATATATTTTTAATGATAATATTGGCTTATTAAATAATTTTTTAAGGGAATTTGGAATTAGCCCAAAGCCTTGGTTGGTTGATACTTTCTTAGCTAATATGTCAATAATGGCTGCAGAAATTTGGTCTAGTACATCCGTTTTTGCAATTTTACTTCTAGCAGGTTTAATGGGTATTCCAAAAGATCCAATAGAAGCTGCAAAAGTTGATGGATGCAATTCATGGCAGGTTTTTAAAAATATTACACTTCCTTTTTTAATGCCTTTTATTTTTATTGCTATGACAATACGCTCTTTAGATGTTGCCCGAGCATATGATATCGTACAAATGATGACAGGAGGTGGCCCAGCTAAAAGAACTGAATTGTTATGGACTCTAATTTCAAGAACTGGATATGTAGATGCTAAAATGGGATTAGCAAATGCAATGTCTTACATTTCTATTTTTCTATCAATAGCTTTCACTTTCTTTTTCTTTTATAAGTTAATGGAGGCAAGAAAAATTTTAAGTTATGACTAAAAAGCAAATAAACAATATACTTATTTGGATAAGTGCAATTTTATTAATTGTACTTATTATGACCCCTGGTCTGTGGGTTGTGATAACTGCTTTTAGACCTCAAGTTGATATTATGGCAAAGCCAGCAGTTTGGATACCAAGGAATTTGAGTTTTAATCAATTCGAAACAATGCTGTTTGGAGGCTCTGAAGGATCAATGGGAAGAAGTAAAGTTCCTGTTTTAAGCTACCTTCGAAACTCCCTAATTATATCTTTAGTTAGTACATTTATTGCTGTCCTAATTGGAACTCTGGGTGGTTATGCATTTGCGAGACATAATTTCAAAGGTAAAAATACATATTTTTTCTTAGTTATGTTAACCAGAGCTATTCCTGGTATTTCCCTCAGCTTGCCAATTTTTATACTGTTTTCTAAAATAGGAATAATAGATACACATTTAGGTATTATAATAGTTTTTGTTGCTTTGAATGTGCCTTTTACTATTTGGCTTACAGATGGATTCTTTCGTCAAATACCTAGAGCAATGTCTGAGGTTGCTATGACAGATGGGTGTACGCGTCTTCAAGCATTTTGGCATATTGAATTACCATTATCTAAATCTGGAATAGCGTCTGCAGGTATTTTTGCTTTTCTAATATCTTGGAATGAATTTGCTATAGTCTCAAACTTAGCAAGAAGCACAGACTCAAAAACACTTACTGTTGGCTTGATGGATTTTACATCACAGTTTACAATTAATTGGCCTGGCATGTGTGCATTAGCTGTATTTATTATTATCCCTGCACTTATTCTAACATTTATGGTGCAAAAACATTTAGTTTCAGGTTTAACATTTGGAGGAGTAAAAGGATAATGGCAAAAGTAACTCTTGAAAAAGTTTCAAAATTTTATGGCAATGTCGAAGCAGTTAAAAAAATTGATTTAGAAATTACAGATAATGAATTCCTAGTACTTGTAGGGCCTTCAGGTTGTGGAAAATCATCTACATTACGAATGATTGCAGGTCTAGAAGAAATTGATGAAGGAAAAATTATTATAGGTGAAAAAACAGTTAATGAACTTGAGCCAAGAGAGAGAAATGTATCAATGGTTTTTCAAAATTATGCTCTTTATCCTCATATGACTGTTGAAGAGAATTTAGGATTTTCTTTAAAAATTGCGGGCATGCAAAAAAATGATATTGATAAACGTGTCGCTGAAGCCGCGGGTATCTTAGATATAGACGAGTTCTTGCAACGAAAACCTGCACAACTATCGGGTGGTCAACGACAAAGAGTTGCTATGGGTAGAGCTATTGTAAGAAGACCAGATGTTTTTTTATTTGATGAACCTCTATCAAATTTGGATGCAAAACTACGTAATCAAATGAGAACGGAAATTAAGAGACTTCATCAAAAGGTTAAAACTACCATTGTGTATGTCACTCATGATCAAGTGGAAGCCATGACCTTAGCAGATAGAATTGTAATTATGAAAGATGGTATTATTGAGCAAATTGGAACTCCTTTAGAATTATTTGAAACGCCTGCAACAAAATTTGTAGCAACATTTATTGGATCACCTTCCATGAATATGATTTCATCTACAATTAAAAAAGATCAGGAAAAATATATAATGATAACTGAAGATGGATTAAATATTCCTGTACCTAAATCAAAGCAAGATGTAGTTAAAGAAGGTCAAAAAATTTCTTTTGGCTTTAGGGCAGAAGATATTGTACCTCTAAAATTTGGAAATAAACCATCTCAATCTTGGGGGCACAAATCTAAAGTAAATTTATCAGAACCCTTAGGTACTGAAACACTTATTTTTACTAACTTTGGAAAAATAGAAATAGTTAGTCGAATGTTCACTCCTGAACTTGTGAGAGCAGGAGACGAGTTAGACTTTGCTTTGAATTTAGAAAGAACATATTTATTTGATGATGAAACAGGAAAAGCCTTATGACAGAAAAAATATTAAGTAAAACAAACTCTATTTCAGATAGATTAACAAAATGCTTTAGTAGTGTAATTCACGATGTAATGCGTGATCAAGGTTTTAAAAATTTTGTTTTAGATCCTTCAATTAAACCTTTAAAGCCAGAACATAAGATAGCTGGTCAAATTTTTACAATTCAAGGAAGCTCTAACACCTCGTACTCTCATCATGAAACATTATTAGCTTGGACAGGGATGTTATCAAAAGCACCATCTGATAAAATATTAATTTGTCAACCTAATGATAATATTGCTGCTTTTATGGGTGAACTTTCTGCTGAATATTTGTTAAAAAAAAATATACGTGGCTATATTACTGATGGCGGATGTAGAGATGTTGAATTTATTAATAATATAAATTTCCCTGTGTGGTCAAAATTTAATACTCCTAAAGATATTGTTGGTTACTGGAAACCCGATGTATTAGAAGGAGAAATTACAATTGGTGATGTAATTATAAATAATAATGATTACGTAATGGCCGATATTGATGGAGTTGTAATAATTCCTCAGAGTAACATTGTAGAAATACTTGAAAAATCTGAGTTACTTATTAATACTGAATCGATGGTTAGAAAATCTATTCGCGAAGGTATGGACCCTCAGGAAGCTTATATAAAGTATAGCGCTTTTTAAACTTTTTTTCTTTCAACAAGTAAAATGTGCTCCGAATAACATACGCATTTATCATTTTGATTTAGTATTTCGCAGGCTTCATTAACTTGTCCGTATTCAGGTCTTTTAGGATCATCTTTTTTTTCTTTTATGGTTACTTTTGTATGAATAGTATCACCGATAAATACAGGATTTGGAAAACGCAATCTTTCAAAGCCATATGTAAAAGCTCTTTTGTTTACAATTGATGCCGTTAAAGCAATACCAATTGAAAAGGTACAACTGAACTGAGCAATACGTTGCCCGAAAGGTGTTTTTTTAGCAAACTCAGCATCAACGTGATGAGGGTAAAAGTCGCCAGAGTGCATTGCATGCATCACTATATCAGTTTCAGTTATAGTTCTTCCACCTGTTGTTCTTTCATATCCAACATCATAGTCTTCAAAGTATTGTTCTATTTCAATCATTCAAATCTCCTAATAAATTATATTAATATTTCTTTGCTGCCTCTACTAATCTAGAAAGTTTTGCCCTTGTAATTTCTATTGGAACGTGTCCAAATCCACATTCACTTGATAAAAAAATTCTATCTGCTCCAAATTTTTCAATTACTGGATTTATTCTTTGATGAATTGTTTCGATTTCTTCTAATTCATCACTACGTTGATCAATTACGCCAAAAGATAAAAGACCTTTGTAATCATACAAGTCAAAAACATCCAACATGTTATAATGTAAAGTGCAATGCTCCAAATGTAATTCATGAACTTTTAATTTTTTTAATCCCTCTATCATATCTTGATACTTGCCAAAGTATCCTCTTTTACGATGAGCATTTCCACCACAAATATGTAAACTAAAATGAAGAGAAGGAAAGGTATCTACAATATCATTTATTACATCTGCAGCCCATGTACATTCATGTGGGGCTTCAGTTAAAACTGGTTCATCAAGTTGAATTCTCTCACATCCAGCTCGCTGAAGTTGTTCAATTTCATCTTTAATACAGTTACTATAAGCAAAAGCCAGTTCAATATCATTTTTATATAAATCTTCCCTGCCATTTACAGAAAATCTTGATAACATGTGAGGGCCTGTAATTGTTTGTTTAACTATCGCTTTACTACCAGCTGTATCTTGGGCTTTCTTCCATTTTGATGTTAAATTCCATTTTTGGTTTTTAATTTCATCGCTTACAACTGCGCACTCTATTCCAAATCCACCTTTTTCTTTTACTAGTGGATGAGCTTTTGATAAATCTACATTCTCAGTTGAGCCACCCAGTGTAAATTGTTTGTATTTTTTATTTTCACTATCAACTCCATCAACTCTTAATTGGTAAAACCAATACATATTTTCTCTGTAGGCCTCCCCATCTGTAATATAATCAAGACCTATATTACACTGATCCTCTACTGCCCATTGCACCATTTCGAGTGCCTCTTCTTCACTAACAGTGGGTTTTCTAAGTGTATCTTTTGGTTTATTTTTTCTCGGATAACTACCGACAGTTGTAGTTTTAAGCATTTTTTCTCCTATAGTAATAATTCAAGACCATGATCAAATCTAGCTTCATTCATGTGTTCTTTAATTCCTTGTTTAAGTGTTCTTGGAATTAATGATAATTCTTCTCTTATTCTTTGATCATCCTGACAGTCGATAAAAGGAGTAGGGCTGCCATTTTCATCAAAGTTTATTTTAGCATCAGGTATAAGACTAATCAAAATTTCTTTCAATTCCTTACCTGAAACAGTTTCTGTTCCTGAGTTATAAACAAAGTGATTAAGTTTTTCTTTAAGAGATAGTTCTATTAGTTGTTCAGCACAATCTTCAACATATATAAAATTATCTTTATTAGTTTGAGGAAAGGGTAAATTTAAAGTTTTACCTAAAGCAGGATTTGTTGCAAATTCTTCAGCCCACATCAGAGAACTTCTTTTTCTTCCATATCCAAATACAACTGATGGTCTAGTGCATGCAATACTAGCACCTTTAGTAGTTATATATTTTTGAGCCATAAATTCATTTAATAATTTCATTACAGCGTAAGTAAATAGTTGATGTTGAAGTCCACAATAATCATCTTCTTTTACGGGTCTATTATTATAAATATCTGAAGACATTCCATAGACGCTTTCACTACTAGGAAAAACTAATCTATTTAATTTAAAATCTACTGTAGCTTGAAATAAGTTAGTCATCCCAACGATGTTTACCTCACTGCCTCTTACAGGATCTTTATCAATTAGGTTGCTCATTTGATAACCACAAGCAATAATATTTGTAATTTTATTATCAGTTATTATGTTTTTAATTTCATTTTTAGAAGAAATATCTAAATCAATAAGCTTTAGATTTTTTTTATTAATTTTCTTTTGATTTAAATATTTATCCAATTGCTCTTGCTCACTATTAGTGTTTATATCTGTAGCAACAACATTTATATTTTTTTTTAAAAGCAAACTTACAACTCTTTTACCAATAAAACCTGTTCCACCTGTAACTAAAAAAGTCATATATTCTAAAATTATATATTATTTATCAATAATATAAAAACATATTAATGTGGATAAATTTTTTTTGTATATTTAAATATGAAATATATGTTCATATATGAAAAATTACTTGCCTTATTAAGTTAATTACCTAATATGTGATTACATTTAATTAGGAGGTATTTTTATGAAAATTTTTAGTTGGTTAATGACAGTCATTGTTGCTTCAACTCTATCTTTCTCATCTTTTGCTAATCCAAAAAAAATTGGCTATATAGTTAATTATGGTACTCATGAATGGTATCAAAATGTTATTTTTGGATTACAATCAAGAGCTGATGAATTAGGAATTGATTTTGAGGTAATGGATGCAAATCTAGATATTAATAAACAAACAGCAATGGCAGAAGACTTTATGACTAAAGCTGTTGATGTACTTATTATGACACCTGTTAATGAAGAAGGTGTCGTGCCAATTCTTAGAAAAGCAAAAGCTGATGGAACACCAGTAGTTCTTGAAGGCAATCCCGCAAAAGGGATGACTACTCTGTTTGCAATCTGTGATTATGACGCTGGTTATAAGGCTGGTGATGCTGTTGGCAGAATCTTAGTATCTAGAGGTGAAACTGAAGCAAGAGTTATGGATGTAGGGTTACCTCTTCTTTCAGCAACTGTTTTAAGATCACTTGGTTTTATGGAGGCAATTGCAAAACACGTAGATGCTGTAAAAGTCCATGAGCTTGATGGATCTGGTATGATTGATAGTTCAGTAGAAGTTGCTTCTGCTGCATTAGCAGCCGACTCAAACATTAATGTAATTTATGGTATTAATGATGGATCTGCACTTGGCGGACTTCAAGCTTGGAGAGCTGCAGGTTTACCTGAAAATGATTTAATTGTTGCTGGTACTGGAGCTGAAGGTTTAGCGTTCCTTAATGAAATGACTAAAGAAAACACTCCCTATCTTGTAGAAGCTGCAATGTTTCCTGAAGGTGTTGGTTACACAGGAATGAACCTTGCTGTTGATTTATTCAATGGCGTTGACGTACCTGAACATAAAGTTACACCTACTTTGGCTTTGACAGTTCATAATTATGCAAATTATTATTCATTTGATAAAGCAGGACAGACAAGACAAATTAACTTTGAGAATGTTGCAAACATTCCAACAGAAACTAAGTGTACAAAATACGCTTCTGATCTGTAAATTTTTTTACAAAAGCCTCCTTTAAACAGGAGGCTTTACTAAATAATTAATAATACTAAATTATCTGCACAGTGTTAAAATATTTCAAATCAAATGAGTCTATATTATTTTTTTTATTAATAATTCTTTGTATCTTTTTATCTTTTTATAATCCTCAGTTTTATAGTATTCAGAATATAAATAGTATTCTTAGATCTAGCTCAACTGTTATGATAGTGGCTTTTGGAATGACGATACTTTTAACTAGTGGTGAGGTTGATCTATCAGTTGGTGCACTCATGTCATTTGTTACTGTAATAGTGATGGATGTCATTAATATTTCTGGAAGTTTATTTTTGGGATTTTTGGCAGTATTTATATTTTGTTTGATGATTGGACTAATTAATGGATTAGTTAGAACAATGCTTAATGTAAATTCATTAATAGCTACTTTAGCTATGATGTTAATTTTACAGGGAAGTGTTTATATTTATTCAATGGCAGCTATTTACAACACTCACTTATTGCCATTTTTTACATTTATAGGACAAGGATTTGTATTTAAGATTCCCATGCCAGTAATTATTATGCTTTTTATTCTTCCGTTTTTTATATTTCTTTTAAATTATACTAAATACGGAAGATATTTTACTGCAATTGGAAGTAATCCATCATCATCTAGTTTATCGGGTATAAATAATAATAAATTTAAAATTTTAGGTTTTGTAATTACTTCTTTGCTTGTAGGTGTGGCGGGAATAATTTTAGCATCACTTATGGATACTGGCCAACAGGGTTCAGCAAAAGGATTTGAATTAATAGTGATAGCGGCTGTTCTTCTCGGCGGCACTAGCTTTAAGGGTGGAAGTGGAACAGTTATTGGAACTATTTTAGGAATTTTAATATTAAAAGTAATTGATAATGGTATTATTTTAATGAGAATACCTCAGGAGTTTCAGCTAGTTGTTCCTGGTGTTATATTAATTCTTGCAGTTTATTTTGATACCCTAAGAAAAGAAAAAAATGTCTAATAAATTTGAGTCTTTAAGTCTGCAAAATATCAGAAAAGAGTTTCCTGGAGTACTAGCTTTAGATAACGTGAGTTTAAAAGCAGAAGCAGGAAAAGTACATGCTTTAATGGGGGAGAATGGAGCAGGGAAATCTACATTAATAAAAATTTTATCAGGTGCTTATACTAAAGATGCTGGAAATATATTATTTAATGGAAAAGAGATAAATATAACAAGTCCTAACGATAGCCTTAATTATGGTATCAAAGTAGTCTACCAAGAAATATCATTAATCCCTGAATTTACTGTAGGAGAAAATATATTTTTAGAAAAATTTCCATTAAACAGATTAGGAGCAATCGATTGGAAAAAACTTTACGATGATTGTGAAAAATTACTTCAAGGTATAGGTTTTAATCTGGATGTTAGAGAAAAAGTTGCTAATTTATCAATATCAGAACAACAAATAATTGAAATTGCAAGAGCAATTTTTCAAAATGCTTCTGTAGTAGTTATGGATGAGCCAACCTCATCTCTTACACCTAAAGAAATAGACAAATTATTTCAAGTAATCGAAAGATTAAAAAATAATGATATTTCTATAATTTATATTACGCATAAAATTGATGAAATATTTAAAATTGCATCTGATGTAACCGTCTTAAGAGATGGAAAATTTATATCTCATCGAAATATTAATGATACTTCTGAAGAAATATTAATTCAAGATATGGTTGGGAGAAAAGTAGATCAAAAATTTGAAAGACCTCTCAACACTTTCAGTGAGGTTCAAATGAATGTTAAAAATCTATCCACTTTATCAAAACTAGATAATATATCTTTTAAGTTACATAGGGGGGAAATATTAGGTTTTTTTGGACTTATGGGCGCTGGTAGAACAGAACTAGCAAAAGCAATTTTTGGTTACGATAAAATTTTAAATGGAAAAATTGAAATTCAAGGAAATGTTTATGAGAAATTTAATACTCAAACTATGGTAAATAATGGGATTGGTTATGTGACAGAGGATAGAAAAGGTGAAGGAATAATTAATGATATGAATTTACGTGAAAACATGAGTCTACCAAGCTTAGGTCTATTTGAAAAATTTTTAATTATTAATAAGGTAAAGGAAAAAAAATTAGCAAATCAATACATTGAAAAATTCGAAGTAAAAACCCCTTCTTCTGAAAGATTAATCACGCTCCTAAGTGGAGGAAATCAGCAAAAAATCCTTTTAAGTAGATGGTTATTAAGAGAATTAAAAATTATAATTTTGGACGAACCTACTAGAGGAGTCGATATTGGTGCTAAAACAGAAATTTTAAAATTAATTAATGATTTAGCAAAAGATGGATTGTCAGTAATATTGATGACTTCTGAAATGAACGACTTGTTGAGTCTAAGTGATAGAATAATTGTAATGGCTGGTGGAAAAATATCAAAAGAGTTTAGTAAAGATATCGCAACCCAAGAAGAAATATTTAAAGCAGCAGCAATATAGAAATGAATAGATTATATAAATATTTAAATAATGGTGAGGTGGCTTTAGGTATAATATTTTTAATTATTTTTATTTTCTTCTCTTTTGCTTCTGAGTATTTTTTTAGTTTAAGAAATATTATGAATGTGTCTGGTCAATTATCTATTATTTTAATTGCCTCTGTTGGTTTTGCTGTTTTGCTAATTGCTGGTGAGGTTGATATATCTATTGGATCGCTTTTAGCTTTTGTTGCCATACCTTTAGTTCAAATAATGAATCATACAGAAAGTGTGATGCTTGGTATAATTGTGTGCATTTTATTTGGAGCAATTATAGGTTTAATTAATGGTTTTTTATCAATTTATCTTGGTATAAGTTCATTAATTGTTACTCTTGGAATGCTTTTTATCTTAAGAGGAGCTGTATATTTATACACAGGTCAAAGACCAATATCCGATGAGCTTTATTCTGATTTTTTCTTTAATATTGGTAATGGAAAACTATTTGGCACTATTCCTTATGCTGCATTGGTTGGAATTGTAATTCTGTTAATATTTATATTTATTATGAAAAATACAAGTTATGGTAGAAAACTATATGCTATTGGTGGAAATGCAGAAGTTGCTAGACTTGCTGGGTATAATATAAAATTATTAAAGTTATCAGCATTTGTAATCTGTTCAGTGTTGAGTTCTGTTAGCGCAATCTTGCTTGCCTCAAGGATAGGTTCAGCTAACCACGTTGCTGGTGATCTGTTTGAGTTTCAAGTTGTAGCAGCTGTTGTTCTTGGGGGTGTAAGTTTAGCTGGAGGAATTGGCACATTAACTGGGGCTGCGCTAGGAGTTTTAATACTAGCTGTAATTTCTAATGGGTTAGGAATGCTTAATGTTGAATCTCAATGGCAAATGGTTCTGAATGGTATTATAATAATTCTTGCTGTAGGATTTGATGAATTAAAAAGAAGAAAAAACTAGGAGTAACTTTATGGAAACTTTAAAAAACAAAGTAGCAGTTGTAACAGGAGTAGGCTCGGGAATTGGAAAAGCTATAGCAATGGCTTATGCTGAAGCAGGGGCATTATTAGGTGTTGGTGATATAAATGAAAATCTTCTATTAAAAACAACAGAAGATTTAAAAGATAAAAATGAAAATATTATTTCACTAAAAACAGATGTATCTAATGAGGAGCAAGTAAAAAAACTAATTGATGAGACAGTAAATGCTCATGGAAAATTAGATATAATTGTAAATAATGTTTCTGTAGCAATCGGTGGTTATCCTATCACTGATATGTCAAATGAAGATTGGCAAAAAATTATTGGTATTAATTTTTCCAGTGTTTTTTATGGTTGCAAGCACTCAATTCCATATTTAAAAAAAAATAATGGTGGATCAATTATTAATATAGCTTCAGTTCAAGCTCACAACCCACTACCTGGTTGGGCAGCATACGCAGGAATAAAAGGAGGCGTAATATCAATGACTAGAAATATTGCTTCTGAGTTTGGTCCATATAATATTAGAGCTAATACAATTTCTCCTGGAACAATAGCTACAGAAATGGTTAACCAAGTTTTGGAGGAAGATGGAACTGGAACTTTGATGGATGATTTTATTTTAATGCATCCTATAGGTCGAATTGGAAAACCTTCAGAAATTGCTGCAACTGCAGTCTTTTTAGCTTCAGAGGGCGGTGCTTTTGCTAATGGAGAAGATTTTAGAATTGATGGAGGGTTAGTTATTACTCCAAGAACAAGACCAGGAGCTGGATCTAACTCAAAAGAATAATGTTAAATCTTTCAAGTGCTTTATCGGATGTTAAGGTTTTAGATTTTAGTCATCTTTTAGCTGGTCCTTTTGCAACACAAACATTAGGTGATTATGGTGCAGAAGTTTATAAGATTGAACGCATTCATGTTGGTGATGATTTTAGACGTTGGAATTTTTTTAATAAAAAAGTTGGTAATTACTCTTCTGCTAGCTACATGGCATGGAATAGAAATAAACGATCTATTGCTTTAGATATAAGAAAACCAGAAGCAAAAAAAATCATTTATAAAATGGCTGAGTCATGTGACATAGTAATTCAAAACTTTAGACCTGGGGTGATGGCAAAAAGAGGATATGGATATGAAGATTTCAAAAAAATTAATTCTAAAATAATTTATTGTAGTGGTTCAGGTTATGGAGAATCAGGCCCTTATGTAAATAAGCCAGGACAAGATTTGTTATTACAGGGATTAACGGGATTAGCAAAAAATACTGGCAGGTCTTCGTATCCCCCAACACAATTAGGAGCGGGTATTGCTGATCAATTAGGTTCTTTAAATATGGTAATTGGTATATTGTCAGCATTACACTATAGAAATCAGACTGGAAAAGGCCAAGAAATCAAAGTTGATTTATTGAGTGTTTTATTGCAACATCAGTTACAAGAATTTGTAGCAGTTCTAAATTTAAATCAAGAATTTGAAAGACCAGACAGTGGTGTTGGTCACCCTGGATCTGGAGCACCATTTGGTATTTATAAAACAAAAGATGATTACATAACTATTGCTGTTGCCTCTTTGGAAGACTTGTCAGAAATTTTAGGAGATCAAGACTTAAAGAAATATAGTCAGGGTCCTAGTGGAGCTATGGGTTCTGATCTTCAAATTACTAAAAGGGATGAAATTTTTCATTATATTGAAAATTTAACTAAGAAACACACTACTGAATTCTTGGATAAAAAGTTATCTGAAAAAGGTTGTTGGTCTGCTCCTTTAAAAACACATAAGGAAGTTTTTGATGATCCTCAAGTAAAACATATGAATATGTTTAGTACTTTTAGTCATCCAAAATATGGAAATGTAAAAACTGTTTCCCCTGCAGTTAAAATGAGTGAAACACCAACTAAAATTAGTAAACCAGTACCAATGATTGGAGAACATGGTTATGAAATTTTAAAAGAATTTGGATATTCTGAAGATGAAATAAAAAACTTTATCAAAGATGAAATAATGTCTTTAGAAAAATGAGAAAAATACATAAAATCAATTGGAAAGGGGGAGAAATTGAAATAGACTCGTTGGGATGCAAAATGCTACCTACTTTTAGTCTTGATGGTAAAAATATAAAACCTCTTCATGAAGCAGATTGGGTAAATGATACATCAGATGATTTTAAATCTCTTCCTGGCATACTTCAAAATTTAAAAGGTGAATTTCCTTGTGTTCCATTTGGTATCAACTCACCAGTAGAAGAATTAGCTGAAGAATGGCAATCAAGTTATTCTGAAAAACCATATATTGTTAATGAGCCTCATGGTTATTGCTCAAATAAAAATTGGGAATTAATGAGCTTAAAGCCTTATGAGGCAGAATTTAAAATAAGTTATCCTGAAAATGATATAATTAATTTTCTTAAAAGAAAAATTAAAGTAAATGATGATGAGCCAGGAAAAATTTATTGTACGCTCCAGATTAATGTAAAAAAAGATTGTGAGCTTCCTATTGGCTTACATCCTATGATAAAAATTCCTAAAGATATGAATAAAATTAAAATAATTCCAGGCAGTTTTGAATTTGGTTTAAATTATCCGGGTCTTGTTTTGCGAGAAAAAACTTTAGGAGAAATTGGAAAAGAATTCTTAACATTAGAAAAAGTAAAAGGTTTTAGTGGTGAGAACATAGATATATCCAAACCTCCTTTTGAGGGAAATTTTGAGGATCTTTTTCAGTTATGTGGAATTGATGGGACAGTGTCTATAGAAAATTATGAAGAAAATTATAAATTTAATTTTGATTGGAACCCTAGCCATTTTTCTTCTGTACTCATGTGGGTAAGCAATAAGGGAAGGACAGAATACCCTTGGAATAGTAACCATGTTACACTTGGTTTTGAACCAATTACTTCTGTATTTGGTCTTTCAACACACATATCAACTAATTCTGAAAACCCAATTGCTAAACGAGGAATTTTAACTGCAATCAAGTTATTTAAAGATCAGCCTTTAGAAACAAATTATTCTTTTTCAATTAATAAATTATAAATGAAATTATCTAATAAATTTAAATCTCTAAATCATCTTTCTAATTTAGTAAAAAATAATACTTCTATTGGAATTGGAGGGCATCATTTTGCTAGGTTGCCTATCGCTTTAATAAATAAAGTTTTATCACATAATCCAAAAAATTTAGAATTTATTAGTTGGTCAGGAGGTCTTGCATTGGAACTTTTTCTTCAAAAAGATTCAATTAATAAAATCCAAGTTTGTTTCTCAAGTTTAGATATTTTTGGACTTGCTCCTACTTTTAGAAAAATCAGTGAAGCCAAATCTATAGAAGTTATTGATTGGTCTGCTTTAGGTTTGATTAAAGCATTAAGAGCAAGCCAACAAAATATAGACTCTGAAATCTTTCAATATCCGTGGGGTTCAGATTTACCAAATAAAACAAAATTTTGTAAAAAATTTAAAGATCCAAAAACAAAAAATGAATTTGCAATAGTTAACTCTATTACCATTGATAATTTTTTACTTCATGCAAGTAGAGCTGATGAAGATGGTAATGTTGAAATACTTGGGCCAAGAGCTCTTGATACTATTATGGCAGGAGCAAGCAAACAAGTAATAGTAACTGTGGATGAGATAGTTTCAAGAGATATTCTTGCTAAAGAAAAAAAAGGGAGTTTAATTTCTAAAAATTTTATAACTGCTATTGCCCATGTTCCTTTTGGAGCTTACCCAACATCTTCAGTACCTTATTACATAACTGATTATAACGATTTAAAAAATACTTTTTCAAAAAAACCATTAAGGTTAGGATTGAGTTTTAAAAAAAATAAAAAATTTATTACAAAGTCTAACAAATTGACATTAAATTATTTTACTAATTATCTAAAAAAAAATAAATTAAATAGCAACTTCCCTAACAAAATTTCTAGTGATGAATTGATGGCATTTGCTCTTGCTAATGAATATGACAATAATAGTCTTTGTAGTTCTGGTGCAGTCTCACCGTTAGCAAACGTTTCATATCTTTTAGCTAAAAAAATTCATGCACCAAAGCTGATTTTAACAACAATGACATATGGACACCATGATATTAGTTTTAGACCTATGACTTTATCCTTTAGTGAAGTTTTAGATAGGGAGACATGCCTTAATTATTGGGGAGGAGACGATTCCTATAGTGTCTATTATCAAAACGGACAAATCACTCATGAGGTAATAGGGGCGGCTCAAATCGATAAATTTGGCAATGTAAATAATATTGAGATAAAAAAGAAAAGTGGAGGTTTCCTGAGGTTGCCAGGCCAAGGAGGAATGGCAGATGTTTCAAATCTTCATCAGCATTTTATGTGTTATGTCACAAAACATTCTAAGTTAAGCTTTGTTGATAAAGTTGATTATGTGAGTGCTGGAAGAGGTTTATTTAAAGATCAAGACAGAATAAAAGCAGGGCTGAAACCAGGTAATGTCAAAATATTTACGAACCTTTGCATTTTTGAAAAAAATAAAAAAACAGGCCTATTAGAAGTTTCCAGTATCCATAAAGGAATTACAAAAAGTGAAATAGAACAAAACACTGCTTTTAAAGTTAAATATAAAAAAAATTATAAAATAACAAAATCACCCTCTGCTAAGCAACTAAATATTTTAAGAGATGAAGTTGACCCACTAAATATTAGAAAATTAGAATTTACAAACGGAGAAGATAGAATTAATTTATTAGAAGAAATATTAAATAAAGAAAAAAAAATGATAAAACAAATAAATTTAAAGGAGTTATAAATGAAACCTATTCTAGATATTAGCAAAGCATCTGTATATTTTGATGGTATATTTTCTTCACCACGTCTTCAACATCCCGAGGGAGTAGCTATTGATAACAATGGCTTGATTTGTTGTGGGACTGAAAATGGTGAAATAATGAGAATATCAAAAGATAAATCATCAATGGAATGTTTAGCCAATAGTGGTGGCTTCATACTTGGCATAGCTATAGATAATCAAAATAATATTTTTGCATGTGAAATGAAAGAAGCTGCCTTATTTAAATATGATAGTGTCTCAAAGTCTTTTAATGAGTTTGCTAAAGGACCCAAGATTCCAAATTACCCAGTTATTGATCAAAAAAGAAACTGTATTTATGTATCTGATAGTTTTGGTTTTAATGAAAAAGGAGTCGGTATTTATAAATTTGATTTAACAAGCGGTAAAGGTGGACCTTGCTCTGAAGAGCTTTTTAACTTTGCCAATGGTATGTGTTTATCTCCTAATGGTGATTATTTATATGTTGTTGAATCTTTTCATCCGTGTATTTCTCGACTTCCTATTAATAGTGATGGTACATTTGGAAAAAAGGAAATCTTTACTGAAAATATAGCCACAGTACCTGATGGTCTTGCTTTTGATAAGGAAGATAATTTATTTATAAGTTGCTATGAGCCTTCTAGAATTTATATCTCTGATTCAAAAGGAAGTACAAGGCTTCTAATTGAAGACAAGCATTGCACAACTCTTGCTCATCCAACAAATATCTCCTTATCAGAAGATGGCAAGACTATGTATACTGCCAATTTAGGAAGATGGCATATTACAGAAATTGATATCTCTAGTTTATACAATTAAGTTTTATGCGAATTTGTTCAATTGGAGAATGTATGATTGAATTATCTCCTGAGAATAAAAATAAATATGTTTTAGGTTATGCAGGTGACACAGCTAACACAGCAATTTATTTAGCACGACTTGGGGCCTCTACATCTTATATTACCTCAATCGGTAATGATATTTTTAGTGAAAGTATGATTAAATCGCTTCAAAATGAAGGTATTAATACTTCAAATATTCATGTAAATAATCAAAAATCATTAGGTTTATATTTAATTGATAATAAAATTAATGGAGAAAGAAATTTTTTTTATTGGAGAAAAAACTCAGCTGCAAAAACTTTTTTTGAAAATATTGATATTAATTTATTATTAAAAAAAATCATTAAATACGATGCTATTTATTTCACTGGGATAACTTTATCTATTTACGATTCAAAAAATATTAATATTTTTTATAAATTATTAATTCTAGCAAAAGCAAATGGAGTAAAATTATACTTTGATTTTAACATAAGATTAAATAACTGGAAATCAAAAGAGATTGCTAATAAACTAGTATTAAAGTTTAGTAAAATATCTAATACTATTTTTATTACAAAAGAAGATCTAAAAAATTTAGGGATAAGAGCTTATAAAAATTTTATAGTCAGTAATTATAAAAATAAATTAGTAATCTTTAGATCTGGAAATGGTAAAATAATAATTTATAATAATAAAAAATTTAATTATTATAATTTGATATTTAAAAAAGTAGTTAAAGATACAACTGGTTGTGGCGATGCATTTAATGCTTGTTTTTTATTTAACTACTATAAAGATAATAATATAAAAAAATGTTTAAACATTGCTCATAAACTTGGTAAAGATGTTGCAAAAACACAAGGAGCAATAATAAAAAAAGAAATTTTTAAATTGAAAAATTATGCTATCTAAATTTATAAATAAATTAAATTTACAAAAAAAAATTCCTATTATTGGTAAGGGTTCAAATCAAGAAATTTCAGATAAATTTGATAGATTAATTAAAGAAAAATTTGAAATAATTGAAATTACTCTTAGGACTGATGAAGCTCTCGATATTGCTTTGAAAATGAAAGCACAATATCCAGAGGCAATTATTGGTCTTGGTTCAATAAAATCACTGAATATGCTCAAGGAAGTTTGCAATCTTAATTTCGATTTTTATATTTCTCCTGGGATCAATAAAGAATTATTAAATTTTTCAAATTCAAAAAATCTTAATTTTATTCCTGGAGTTTCTACACCATCAGAAATAATGACGGCAATTGAATGTGGTAACACGTTATTAAAATTTTTTCATTCTGAGAGGAGTGGAGGGGTAAAATCATTAGAGTTTTTATTTGATATTTTTAATGATATTAAATTTATTCCAACTGGAGGCATTAATATGGGAAATTACAAATCGTATCTAGATTTGCCTAATGTTCTTGCTGTAGGATCAACAAGTTTTTAAATTCTTGATTAATTTATATTAATATTTTTAATTTAAAATGACTTCTAGATTCTTTAAATTGAATTAATAAGCCCCTTGATGTAGCCAACGGCGTATGCCATACCAGCATGCCATGGAGCATCGCAATTAAGAGCTGGCGTATGATCTGGAATTATAACACCTTGATAATCATTATTCTTTAAAATTCTAATTATATTCATCATGTTAATGTCACCATCATCAACAAATGCTTCAATATAATTGGGTATTTTACCCTTTACATTTCTAAAATGGATATAACTTATTCTATTTTCTTTTGAGAATTTATCTAAATATTTTTCTAAACCCTCTTCTTCCATTTCTTGAATAGACCCTAAACACATTTCAATTTTATTTTTAGAACTGGTATTTAAATTTATAAGCTTTTCATATTCGCTAGGGTTTTTTAAAATTCTTCCAGTTCTCCTCATTATAGGTAGAGGTGGATCATTAGGATGAGCAGCCAAAGATACATTATTTTCTTCAGCAATTGGTAGAAGCTCATTAAGGAAAAATTCTAATCTTCCCCAAACTTCTTTTTCATCGGTAATAGGAACAAATTTATTTTGATCTCCATCACGATAACGCATATTCCATACCATTCCATCAGGAATAGGTTCTTGAAAATCTCTACTACCTTCAATAAGAGCAACTGATTCCGCTCCACCTCTAGCAAATTGTCCTCGCTCCCAACCCCAAACGCCCGCTAAACTAAAACAGTAGCCCATAGTTGGTATTCCAACTTTGCCCATATTTTGAATAAGTTTTTTTAGTCCTTCAATTTGTTCATTTTTTTTTGGACCATCAAGTAATATATCATGCCAATGTAGAGGATTAAAATTTTCAATAGCTTCAAACACTAAACCATGGTCTGACATATCTTTTTTTAATCCACTTAATAAATCATAGTCCCAAATAGGTTCATTATCACAAACACCCCAGCCATTATTTCCACCAGAGGAAATAGTTGGGTTATTACCTGAAAAATAATTTGTAAGATGAGCTACGACATGTGTTGCCCCAATTTGATTTACAAATTTGTAGTTATTAGCATTCAAGGAGTTTCTGTATAAACCAAATCCAATATGCATAACCTATTTTTATATAAAGATATTGAAATATCAAATCTTTTGTATATAAAATTATTATTCATATTTAAAACATTTAATGAAAACTAAATTAAAAAAAGTTTTTTCAATTAACTTAGAGCCTGGTTATCGAAACTATACTATTAAAGACCTTCAGGACTTGAAAGGTAAAAAAAAACTATCACAAATTCTTGTTACTAATATTAATGAAGCCAAAGCAGCTGAAGAAGCGGGCATAGATTTAATACTAGCTAAGGCTGATGAAAACCTACGACCTATAAGATTATCCGCCCCTAAAACATTTATAACGGCAGCAATACCTTTTATAAAATACTCAACCAAAGAAAAGATTACTGAAAAAGCTCTAGAAGCATTAGAGTTAGGAGTTGACTCTATTCATTGTGGATCATGGAATTTAAATTTT
Source organism: Pelagibacteraceae bacterium (assembly GCA_018657885.1). Classification (GTDB taxonomy): domain Bacteria; phylum Pseudomonadota; class Alphaproteobacteria; order HIMB59; genus CACPNW01. The sequence goes on from JABHWG010000122.1 coordinate 22,584, forward strand.
ATGAAATATTTAAATGATTTCAAAATACCATTTCAAGGACATGCAGGGCTCGTTCCAAGACTGTCAACTTGGATAGGGGGCGTTAAAGCATATGGTAAAACTTCAAATGAAGCTTATCAACTTTATAAAAATATAAAAGATATAGAAGCAACTGGCGCTTGGGGAATTGAATTAGAGTGTGTTCCAGAAGATCTTGTTGAAGAACTATCTTCTCAAACTAACATGTTGACAATATCTATTGGGTCAGGAAAAAAAGCAGATGCACAATTTTTATTTGCTGAAGATATTCTAGGGCACAGCAGTATTGATTTTCCTCGACATGCTAAAATGTATAGAAATTTTAGAAAAATGGAAAATTTGATCCAAAAAGAGAGAGTCAATGCTTTTAAAGAATTTGCAAATGATGTAAAAAATCTTAAATTTCCTCAAAAAAAACATTCAGTAAAAATTGAAAAAACTGAGTTAAGGAAGTTTAAAGATAAATTAAGTAAACTATCTAGTAAATAAATATGAATAAAGAAAATGATGAATTAGTTGACGCGAGAGGGGGATGGGCTCCAGGTAAACTTGAATTCAAACCCCTCTTTTCATGGCCCCCTAAACCTATTGAACTTGTAAAGTGGTTATTCAATTACCCAGATGGTTTTATATTTCCATGGGCTGCTATTCATTTTTCTTTAGCTTTAATTAGCTACATTTTTTTTCTTCCATCCTTTGATAAACTTTCAACTTTTAGTCTTGATTGGATATTGGTTATTTTATTTAGAAATTTAATAATATTATTTATATATACTAGTCTATGGCATTGGTATTTACATATAAGAGAAGGTCAAGGAGATAAATATAGATATAATTTAAGAAAACTTGGCAAAGGTAAGCAATGGTTTCTTGGAACTCAAACTCGAGAAAATATGTTTTTTAGTTTATGTAGTGCCGTACCAATTCAAACATTTTATGAATCATTTATGCTTTGGTGTTTTGCAAATGAATACACTCTTTTTCCAATTAAAGACTTTCTAGAGAGCCCTTTCGTTATTGCTTATTGTGTTTTATTATTAATTTTTATTCCAATTCTTCAACACATACATTTCTACTTAATACATCGACTAATACATTTTAAACCTCTTTATAATAGGATCCATTATTTTCATCATAGAAATGTAAACGTTGGTCCATGGTCAGGTTTATCAATGCATCCAATTGAACACATTTTATATATTAGCACAATTTTAATTCACTTTTTCATACCTTCACATCCCATACATTTTGTCTATCAAGGTATGCACACGATGTTAGGGGCCCAAAAAGGTCATTCTGGATATGAAAGACTTGTTATCGACTCAAAAACAGGCAAGTCAATTCCAAGTGCTGGTTACTTTCACTATCTTCATCATAAGTATTTTGAGTGTAACTACGGAGAACTTACAAGCCCGCTAGATAAATGGTTTGGATCATTTCATGATGGAACAAAAAAAGCTCATTTTAGAATTTTTAAAAAAAATTAATTAAATTTTTCTGAACTGTTTTTTTATTTATTAAAATTATTATGATTCTGAATTTATTATCCTCTAGTAATTTTATAAATTCCATTAAGGTTTTTAAATTAGGGTCTATCTAATCTTTATAATAACTTAAAGTTATCTTTTTAATTTGACACATATTTTGATTCAACCTATTTCACATCAGTAAGTTTGGTAGAAATAATGTTATTATTGGAAAATATGTAATACAAAGTAAAGCGAAAATAGTTGCTAGTATAAAGGGGTATCCTTCTCTTACATAATCTTCAATTTTTACATTACTTATAGAGCAAGTAGTGAACATTAAAGTTCCTACAGGTGGTGTAGCCCCTGCTATTGATAAGTTTAGTATAAAAACAATGCCAAAGTGTACTGGATCTATTCCATAAGAGTTTGTTATTGGTACCAATATAGGTGTCAGTAAAATTAATGCAGCTGTTCCTTCAACAAACATACCAAGAATTAATAAAAAAATATTTATGACAAGTAGTATTGCTAGTGGATTTGATGAAAGTTTTGTCATAAATTCTGCTAATATTATAGGAATTCTCTCCCATGTTAAATAATAGCCAAAAGCTGAAGCTGCACAAATAATTAATAATATTACACTAGTCGCAATCACACTTTCGTTTATGATTAATGGAATTGATTTTAACTTAATTTCTTTGTGAACAAAGAAACCAATAATTAAAGAGTATGCAACAGCTATAGCCCCTGCTTCAGTTGGAGTAAAAATACCAAATCGTATTCCGCCAACAATAATAACTGGAATTAATAGACCAAAAAAAGCATCATAAGTTGCAATTAAAATTTCTTTAGTATTAGCTTTTTTTAATCTACTTGGTTGATACTTTTTTCTTATTGATACAACCCTAACCGTAAACATTAATATAATACTTAATAGTATTCCAGGAATTATACCTGCTAAAAAAAGTTTTCCAATCGATGTTCCGCTAATAAATCCATATAAAACTAGAGCTATTCCTGGAGGTATAATGGCTGCTATTATAGCGGAACAGGCTGTTATAGATGCTGAAAAACCAGGACCATAATTTCTTTTTGTCATTTCAGGCACAACAATTTTACTTTGCATGGCAGCATCTGCATTTGCTGATGCTGACATGCCACCCATCAGTGTACTCATCAAAATATTAATTTGCGCAAATCCTCCTATTAAATGACCTACTAGAACATCTGCTAAATTCATAATTCTTTTTGTAATTCCAGAGTGATTCATAATAACGCCAGTCATAATGAAAAAAGGTACTGCAAGTAATGGAAAAGATAATGTTGGTGAAATTAATCTTTGAATGAAAATATAAGTTGGAATCCCACTATCTAAAATAAAAAAACTCAAGGCTCCAATTGCTATTGAAAATGCAACAGGAATTCTTATGCAAAGTAAAAAGAAAAAAATTAATACAGGTAAAAAAATCATTTAATTATTTTTTGAATAGATCTTAAAATTATACTTAAAAAAAAAATAACAACCGGAACATCTACATAACTAAATGGTATTCTCAAAATAGCTGTTGGCTTGTTATATGCTGTGATGGTAAATTGAATTGATAAGTATAAAGCAAAAGCAATAAATACTATTAAAATTATATTTTTTAACCAATCCGATATAATTTTTATTTTATTAGGAAAAAAATTATAAACCAAATCTAAATGTATATGCTTGTTATTTTTCCAGGCTGCCGCCGCACCTAAGAATACAGTCCATGTAAATGCAATTGTGGCAACTTCATTTGACCACGCAACAGGATTGTTTAAAATATATCTACTAATAACACCATAAAAAGCTGAAATTACAACTATACTTATTGCAATTGATGCTAATAATTCTTCGAAATACTTGAATGCAAATTTCATAAATATAATAAAGTTGCCGAGTGTTTATTCGGCAACTTTTTTATTACTTATTATTTATTACTTTAGTATTGCTGATACTCTCTCAAATAGTCCGTCTGACCAATCTGGGAAAGCATCATATGTTGGAGCCGTAGCATCTTGAAATGCAGACATATCTATCTCGCTCGCTCTAACAAATGTAACTCCTTCAGATTCAAGTTGTTTAATTAAACCCTCTTCTCCTTCAAGCGTTAATTTTGTTAAATATTTACCTGCATTAATTGATTCTTCATTAATTATTTCCTGAAGATCTTTTGGTAAGCTATCATATATCTTTGCATTCATAACTGGAGCTACAAAAGCTTTGAAATGTCCTGTCATAGAAATGACTTTTCTTTGCTCATATAATTTTGCCCCTATGATCGATGCTATGGGCGCTTCAGCTGCATCAACTAATCCAGTTGATAAAGCTCCATATACTTCTGCCCAAGCAACTTGAGTGCCTTTTGCTCCCATTGATTTAAATGTCTCAACCCACATAACATTAGGTGGAACTCTTATAGCTACATCTTTCATATCATTAGGATGTTTTATTTCTTTATTTGTAATAATATGTCTTGCACCAAATAACCAATTAAAGGCTGTAACTTTCAAATCACTAGTTTCAGTTAATTTGCTTATTGTTTCAGCATACCAGTCAGACTTCAATATTTTATCAAAGTCATTAACATCAGCTAATAGATAAGGTCCATTGAGGACACCAATATCTGGGTAATAATCTGATAAATAACCTGCATCAGCTATTGTCATTACCATAGCGCCATTCTTTACTTGTTCATATACTTCTTTATTAGTTCCTAAAACAGCACCACCATATACATCAATTTTTATCTGACCATTTGATCTATCTTCTATATTTTTTGCCATATATCTCATTGCATCAAGCAGTGGTTCAGTATCACCACTAACAGTTCCAAATTTAAAATTATAATCTGCAGCAATAACAGATTTACTTAAAGTTAGTGATACTAATAAAGAAATTATTAGTTTAATAATCATTTGCATTTTTCCTCCTTATTTATATTTTTCAAAAAAATTATTATTGTTAAAAAATAAATATTGTATTAAGCTATCATAGTTTTATATATAAACAAAGGTTTTAAATATGAATAATAGTAAAAAAAAACACAAGGAAACCATTGGAATAAGTAGCACTAATCCGCAGGATATGCCAATTGATCATTCTGAGCTACCAGTATGGAATTCAGAAAATTGGTTTTATGAGGATGTTATAATTGATCATAAAATACGCTCATTAAGAAGAACAATTTCAGAAGGTGAAGCAATGCAATTTAATATGATGTCACTTGATATGCATCCGTATGTTGGTGATGAGCATTTTGCAAAAAACGAAGGTATATTTAAAAAAAGATTAGTAGCTGGTGCTATGGTTTTTTCATATGGATTAGGTCTTGTTGCAACAAATTGTGTTAACTCCTTTAGTTATGGTTATGATAAGTTAAGATTTATAAAGCCAGTTTTTATTGGTGATACAATTTATACAATTAGAACAAATATGAATAAAAGGCCCAAGTATTTAAAAATGGGATTAGTAAGAACTAGTTACGAAGTTTATAAAGATGAAGGAGAACTAGTATTGTATTGTGAACATTTACACTCAGTTACCTATAAAAATCCTGAAGACTTTAAAGATAAGGCAGAGGTAAAAAAATAAATGCAAATATTAAAAGGTATGACCTGGGATCATTCCAGAGGGTTCGATCCAATGGTAGCATCAGCAAAAAAATTTAATGAAAAATATCCAGATATTCGAATAATTTGGGAAAAAAGATCATTACAAGCTTTTGCAGATCGGCCAATAGAGTTGATGGCTTTCGATTATGATTTAATGGTAATAGACCATCCTCATGTTGGTGAAGCATCAAGAAAGGATCTGATTTATGAATTAAATAAATCAGAAAAATTTGAAGATCAATTAAAGTCTCTTAATAATTCAAGCGTGGGTTTGTCTCATCAAAGTTATAATTTTAATAACAATCAATATGCCTTAGCTATTGATGCAGCAGCCCCAGTAAGTTCATTCAGAGAAGACTTGATAAAAAATATTCCACAAACATTTGAGGATGTAATTAAGCTTGCTGAACAATCTCAAGTTATGTGGCCTATTAAGCCTGTAGATTCAATATCTTCATTTAATTCAATAGCTGCAAATTTGGGCTATCCTATAAATGAAAAACATGAAGTTTTTTTAGATGTATCAGTTGGTAAATCAATTTTAAAAATGATGAAAGATTTAGCAGAGCTTGTCCCTAAAGAATGCTTACATATGAATCCAATTGAAACTCTGGATTATATGTCTACTCATAATGATATTAGTTATTGTCCTCTTCTTTATGGTTACTCAAATTATTCTAGAGAAGGTTTTCGGAATTCTTTAGTGCATTTTACAAACATTCCATCATTTGATGAAAATCCTGGCAATTGTAGAGGTTCACAACTAGGCGGAACAGGTTTGGCGATTTCAAAAAATACGCAGAACTTTCAAGCTTCTTTAGATTATAGTTTCTGGGTTGCTTCAGAAGATTGTCAAAAAGATTTATACTATCATAGTGGTGGTCAACCAGGTCACTTAAAGGCTTGGGAGAATGATGAAATAAATAATAACTGTAATAATTTTTTCAAAAATACTTTAGAGACATTACAAAAAAGTTGGTTAAGGCCAAGATATGATGGATATATGTATTATCAAGATATTGCAGGAACTCTAGTAAATAACTTTCTTAGAGGAGAAACTTCTATTGACTTTACTATTAATGAAATGAAAAAGGAGTTTGATAAAAGTTTTTATGTTAACAAAAAATAAACCACTTGATGGAGTAACTGTTCTAGAATTTAGTCAATTTTTATCTGGACCAGTTGCGGGTTTAAGATTAGCTGATCTAGGTGCAAGAGTAATTAAAATTGAAAGACCAGGATCTGGAGATTTGTGCAGAACGTTATACTTGAGTGACACAGATTTAGGTGGAGATAGCACTCTTTTTCATGCCATAAATAGAAATAAAGAAAGTTTCGCTGCAAACTTAAAAGATGAAGAAGATTTGAAAAAAATTAAAAAATTAATTGAAAAAGCAGATATTATTACACAAAATTTTAGGCCAGGTGTTATTGATCGAATTGGACTCGATTATGAAAATGTAAAAAAAATTAATCCCAAAATTATTTATGGAAGTATTAGTGGTTATGGCGACAAAGGTCCTTGGAAAGATTTTCCAGGACAAGATTTATTAGCACAATCTAGATCTGGTTTAGTGTGGTTAAACGGTAACGGTGGTGAAGCACCAACACCTATGGGTTTAGCAGCAGCAGATATGCTGGCTGGACATTATATGGTTGAAGGTATTTTAGCGGGACTTGTAAAATCTCTTAAAACAGGAATTGGAAGTAAAGTTGAAACAAGTTTAATGGAAGCTCTACTTGATTTTCAATTTGAAGTTTTAACTACGTATTTAAATGATGGGAATAGAAAGCCAGTGAGAAGTTCTTACAATAATGCCCATGCTTATTTATCTGCTCCATACGGGATTTATAAAACTAAAGATGGCTTCATTGCAATTGCAATGACACCAGTACCAGCATTAGGTAAATTATTAAATTTGCAAGAAATTGAAAAATATACTGATCAAAAAGAATGGTTTACAAAAAGAGATGAAATAAAAAAAATTATAGGTGATTGGTTGATTAATGAAAATACTAAATTTTGGCTAGACATTTTACAACCAGCAGATATTTGGTGTTCAGAAGTTTTAGATTGGGATCAAATGATGAAAAATGAAGGTTTTAAAATTGTTGATATGCTTCAAAGAATTACAAGATCTGATGGTTTAGATATTCAAACATTAAGATGTCCAATACGTATTGATAATCAAATATTTAAATCTGAAAAAGCAGCCCCTATTGTTGGTCAAGATACTAAAAAAATTATACAAGAGTTTTCTCTCTAAAAAAAATGAAAATAAAAGATATTGAAATTCGTATGTGTCGTCACAAAGAAACAGGAATGAAAGATTCTGAAATGCGTGATGGCAAAAAATCTGATTTAGAGTTTTTAGTTATTCCTTTTCATACAGATGAAGGATTATCATCATCAACTTTTGGCTTTGCTGGTAGAGGTGCTGCAATGGCAGGTGAAATA
>JABHWG010000113.1 GCA_018657885.1 Pelagibacteraceae bacterium
CAACTATCCGTGTGACTTTAATAATTCTAATGACTATGTAAGCACGCAAACAAATAATCACAAACGCTCTGATAACCTTATACTCATCAACCCTAAGATGGATAAAACAGAAATAATAAATCATTTAGAGTCTTCAAAAGCTGTAGGCTTTAAGCCTTATAGAACGTATTCAAAAACAGGCGATATCACTAACTGTAAAATTACAGACTTTCTGCCTGAGCATCAAATTGCAATAGCCAATGAAAAAGGCTTAATTATTATGATGCACTTATCTAAAAAAGATGGAGTAGCTGATGATGAAAATATCAATGACTTAATTTTTCTCAGTGAAAAATACCCTAGTACAAAATGGATATTAGCACACTGTGCAAGAAGCTATTCTGCTTGGGGTATAGAAAAAGCAGCTAAAAAATTAAGAAACTTAAAAAATATTTGGTATGATTGTTCCACAGTTTGTGAATCTGATGCCTTGAATGCCTTGTATACAGGTGTAGGAGTAGATAGAGTAATGTACGGCTCTGATGATATGATAGGTCCAATGCGAGGAAAATATATATCCTTTGGTATGGCTTGGTCTAATATCAATGAAAATAATCACTCTTTAAAATTAGATCATTGTGATCATAGAATGACTTTTATTCGATATGAACAATTACGAGCAATGAAAAGAGGATCAAGACAAATTGGTCTTTCAGAAAAACAAAAAAAAGCTTTATTCTATGATACGGCAAAAAATTTAGTAGATAGCGTTAAGTCTAGAAATAAAATTTAATCTGTAACACTAGATAATAAATCGATGTTACCTCCCATAGCAACAATATTATTTGAGATACTATATTCGTAACAAAACTTCTTTAAATATTCTGGCCCCCCTGCTTTAGGTCCAGTACCAGATTTGTGATGACCTCCAAAAGGTTGCGAACCAACAACAGCTCCTACAATATTTCTATTTATATATGTGTTTCCTACATTTGTATTTTTAATTACAGTATCAATTACTTTATCAATTCTACTGTGAATTCCTAAAGTTAAACCATAATTAAGGGAGTCAATCTGACGACACAACTCCAATAAATTTTTTGAATTAAAAGGTAGTACATGAAGTACAGGCCCAAATATTTCTTCTTGAACTTCATTGATATTATTAATTTCAATCATTGTTGGGTTTATAAAATTTCCTTCACTATTATTTGAAGTTGATTGATATTTTTTTGAAAAATTATTTATATGATTTAGTATTTTTTCTTTTGAAGCTCTATCAATAACGGGACCTACATCAGTTGAAATAAATTCTGGACTAGCAATAGATAATGAATCAATAGCTCCCTTAAGCATAGTTAAGGTTTTATTATAAACATTCTCTTCAAGACATAATATACGACAAGCAGAACATCTTTGTCCTGCACTATTAAAAGCTGAATTTACAACATCTTCTACCACATGCTCTGTAAGCGCAGAACTATCAGCAATAAGACAATTAAGTCCCCCAGTCTCAGCAATTAAGTTTATTAAATCATCTCTTTCATGAAGTTTTTTTTGAATAATTTTTGCTGTCTCTAATGATCCTGTAAAAACAACATTTTGTAATTTTTTGTTAGAAAAAATCTTAGGACCTATTTCTTCCCCTTTACCTAATATTAAAGCAGCGGCATTTTTTGGAAGTCCTGCTTTTAATAAAAGATTAAAAATTACATAACTAAGATTAGAGGTTTGTTCAGCGGGTTTAGCTATAGTTACATTACCACAAACCAATGCTGCAATCATTTGCCCAACAAAAATAGCTATAGGGAAATTCCAAGGACTTATTACACACGTTAACCCTCTTGCTTTTAATTTATAAATATTTTTTTCACCGGTGGGACCAGGTAAATTTTTTTCTTGAAAAATTATTTTAGCTTCTTCTGCATAATATCTACAAAAATCAACCGCCTCGCGTATATCAGCAATTGAATCTTGAATTGTTTTGCCAGCTTCTTTTACACAACACGATACAAGTGTATGATAGTTACTTTCAAGTAAATTGGCAAATTTATTAACAATATCAACTCTTTTATCAAGATGTGTATTTTTCCACTCTTTGCTATATGATGTAAGATTTTCAATAGCCTCCTTAATAATATTTTCATCTGCATAAGAGGTCTCACCGATAATTTTTGAGTTATTATAAGGAGATACAATAATCTCTTTAATGTCAGTAACTTTGTCAGTGCCATTTACAACAGAATTTGATTTAACATTTTCAATTTTTTGTAAATTAGTAAAAAATTCTATATTTTTTTCTTCTGTTAAATCAATTCCAACAGAGTTTTTTCTACCAACAAAAATATTTTCTGGTTTATTAATTTGATTTTGATCAATTTTATTAATTTTTGATAAAGGAGACTGAATTAAGCTATCTATATCAGCATTCTTTTTATTTAATTGATGAATGAATGATGTATTTGCACCATTCTCTAGTAGCCTTCTTACTAGATAAGGGAGAAGATCATTATATCCACCAACTGGAGCATACACTCTGCAAAAAAAATTAGTTTTGTTGGTAAAATGATTATAAATCTCATCACCCATTCCGTGTAATTTTTGAAATTCATGAGGTTTCGTCATAAATAACTGCTGAACATAGGCGATTGTAAAAGCATTGTGTGTTGCAAATTGAGGAAATATATTATGTGAATTTGCAAGTATGTGAGCACATTTTAAGTACGATAAATCTGTTATAAATTTTTTTGTAAAAACTGGATAATTTTCTAATCCCTTTTCTTGAGCAAGCTTTATTTCTGTATCCCAGTATGCACCCTTTACAAGACGGACATTCATTTTTTTATTTAACTTTTTCAATTTAGTGTCAAGCCACTTCAAAACAAATATGGAGCGTTGTTGATATGCTTGAACAGCTATACCAAAGCCAGAATAATGATTATCTATGACATTGGTATTCAGAATCTCTTCCACCATAAATAATGATAAGTTTAAACGATCTGCTTCCTCAGCATCAAAACAAATATCGACATTTACTTTTTTTGCGAGCTCAATTAGTTCAAATAATTTTGGTAATAACTCTTTTCTAAGTAAGTCCAATTTGCTACGCTCATAACGAGGATGTATAGCAGATAATTTAATAGATATACTATGTTTTTTTTCAGTGGATGATTCTCCTATCACCTTAATAGCATTTTTGTAATTTTCAAAGTACTTGTCTGCATCATCATAAGTTCTAGCGCCTTCGCCGAGCATATCAAATGAATAAGCATAAATAGATCCCTCTAATTTCGAGGAGAGTTTTGATGCCCTTTTTATATCTTTTTCAAAAATAAATTGCTTTGCAAGTATATTAATTGATTGCTTGATGACTGATCGTAAAACAGGTTTACTAATATTTTTTAATACCGATATAAATATATCAGTTTCTTTTAGTTCATCTTGCTTCAGGATTTTTCCAGTCATTAAAAAAGCAATAGAAGAAATATTTACAAAAATATTATTGTCATTCTTTATGTGATCCTTCCACTTACCTGATGGTATTTTGTCTTCTATTAAATCGTTAATAGTTTTATTATCAGGAATTCTAAGCAGTGCTTCTGCTAGACACATTAGTACTATTCCCTCTGAACTAGATAAATCATATTCGTGCATTAATTTTTCAAATGCGTTATATGAATTGTATTCTTTTGCGGACTCGATTATTTTTTTAGCTCGATCTTGAATTTCTTTATCATTTGATATTAGATAACTGGAAATCTCTGGAACTAAATAATCATGTGTCAGGGTAACTTGATCCGTAAATTTATTATTAAATATATCTTTCATTTTTAGCAATATAGCTGTTATTCTACAATAATTTGCTCGTAAAAATTTACTGTTAAATTAAAAATATTAGAATTTATTACTGTTAATATGTATAATATTGATATAATCTCTTGTTAAAATATATAAATACAAGAATATTTATTGTGATTGATAAAATAGATGAACAAATAATTAAGCTAGTGGCCAAAAATGGTCGCATAAAATTAAGTGATTTAGCAAAACAAGTAAATTTATCTATATCGCCGTGCCAGGCACGTTTAAAAAAATTAGAAGATCTGAAATATATTTTAGGTTACCACGCAAGAGTAAACTATGAGCAAATGCAAAAAGCTCATGTGGCATTTGTTCAAGTAGTGTTGTCTGACACAAGAGCTAGTGCATTAGAAAATTTTAATAGAGAGGTGAGTAAACTGGACAGTATTGAACAATGTCATATGATAGCAGGAAGTTTTGATTATTTATTAAAAGTCAGAACAAAAAATATAAAAGAATATAGAATACTTTTATCTGAAAAAATTTCATCTCTTCCAAATGTATCATCGACATCAACTTTTGTGTCAATGGAATCTGTTAAAGATTAAATTTATAAAGGTTGATATTTAATATCGTATTTAAAATATTTAGGACCAACTAAATCTATTGCTTCTTTTGATCGCCAAATTGGATCACAAGGAAGGCCTAATACATTTACTGAAAGACCGTACTTCATCACCTCAGTTGTTACTGGCTCACCTGTGTTTGCATCAAACAAACAAATTAAATCAGGTGTGGTTGCTAATACTTTATCTCCTTCCATTGCAATCAAGAATTCATTTTGAAAATCAAGTTTCGCGTTTCTTCCTGCAAAATCTCCTATACCTTCTAACTTTACGACTCCTCTTGTAAAACCTTCACCTGCAGTTCTTTCAACATCTCTAACTCTAGCTTGAAATAAATGTTTTCCTTTCAATTCTTTTGCAAGTACTTGATATGCATTGAAAGAATGTTCCTTTACAACACAACCGATATAATGAATTAAGGATAAACTATTTTTAATTAAATATTTTTTACACTCTTTAGCTGTCACTGGATATAAGCTCACCATAGCAGAACCGCCCATTTGAATTGTCAATGCTCTTGCTAATTTTTCTGTCCATTGATTACTGATAGTGTCAAATGTAGCCCCATTTCCTTTGTCATCAATCATTGCCATCGGAGTAGCTTTAATGCCACCTAATGTGAATGATACCATTTGTAATTCAGGAAATGCTCTACCCATTGCATCTCCGTCGACTATTGGTAAACCTAATTTTGCTGCAGCAACAAATGGAATAGTGGAGTTTAAACCACCTGCTTCAATGCATAAAATTGCAGCTACTTTTTTTTGCATTAATTTTTCCATCATCGAAACAAGTTGGGTAAATTCATTTCCAGAAGGAAATTTTTCCATCATGACTGTAGGTGCTCCCATCATCGCTATTGGAAGTATCAGCGCATCATCATCAAGTGTTTCAACTTCTATTACTTTTACAGGATCAGCAGTTTCTAGACATTGATTAGTCATTAATCTTCCAACATAAGGATCTCCACCGCCTCCTGACCCAAGCACAGCTCCTCCAATCGCGATTGCTTCTAATTTATCTTTATCAACTGATGTAATTTTTTTCATTTAATTATTTATTCTCCATCTTAAGATCACCAACAACAGTAACATTTATTAATAAATTCTTACCTGGTAAATATGATAATGGCATATCGGACACTGCCAACAAATTAATCGTATCTGGATTGGCATTTCTTTTTATAGCAAGATTGGTTGCCTCATCTGTAACTTGTTTTATAGCAGTCTCCCTATCAATCTTGTCATCAATCAATATAACTTTTGATACTTGACCGCTGACCTGAGCTATTGCAGCACCAACTGCATTGGCTAAATCATTATGAGGTGGTTTTATAACATTCAGACCATCAATTTCATTATCAAGCATAACACTTCCACCACCAACAGCAATAACAGGTATTTTTTCACTTGAAGTTCTTGCTCTCGCAACTTTATCTTCAACCATTTGATCCATTAAATTAATTATATTTTTTTTATTTTTTATTTCAGGAGCTTCTTTTGTACCTATCTTACATCTCCCATAAGAAACTGCTACATCACTTGCTGTAAGCACATCTCCTCCAAAAACTTTTGCCTTATCTGTTAATTCATGTCCAACTGATTGAGGACCTACTGTAATCTTCTCAGTATCAATTATAGAACCTCCTCCTAGCCCAAAACTGATTACATCTGGCATAGAAAAATTTGTTCTAACATCTGCTACAGTAACATAAGTACCTGCTTGTCTAGGAAACCCATCCTTTACTTCTCCTACGTCAGTAGTAGTGCCTCCAACATCTACAACAAGTGCATTTTTTTCTTTAGATAAAAAAGCTGCGCCTCTCATTGAGTTGGTAGGTCCACAAGCAAAAGTAAGTACTGGTGAATCTATTACTTCAGAGGATTGAATTAGGGTACCATCATTTCTAGTAAAAAACATTGAGCATTTAAAATTCATTTTATTACGAAGTTCGTCAAATGACTCTACAACTTCTTTTGCTAATGGTTTTAAAGTTGCATTGATTAGGGTGGCGTTTTCTCTTTCTAACAATCCCATTCCACCAATATTTTTACTAAGAGAAACTTGTATATTTGGTGAATTTTTTTTTATTATGTCAAAAGCTTCTTGCTCCATATCACCTCTCACTGTCGCAAAGACTGAACTTATGGCAATTTGATCACACCCTGCTTTTATTAATTCATTCAATGCAATAATTATTTCTTTTTCATCTAATTTTGAAATCTCACTTCCATCCATTTCAAAACCACCTTTAACTAGTTGAAATTTTCCATTCATAGAATCAACTAATTCTTTTGGCCAATCAGCAAAAGGTAAAATAGACCCACCTGAAGGTAAACAAATTCTAATCAATCCTGTTTTAGCTAATTTTTTTCTTTGGACTATCGCATTTACAAAATGAGTAGTGCCCACAATTAAGGCCTCAACATCTTTTGATTCTGTTTTAGCTTGATTAAGGGCAGCTGTAATTGCGTTTTCTACACCAGATAAAATATCTTTAGTTGTAGGACTTTTTGCACCCCCTAAAAATTTTTCTGATTGCATTACTACTGCATCAGTATTTGTGCCTCCAACATCTACACCAATTCTTATCATTTATAATTTATTTTTTATAACCGTAATATTTTTTTGCCTGTTCCTTAGTTATATATTGGTTTAGCAAATCACTTTTAATCATTTCTTTATTTCTTTTTTTAGGATCCCCAAAACCTCCACCATTACCAGTATAAATTCTTACAATATCACCTGGTTCTAAACCTAATCCAGTAACCACAGAATATTTTTCAATTTTTTTGTTTTTTCTAATTACCTCAATGTAGTTAGCACTTCCTTCTCTTCCTTTATTAAGCGACCATGGCAATGTTTTTGATCTTGTATAAGCAACTGAAACCCATGCATTTTTTGATCTAACACGATAATCCATAATAATACCTTTGCCGCCATTGAATTTTCCTTCACCACCTTCTTGGTTGTTAAGTCTCATTTGATTAACATACAAACCATGTCTTGCCTCATGAATTTCTGCAGGAGTATTAAAAGTATCACCATGAAAGGCAGAAAAATTTGCACTCATTCCATCACCTGCAGCAGAAGCACCCCATCCACCAATTTGAGGTTCGATAATAATAAAAGGTTCATTCGTATCAGGATGTGTACCTCCCATAAATGTCCCACATATAGAAGCAAAACTTCCAGCTGTTGATTTATCTGGATTAAGATGTGAGATTGTTTTCCAAATTAAATCATACGATCTAATATCAGTTTCATAATAAATACCTTGAGCTGCAGGTCTTATTGGATTGAACATTGATCCTTCATCACAAATAACTTTAAGCGGTCTAAAAGTTCCAGCATTACAAATAAAATCACTTGAAGTAACGCCCTTGAAAGCCATTTGAGCTGATACAACTGTCCCATCATAAGATGCATTATTAGGACCTGTGTCTTGTACTGGATTATTTCTTAAATCTACAATAAATTCTTTATTGGTAATTGTTACTTTTACTTGGATTTTTTTTCCATTATCCAAATAATCTTCTCCATAATACGTTCCATTTTTTAATTTTTTTAATGAATCTAATGATGAATTCTCTCCATATTCCATAAAAAGATCAACTGATTTTTCAAAAGTATCTCTGCCATATTTTTCTGATATATCCTTAATTCTTTTCTCTCCAACTCTTATGGATGCGATTGCAGCCCACATGTCTCCTTTTGTATACTGAGGCACTCTACTATTAGAAATAATAATATCGATAACTGATTGAATTGGTTTTCCTTGATTAAATAATTTAATAACTGGCAATTGTAATCCCTCTTGAAATATTTCTGTTGCATCTGCAGATATTCCACCTGGTGCCATTCCACCTAAATCAGGCCAATGTGCTATGTTTGCAGTCCATGCAATTCTTTTTTTTCCCGAGAAAACAGGCATCACAACTATAACATCATTTAAATGGGTTACCCCTCCATTATATGGGTCATTGGTTGCGAAAATATCTCCAGGATTTATATCCTTATCATCAAATTTTTTTAAAACTGCCTGAACAGCCTTATCACACATTGCAATAAAAGCTGGAATACCAGCACCTGAAGCAGCTATGTTTCCATTTGAATCAGTTACTGCAGTTCCAAAATCTAATACTTCATATATTATTGAACTCATTGCTGTTTTTCTCATTGCAATAAACATTTCATCACAAGCAGCTTGTAATGAGCTCTGAATTATTTCTACAGTAATCGGATCAATTTTTTTTGCCATTATTTTTTCTTTTGAGTGTTAATATGAAGATTGGCATAGTCATCAACTTTGCATCTTTGCCCAGGAAATACGACAACTGTTGTGCTAGAGTCTTCAACTATTGCTGGTCCATTAAAAACCATATTAGGTTCAAGTTTATCAAAATCGTATATATCTGAAATACGCTCTCCAAGTTGATCAAAATCAACTTTCCTTTTTGATTTAATTGCTTCTCTAACTTCTCTCCCTGTTTTTTTTCTTTTCTCCAGCTTGGGTTTTTCAATTTTAGCTACAGCAACTAGATGAAATTGTATAAGTTCTACAGGGTTATCTAAACTATAAGTAAATTCTTTTTCATACTGCTTATGAAAAGAAATAAGTATTTTATTTAGTTCTTTTTTATCATACGTACCACTAGGAAGTAAAACTTCTACAGAATGGTCTTGTCCCAAATATCTTAAACTAGCATAGCGCTGAAACTGAATTAAGTTTTTATGTATTTTTTCTTTTTTAAAATTAGAGATTGCTTTAGTTTCCATTTTTTTAAATGTTTCATTTATTGAACCAAGTGAATCAATATCCATTTTATTTAGCTTAGTTAAAATAAAATCCCTTCTCAAGTCACTCATTAACATACCCCATGCTGAAAATACTGCAGAGTTTATGGGTATAATCACGTTAGGGATATTTAGTTCCATTGCTAAAGAGGTAGCGTGCATTCCACCACCACCTCCGAAAGCAACTAATGTAAAATCTCTAGGATCATGGCCTTTGTTAACAGAAATTAATTTTAAAGCATTTGTCATATTATTATTTGCTATTCTAATAATACCTCTGGCAGTTTCAATTTTAGTTAATTTTAATTTTTTAGATAATGTGCTGATGTGTTTATCTACAGACTTAATATCAGCATTAACTTCTCCACCACAAAAATATGATGGATTTATTCTTTTAGTATATAAATTTGCATCAGTAGTAGTGATACTATTTCCACCTTTTCCATAAGATACAGGTCCTGGACTTGCACCTGCACTTTGTGGACCTACATGTAATTTTTTATAATCATCTACCCACGCTATACTTCCTCCGCCATTACCAATTTCAACAATATCTACAACAGGTAGCATTACAGGGTATCCAGCTGAGGTACGGTTTTTCTCGATCCAATAATTTGTATTAATTTTCACATTACCATCTTCTATTAATGAACATTTTGCTGTAGTGCCGCCAATATCAAGTGCTATAATATCTTTTACTCCAATTAATTTTCCAATTTCAGCGGCTCCTAAAACGCCACTTGTTGGTCCAGATTCAATAATAGTTAAAGGTGTTTTTTTAGTACTTTCAAAAGTATCTATACCTCCATTCGATTGCATGACATATGGATTGCCTTTAAATTTATATTTTTTAAGTTCAATAAATAAATTATCTAAATAATTTTTAGCTATAGGTTTCACATAAGCACAAAGTGCAGTTGTATTTGTTCTTTCATACTCTCTCCACTCCCTTGTAAGCTCACTAGAGGTAACTATTTCAAATTCAGGCCATTGTTGTTTTATTTTTTTTGCTAATACCTGTTCGTGTTTTGGATTTGCATATGAGTGTAGAAGGCAAATTGCAATTGATTTTACATTATGAGACTTAAATGATTTAATAATTTTCTTAAGATCATTTAGCTGTAATTTTTCAATCTCCTTACCTAGAAAATCCATTCTACCAGGAACTTCAGTTCTTAGATATCTTGGAATAAATGGTTTAGGTTTTTTATAACGAAGATTAAAAAAATCAGGCCTATCTCCTCTTGCAATCTCTAAAGAATCTCTAAAACCTTTTGTAGTAATTAAACCTGTAACCGAACCTTTTCTTTCAGTTATAGAATTAATTATAACTGTTGTTCCATGTGCAAAAAATATAGCTTCAGAAATAGATATTCCAGATTTTTTTATAGCTTTAAATACACCTTGTTCATAATTTGGAGGGGTGGTATCAGATTTTGCGTTAGAAATTTTTTTAGCTTTTTTTGTTTTTTCATCAATTTCAAAATAAACCAGATCAGTAAATGTTCCTCCAACATCTGTTGCCACTCTAATCATTTAACACTACCTCAGGATAATATTTATTAATATATTCTTTAGATATATATTCTTGCTTATAGTCATCCAATACTTTTTCTTTTTGTCTTTCACTTGGATGTCCATAACCTCCTCCTCCTCCATTTTGTATCAAAACTTTATTTCCTTTTTTAATTAAAACTCTTGTGGCCTTTGGTATAGATTTTTTTGTTCCATCATCATTGATTAAGAAACAATTATTTGCCAACCCTTCCCTACCTTCATTTAAGCCCCAAGGCTCTAACTCAGTTCTTTCACATACTGTAGTTGCAAAGGTATCCTCTAACATTTCTATTTCTATATTTACTCCTAATCCACCTCTATTTTTTCCTGCCCCACAGCTATCTTGAATTAATTCTACACGTGTAACTAACCATGGATTCCGGTTTTCCCAAACTTCAGTGGGTGCAAACCTTGTTGCAGATTCTGCATGATGTAAGCACGTTGCTCCATCTCCATGTACGCTACCACCTTGTCCTATAGGATGTGGAGATCCATCAGCCCAAGGCTCACCCGTTAACTTTTTTTGACCCCAATACACAACAGCGTTTATACAACCACCACTACTAGCAGGAACTTTTTCTGGGTGCTTAGACCCAAGAGCCTTATAAAAAACTTCCATAGCTTGAAGTGCAGGCCATCCATATAAGAAACACGGAGCAGGTGATAATGGATGAAAAAGCGTTCCTTTTTTTGTAATAACTTCAATAGGTCTAAAAAAACCTTCGTTAGGAGCTTCGTTACTTCCTGCTAACATGCTCATAGCAACTCTTGCAGTTGATACTGTTGAAGGAAGAGGGCAATTAATTGGTCCATTTTGCTGAGGTGGAGCTTCTGACATATCTAAAACAACTGAGTCATCTTTTATTAGGACTTTTACATCAAAGGGGACAGACCCTTCTTCAACACCGTTATTATCCATTTGCCCAGATCCAAAATATTCACCATTAGGAATGTCTTTTAGATATTTTCTTACTATTTTTTCTCCTGCATCAAATATTTCTTCAACAGCTTCTCTAAATTTTTTTAATCCATATTTCGACACAACTCTTTTTAAAGCTCTCTCTCCTGTTCTTACACCTATCGCTTGAGCATTAATATCTCCTGCTACAGAGTTTGGAACTCTTGTATTAGCAATACACATTTTAAAAATATCATTAACTAAATTTCCTTTACTATATAATTTAACCCCAGGATAAACTGTTCCTTCTTGAAAAACATCAACTGTATCTGTTGAGTAAGGTTCTTTACCTGCTATATCTAACCAGTGAGCTTTAATTGCAGTGTACGCAATTAGCTCTCCTTCAAAGAAAACTGGCATAACTAATGCCGCATCTTGTGGATGTGAACCTGTGCCATATGGAGAATTATAAATTATAATATCTCCTTCATATAAGTTTTCCTCACCTCCAACACCTTTTACAGCCTCTTCAATGCAAAAGTTGAGAGTTCCCATAAAAAGAGGGAGGCTTGGAGCTTGTGATAACATTCTTAAATCTCTGTCATAAATTGCTGCAGCAAAATCTAATACTTCATAAATTATAGGGGACATTGCTGTACGACATAACGCTCTTTTCATTTGTTCAGCTGCTGAGTTAAGACTATTTCGAACAATCTGAGTAGTGATGGGATCAACGTCAGTTTTTTGAACTTTTCTATCAATACCACATTTATAATGATGTAAATCTTTATTCATTTTTCATTTTTGTGTCTGTAATAATTAAATGATCCATTTTATCTTTGTTAACTATATAATTTTTATCAACATAGGTAACAGCAGTACTTTCTAAAATGATAGCTGGTCCTGAAAATTCTTTATCAATTTGTGATCTTTGAATAATTTGAAATTCCTCAAGCTGATCTGAATCAAAAGAATAACATTTAATTTTATCATTTGCTGATATTGCTAATTCTTCATTAATCTTTCCACTTCCTGTTTTTCTTGGAAGAGGTACTCTTAAAGAAGCTCTAATTGAAACAATTTCTATAACCGTATCTAACTTACTACCAAATGTTTTTTCATAATCATTAACAAACATTTCTTTGATTTTGTCTACGTTGCAGGTAATTTTACCATTTTTTTCATCAATAAGTTTAAGTGTTATAGTGTGTTCTTGACCCATCCAACGCATATCTAAAGATATTTCTTTTATTTTTTCTAAAATTTTAAAATTAATTTTTTGTCTGTCCTCCAAATCTTGAAACAATCTATCTAAAATCGTATTACATTGATCAAGAGATTCTTGACTTAGTCTTAAAATTTTTGTTTGAGCCGTCATCTGTAAAAGATCTGCACCTAGCAATCCCCATGCTGAAAAATTTCCTGAGAAAGGTGGTATAATTATTTCTTTAATATCTAATTCTTTTGCAATTAAATTTGACATTAAAGGTCCAGCACCTCCAAATGCTAAAAGCTTTAATTCACGAGGATCAATACCTTGTTCAATTGTAATTTCTCGAATAGCATCAGCCATATTTGCACTACTTATTTTTAAAATTCCTTTAGCAACCTCAAATGCAGAAAGGTTAATTTTTGAACCAACAGATTTTAGAGCATTTTCTGCTAAATCTTTTTTCAACTTTAGTCCAGAAGCTAAATTTCCTTCTCCAAGCATTCCTAAGTAAAAGGCTGCATCTGTTGTGGTTGGTTCTACACCTCCCCTTCCATAACAGGCAGGACCTGGTTGCGCTCCTGAACTTCTTGGTCCTGATCTCAATAAACTACCTTCATCAAGATACGCTATTGATCCACCGCCAGCTCCAATAGATCTTACATCAACCCATGGGGATTGGATTGGCAGCCCAACTATCCTTCCTTCAAATTGTATTTGTGGCCTCCCATCTAAAATTAAACAAGTATCAAAACTAGTTCCACCTACATCAGCAGTAACCATATTAATATTTTTAAAGGTTCTCGATAATTCTCCTGCGCCTTCTGCTCCTGCTACTGGCCCTGACATGATAGTTTCAAAAGGTCTTTCTTCAGCTTCATCAAATGTCATTGAGCCACTCCCTGATCTTGTTACCAAAAAGTTACCTTTGAAACCTAAACTTTTTAATTCATTTCTTAGATTATTTAAGTAATTAGACATTCTTGCTTTTACAAAAGAGTCAATTACTGTTGTTGTTGTCCTTTCATATTCTCGGTACTCACCAGATACTACTGAGGACAAGGAAATATAGCCTTCAAATCCAAATTTTCTTAAAAGTTTTTCAATTTTTTTTTCATGATCGTTGTTTGCATAAGAATTAATTAAACATACTGCAATACTTGTGACACCTTCTTTAATAAAATATTTACAAGCTTTTTTTATTTCATCTTCATTTAAAGATATATGCACATCACCACTTGCAAACATTCTTTCATTTAGTTCTAACCGTAAGTATCTTGGAACTAGAGGTTCACTTGGTTGCCAAAACAAATTGTACATTTCATCTCTATCACCCCTTCTTATCTCAATTACATCTCTAAAACCTTTTGTGCATAACATTCCTACTTTTGATCCTTTTCTCTCCAGTAAAGCATTGAGACCCACTGTTGTTCCATGTAAAAAAAAATCAATTTCTTTAATTTTTTGTTCGTTTAAATTTCTTTTAACAACCTCTATTACTGCTTTCTGAGGTTCTAAGGGTGTGGTGGGTATTTTATCAATAGTAATTGAGTTATCTCTTTCATTGTACATAATGAAATCTGTAAACGTTCCCCCAATATCTACACCTATTCTTGATGCCAAAATTTTTATCCTCCCAAAATAAAATATTTAAGTTTACTATGGTAACGCTACCATGATAGAAATATTAATTCAACAAATATTATATTTTTATGATCAGAACTTTTCAGTCTAAAACAAGTTATGAAAACATTGATGAAAACATTGATCCGGTATTAGTTGAAATAATCAGAAATAGTCTCAACTCAGCTGCTGAACAGATGAAGAGAGTTTTAATTAGAACTGCATTTTCTCCAATAATTTATGAGGTGTTAGATTTTGCAAGTGCAATTTATGATAAAAATTTTTGTATGCTTTCTCAATCACCAAGCTTACCTGGCTTTATGGGAACATTAAGTTTTTGTGTACAAGCTGCTGTAGAAGAAGTTGGGGGTGAAGAAAATTTATATGAGGGAGATATAATTTTATATAACAACCCATATGGTTCAGGATCTCATTCTCAAGATGCAGCTATCGTTATGCCAGTATTTCTCAAACACAAAATATTAATTGGATACACAGCTATTAAAGCACACTGGCTTGATACTGGTGGGAAGGAACCATACTCTACTGATACGGTTGATGTATTCCAAGAAGGAACTATTTATCCAGGTTTAAAGCTTTACAATAAAGGTCAACTTGTAGAAGACATTTATAAATTAATTGTCGCTAACTCACGAGTGCCTAAGGCTATAATTGGAGATCTTAATGCCCAATTAAATGGAGTCAAAGCGGGTGCTTCAGCTCTACAAAGGATTGTTAATAAGTTTGGTATTCAAACTTTTGATTCTTGTGTCTCTAAAATTTATCAACATGGAGAAAAATTGGTAAGAAAAACTATATCTAAAATACCTGATGGAAAGTATTCGGGATGGGGTCAAATGGATAGTAATGGTGTAGATAAGGATCCTGTTAAATTTAAAATTAATATAAATGTAAAAGGATCTGATCTTGAGTTAGATTTTTCAGAAACTCCTGAACAACAAAATGGGCCAATTAATTGCCCTCTTCCTTCAACAGTTTCAAAGGCAAGAGTAGCATTCAGTATGATGGCTGGAAATGGAGAGCAGCCAAATGAAGGATTTTTTAAACCCTTAATTATTAAAACAAAACAAGGAACTATGTTTGATCCTATTTCTCCTGCACCTTGCTTCTTAAATGGTTGGGCAGGGCTTCAGGTAATAGAAATAATATATAAAATATTGTCTGAAAAAATTCCTCACGCATTTCCTGCTTCAAGTGGTGGTTGTTTAGGAGCAGCAGTTTGGTGGGGTAAAAGAAAAAATAATAACGAGCCATGGGCTGACGGTTCTCCTCATCCAATTGGACAGGGAGGTTTTAATGGAGGTGATGGCATTACTTCGATGCATCATAATTCAGCTGGTACAAGAATCTCCCCAACAGAAATTTGGGAAAGTAGAAATCCTTGGCTAGTCAAAAAAATTGAATTAGCTCAAAATTCTTGTGGACCAGGAGAGTATAGAGGTGGTTTAGGTTTAGACCTAGAGTTTGAAATGTTAGAAGAAACATACGTAACTACAGTTGTAGAAAGAACTAAATTCCCTCCATGGGGTATAAATGAGGGAGGCGAGGGTAGAGCTAATAATGTAATTTTAAATAGAAAAAATGAATCTTCAAACGTACCAAAAAAAACAGGTTTGAAATTACATAAGGGAGATAGCTTGATCTTTAAAACAGGTGGTGGTGGTGGATATGGGAAATCATCATTAAGATCAAATAAAAAAATTTTAAATGACTTAAAACAAGGTTACATATCCATTGAATATGCAAAAAAACATTATCCACAATTAAAAGTTTAGAATTAATCAATTATAAACCCTAAAATTTACTCTTTTGTACGTAAAAACAACATTGTTAAATATTTATATTCATGGTAGCGTTACCATACTGAAATATTTAGGAGGCAAAATGAAAATATTTAAAATAAATATATTAGCTTTTTTAGTTACCTCATTATTTAGTTTTAGCATTTTTGCTGGGGGAACTCTAAGGCTAGACGAAGTTGCAATTGGGGAGGCGGACCCTGCAAAAGCTACCGACTTTGCTGATGGTATCATAATGGAGAATGTATATGACGCTCTTGTTACTGAACCTCAGGGTGGTGGACCAGTAATTGGTAAACTAGCAAAGGACTGGGAAGTTAGCAATAATGGTACTACAATTACTTTTCATTTAAATGAAAATGTTAAATTCTCTAGTGGGAATGATATGACTGCTGATGATGTAGTTTACTCTTATGAGAGATTAATGGGATTAAAACTTGGATGGTCATATCTTTTTGATGGTTGGGTTAAGGGAATAAAAAAAATAGATAATCATAAAGTTCAATTTGAACTAAATGAACCTTACGCTCCTTTTATGTCCTCATTAGTTCGTT
Organism: Pelagibacteraceae bacterium; assembly: GCA_018657885.1. Lineage (GTDB taxonomy): Bacteria > Pseudomonadota > Alphaproteobacteria > HIMB59 > CACPNW01. The sequence continues at coordinate 16,866 of JABHWG010000113.1, forward strand.
TTTATATTGTTGATTCAGAAACATTAAAAGCAAATGAAAGTGATGGAGACTGGGGTCAGGAATATCTTCTTGCAAACTCAGCTGGTACAGGGGCATATTCAATTACTGCCCATGATCCAAATGTTGAAACAAGAATGGCTAAAAACAATAACTATTTTTTAGGTATTGCTGAAATAGCTCCAAATGAAGCTATACTAAGATATAACTTAGATGCTCCAACTGTAAGAACTTTAATTTCTAACGATGAGCATGACATAAGTAGTAACTGGCTACCTACAGATGTTAAAGCAGCAATTGCAGACTCTGGTGATAAGCTGGCAAAAGTAGTAAGTGCTGGTGGATGGTATTTTAAAATTAATACTACTAGAGCTCCATTAGATGATGTTAACTGTCGAAAGTCTCTTGCTTATGCACTTGATTATGACTCTCTTGTTGGAACTTTTCAAGTTACTGATGATATAGCTGCAGGTCAAAAAGCTAGAGGACCTATTCCTCAAGGAATGATTGGGTATTCTGATGATGTACCACTAGTGGAATATAATTTAGATAAAGCTAAAGATTATTTATCTAAATGTAAGTACAGTGGTGATGATCTCAAAATTACTATTAATTGGATAGCAGAAGTTCCTTTTGAAGAATCATGGGCTCTAATTCTGCAACAAGGTGCTATGGCTATTGGTTATGAAGCTTCAGTAGAAACTTTACCATGGGCTGTTTTTACTGAGCAAGTTACTAAACCAGAAACAACACCAAATTTAAGTATTGTTGCAGTGCAGGCGCAGACACCTGATCCAGATGGATTAATATATAATATGTATCATTCTGCAGCAGCTGGTACTTGGCAATCTACTGAGTGGGTACAAGATGATAATATTGATTCAATGCTTAATGCTGGGAGAACAACGATTGATGGTCAAGAAAGAGTAGCCATCTATGAAAGCTTTCAACAAGCTATTGTGGATATGCAACCAGACTTGTTCATTAGTGATTTAGTAACAGTATATGCTATGAGAGATGAAATCAATGCACCAACACTTGAAGATTCAGCGACATATGGATTTTCAACTATGGCGCAAAACTTCTCTTTCAGATTAATGGAAGTTCCTAACTAATATTATCTTTAAACCACCCTTTTTTAAGGGTGGTTTATTTTATTTTACATTGAACATTAAACTTTATTTATTACGAAGATTTTATAGTGCAGCAATTGTATTAATTGGTGTTTCAATATTAATATTTATCATTGCCAGAATGATACCTGGTGACCCTGCAAGGATGGCATTAGGGCCAACAGCTACTCAAGAAATGGTTGAGAAATATAGAGATAAATTGCACTTAAATGACCCTATTCATATTCAATATTGGTTTTTTATTAAAGGCATCACAAAGGGTGATTTAGGAGAATCAGTTTATACTAAAAGAAAAGTAACCACTGATGTATCTACATACTTTCCAGCAACTCTAGAATTAATTATTTTTGCTTCTCTAATTATGATTTTTGTAGGAGTCCCTTTAGGGATATTAGCAGGAAGATTTAAAGACAAAGCAATAGACAATATATCAAGATTTATTTCCTTACTTGGGGTTGTTACACCCAGTTTTGTTTGGGCAGTTTTTCTTATGATTATTTTTGCTTTTTATTTAGATATTTTACCTGTTGCTGGCAGATTATCACAAGATACTGTTGCTCCTGAAAGAATAACAGGTCTGATAATTCTTGATAGCATCATTAGAGGTCAATTTAATGTAACGATTGATGCATTAAAACATATTATATTACCTGCTCTTGCTCTTTCACTTGGTGCTCTAGGACAAGCCTCGAGATTAACAAGGTCAAATATTACTGAGGTCTATGATAAACAATATATAGAAATGGCGAGAGCATATGGTTACAATGAATTTAAAATTGCAACTAAATACGCTCTTAAACCTGCTATGATTCCGACTTTAACTATATTAGGTTTAGATTTTGCGGCTATGTTGGGAAATGCTTTTCTTGTAGAGTTTGTTTTTGCATGGCCAGGTATTGCCAAATATGGGGTTCAAGCAATTTTATATAAAGACCTTAATGCAATTACTGCCACAACAATGATAATAGCTACTTTCTTTGTTTTTACAAATTTAATTGTTGATTTAATAGTGGCATATCTAAATCCAAAAATTAGATTGAGTGGAAAATAATGAAATTATTCAAATCTAGAGGCTGGTATAAATTTTCTAAAAATCCACTTTCTGTTTTAGGCTTATTAATTGTTTCATTAATAGTTTTGATGGCAGTATTTGCAAATTATTTAACTCCATTTCCTGAGCATGCAGGGCCTTTTGTAGATATACCAAATAAAATTAAATCTCCTTCATCAACTTACTTTTTCGGTACTGACAAGATTGGAAGGGACTCTTTTTCAAGGATAATTTTTGGATACAGAACATCGCTATATTTAGGTGTAATTGTTTTATGCATTGCTGTTCCAATTGGAACAAGTCTTGGTTTAGTTGCTGGATATTTTGGAGGAAAAATAGATGCTATAATAATGAGAATAACAGATATTTTTTTATCAATTCCTCCACTTGTATTAGCTTTATCAATAATGGCATTTTTAAAACCTACTTTAACTAACGCCATGATAGCTGTATCAATGATGTGGTGGCCTTGGTATACTCGACTAGTCTATAATTTAACAAGATCTATTAAAAATGAAGGTTTTGTTGTTTCTGCTAGAATAGTTGGCGCTTCTAATTTTCATATTATTTTTAAAGAAATTTTACCTAATTGTAGCGCTTCACTAATTACAAAAATTACCTTGGATATGGGCTTTGTTATCTTAATAGGCTCATCTCTTAGTTTTTTAGGCTTGGGTGTTCAACCTCCCACTCCAGATTTAGGGACAATGGTTTCACAAGGATCAAAATATTTACCTGATATTTGGTGGTTGTCAGTATTTCCTGGTCTAGCAATTTTAGTCATAGTACTTGGTTTTAACTTGTTAGGGGATGGTCTTAAAGATTTATTCGATGTAGAGTTATGACAATACTTTCTATTAAAAATCTAGAGGTTAAATTTAAGCATTTTGAAGGAATTACAACTGCACTAAAAAAAATATCATTAAATATAAAACATGGTGAAAAAGTTGCATTGGTAGGAGAATCTGGTTCTGGTAAATCTGTTACAGCTAGAATGATATTAGGATTATTATCTAATCCAAATATTAAAAAAAGTGGAGAAATATTTTTCGAAAACAAAGACCTTTTGAAAGAAAGTAGTTCACAAATAAAAAAAATTCGAGGTAACGATATATCAATGATTTTTCAAGACCCAGTCTCATCCATGAATCCCTTTTTTACTGTAAGAAAGCAAATGTTACAGGCACTAGAAAATCATAACAAAAACTATGATAAAAAAAATATAGATGAATATTTTATTAATCTTCTTCGTGATGTAAAAATTGAAGACCCTCAAAGAGTTCTTAATTCATACGCTTTCCAATTAAGTGGGGGTATGGCTCAGAGAGTAATGATCAGTATGGCTATGATTAACAAGCCAAAATTAATACTCGCAGATGAACCTACAACCGCTTTAGATGTTACGGTTCAAAAAACAGTATTAAAAATAATGAAAGAAATAATTAGTCAAAAAAAAATGTCTATGTTGTTGATTAGTCACAACTTGGGGGTTGTAAGAGAATTTGCTGATAGAATTTATGTAATTTATCAAGGATCGATTTTAGAAGAAGGAACCACTGAGCAAATTTTTAATTCACCAGGACATATTTATACACAAACACTTTTACGAGCTATTCCTAAAATCAATAGTTCACAACTACCTAGTCTTAATGCTGAAAATATTAATTATTTAAGCCAACCTAAATTTACTCATTAGATATGTCAGAACCTTTATTAAAAATACAAAATGTTAAAAAAATTTTTAAAGTAGGCTTTTCTAATGTTATTGCTGTAAACGATGTTAGCTTTAATATTGAAAAACATGACTCAGTGTCAATTGTGGGAGAGTCAGGATCAGGTAAAACAACTTTAGCAAATTTAATTCTTGGGATTGAAGAACCCACCGCTGGTACAATTTTATATAATGACAAAAAAATTAATTTTAACGATAAAGGATTAAGAAAAAAAATTCAATTCGTTCAACAAAATCCCTTATCATCTCTAAATCCAAAAAAAACCATTTATCAAACTTTAGAATTACCACTTAAAATTCATAATATTTGTCCTCGAGAAGATGTAAAAAGTAAAATAATAGAATTATTAAGATATGTTGATTTAGATCAAAGTTACCTGGAGAGACATCCATATTCTTTATCAGGTGGGCAAAGACAACGAATATCAGTGGCAAGAGCTCTAGCTTGTGAACCAGAAATAATAATTTTTGATGAACCTACTTCCGCTTTGGATGTTTTAATTCAATTAAAAATTCTAAACTTACTTGCTGAAATTAAAGAAAAACTAAATCTTACATATATTTTTATCACTCATGATCTGGCAGTAGTAAGAAATATTTCAGATAAAACAATAGTTATGAATAAAGGAAATATAGTTGAAATGAATGATACACAAAAGGTGTTTGAGTCTCCAAAACAAGAATATACAAAAGAATTAATAAGATCAATTCCAACAATTACTGATGAAGAGGAGGCTGCAAAACCATGAATAAATTAGAAAAAGAAATTTATAATATTTATTTAAAATATGAGAGCCATGAAACTGTCATTAAAAAAGTAGTTGCATTAATACGCAAAGAAATAGGTTTCAAGTTATTAACTTTCATGATTTTTAGTAACAATCAAAAATTTGCAAAAAGAATATATTCTTCAGATGAAAATAAATATCCAATTGGCAAATCTAAAAAATTACCAAACAATTATTGGGCTGTTATGACTGTACAAAAAAGACGCTCTTTTATTGGTAATAACAAAAAAATAATAGAAAAATATTTTTATGATCATAAAATCATTACTTCACTTGGCTGTGAAGCAATTCTTAATCAAGTTGTAACTTATAATAAAAAAACTATCGGATGTATTAATATTTTACACAAAAAAAACTATTTTACAAAAATACATCAAGAGAAAATGAATATTATTTCAAAGTGTGTAGTGGCTCTTTTCTTAGATAAACAAAAGGAAATTAAATAATGAATAATAGAGTAGAAAAAATTTATAAAATTCTTGATAATTCAAACCTAGATGCTGTAGCATTAGTCCCAGGATCAAACTTTAAATACATAACTGGTGGAAATTTTCATCTGATGGAAAGGCCTACAACTCTAATAATTACTAAAAAAAGAGAATTAATTGCTATTCTGCCATCATTAGAAGTTGACAGTTTTAATAAACTTGGTCTTTCTGCAAATGTAATAAGCTGGCATGATAAAAATGGTTACAACGATGCATTTAAAGAAGCGAGTGAAATTATTGGAGATATAAAAATAATAGGCGTCGAAGGACAAAGAATCAGATTTTTTGAAACAGAAGCCTTTAAAGAAAATTTTTCTAAAATAACTCTATTAAACTTTCACAAGGAAATATCTTCCATAAGACTTAATAAAGATAAAGAAGAGGTAGATTATTTAAGTAAAGCAATTAATATTTCTGAAGTTTCTCTAGAAAACACCTTAAATTATATAAAAATTGGGATGAGTGAACTTGAGGTTAAACAGTTTCTAATCCAGCAACTATATCAAAATGGGGCTGAAGGTATTTCTTTTGATCCAATTGTATTAAGTGCTGCAAATTCTGCTCTTCCTCATGGACATTCCTCTGAAAATAATAAATTAAAAAAAGGTGATGCCATTTTATTTGATTTTGGAGGAACATACCAAGGTTTCAATGCAGACATTACAAGAACTTTTTTTCTAGAAGAAATAAATGAAATACAAAAAAATGTTTACAATAACGTACTTGAAGCAAATTTAATTGGAATTAAAAATTCAATTATACCTAAAACTATGCATGAAATTGATGACTCAACTACTAATGTTTTAGAAAATGGAGGATTTAAAGAATTTATTGTCCATAAAACTGGACATGGTTTAGGTTTAGATGTGCATGAAGATCCATATATCGTAAGAGGTAATCACTCTAGCTTAGAAGAAGGCATGATAATTACAATAGAGCCAGGCCTCTATTTACCTGGTAAATTTGGAATAAGAATAGAAGATGATGTTTTGATTACAGACAACTCTCCAAATGTTCTTACAAATTTTTCTAAAGAAATAAGAATAATAAAAAATGATTAAAAAAAATGCAACAATCATTGATGTGGCAAAACTTGCTAATGTAGGGACGATGAGTGTTTCAAGATTTTTTAAAAATTCTTCACTTGTTTCTCCACAACTTCAGAATAGAATAAGTGAGGCAGCAAAAAATTTATCCTATACCCCAAATCCTATTGCGTCATCTCTTGCCTCCAGAAACACAAAAATAATTCCTATTTATATTCCATATCTTCGATTTGCAGCTATTCATTATATGAGAAGTATAAACAAAGTTTTACACAAACAAGGTTTTCAAAATTTTTTACTTAGCAATGACGGTATATCAAGCGAAGAAAAAATATTTGAAAATATACTAAAATGGAACCCTCAAGGATTAATAATAGTGGGAAATATTACTTCACGAAATGTCAGAAAAAAACTTATGGAAATAAAAATTCCTTTGGTAGAAACAGCTACAAGTAATCCAGTAGATACATTTGTTGGTGTTGACTATGAAAATGCTGGTGTTCGTATGGCAGATTATTTGATAAAAAAAAATTATAATAACATTGCTTTTGTTGGAACAAGTTTGGAGTCTAAATCTTTACACACTTCTCTTATCTATAAAGGCTTTAAGAAAACAATTCAAAAACACGGTATGAAAATTAGTCAATTAATAAACTATAAGGAAAAAGAAAAAGACAATCTGCTAACAAAGAGTCAAAATCCTGGTGCAGACTCTATGAGTAAAATTATTTCCTCTAAAGAAAAAATTGACGTAGTTGTTTATGCAGATGACTTATTTGCTTTAGATGCTCATATTTTTTGTAAAAAAAATAATATTAAAATAAAAAAAGATATTAGTCTTTCAACTTTTAGTGGAACTATACCTGAAATATTCGATGTTAATCCATCAATTACATCCATAGATATGGATCATAAAAAAGTAGGTTTACTTGCTGCAGAATTATTAATTAAAAAATTAAATAATAAAACTCATAAAAAAATTAACTACATTGAATCCAATTTTATTATTGGAGGAAGTGCATAAATATTTATTATAATTTATTTATATTTTTTCGTAAAAATTTGAATTGAGAGCATCAATTTTTGCTTGAGCTATGATCATTTGTTCATTAACTTTATCTGTTTCTTGTCCTTCAAGCTCTTGAATTTCTTTTTCAATAGCTGACTTTTCAAGTGTGTTTATTTCATCAACACTCTCCGCAAGAACTATACATTTCTCTGGATTAACTTCAGCAAAACCGCCAGACACGAAAAAAGATTTTAATAAGTTTTTACCTTCGCCGTAAACCATTACTCTGCCTGGTCTTAATGAAGACATTACTTTGCTGTGTCCAGGAAGAACGCCAAAATCGCCATCCTTTCCTGGAACAATAATCATTCCTACCTCATCATTAAAGATAAGGTTTTCAGGTGAAACTAAATCAAACGAAATTGTTGTCATTATGCTGCTTCAGCCTCTAATTTCTTCGCTTTTTCAATCGCTTCATCCATGCCGCCTACCATATAAAATGCAGCTTCTGGCATGTGATCATATTCACCTTTAACAAGACCATCAAAACTTTTAATAGTATCTTCAAGATCAACATATTTTCCTGGAGATCCGGTAAAGATTTCTGCAACAAAAAAAGGTTGGCTCAAAAACTTCTCAATCTTTCTAGCTCTTGCAACTGTTAGTTTATCTTCTTCTGATAATTCATCCATTCCAAGAATAGCAATAATGTCTTGAAGACTTTTATAAGTTTGTAACACTCTTTGAACTTCCCTAGCAACTCTGTAGTGATCATCACCAACAACTTGTGGATCTAAAATTCTTGATGTTGAATCAAGTGGGTCAACTGCTGGATAAATACCTTTTTCTGAAATTGCTCTGTTCAAAACTGTTGTTGCATCTAAGTGAGCAAAAGATGTTGCAGGAGCAGGATCTGTTAAATCATCAGCAGGAACATAAATTGCCTGAACTGAAGTTATTGATCCTTTTTTGGTAGTCGTAATACGCTCTTGCAATGCACCCATATCAGTTGCCAATGTTGGTTGATAACCAACGGCTGATGGAATACGTCCTAATAATGCTGATACCTCAGATCCAGCTTGAGTAAAACGGAAAATATTATCAACGAAGAATAACACATCCTGACCCTCTTCATCTCTGAAGTATTCTGCTTGCGTTAATCCAGATAATGCAACTCTTGCTCTTGCTCCCGGAGGCTCATTCATTTGTCCATACACTAAGGCAACCTTAGAATCCTTACCTTTAAGATCAATAATGCCTGACTCAATCATTTCGTGATATAGATCATTACCTTCACGTGTTCTTTCACCAACACCAGCAAACACCGAATAACCACCATGTGCTTTTGCAATGTTATTAATTAGTTCCATAATCAAAACTGTTTTACCTACACCAGCTCCGCCAAATAATCCAATTTTACCACCTCGGGCATATGGCGCTAATAAATCAACAACTTTAATTCCTGTTACTAGAACTTCTGTTTCTGTAGACTGTTCAACGAACTCAGGGGCAGGTCGGTGAATAGGATAAGTCTTTGTGGTTCCAATATCGCCTCTTTCATCAACAGGCTCTCCAATTACGTTCATAATTCGACCAAGTGTTTCAGGACCTACAGGCATAGAAATGGGGGCGCCTGTATCTGTTACTGTTTGACCTCTTACTAATCCGTCTGTTGTATCCATTGCAATTGTTCGAACTGCATTTTCACCTAAATGCTGAGCAACCTCAAGCAGTAGTCTTGTTCCATCATTATCCAGTTCTAAAGCATTCATGATTGCAGGGAGTTCACCATCGAACTCTACATCCACAACAGCTCCAAGAACTTGTGATATTTTTCCAGTTAAGTTATTAGCCATATATCCCCCTTTTAAATTGATTCAGCTCCAGAAATAATTTCAATTAATTCTTTAGTAATAAACGCTTGTCGCGTTCTGTTATATTTTAATGTTAAACCGTCTATCATCTCACCAGCATTTCGTGTAGCATTATCCATTGCCGCCATTCTAGCTCCGTGCTCACCTGCATCACTCTCTAATAAGACCTTAAAAATCTGAATGGAAACATTTTTAGGTAATAAGTCTTTTAAAATAGTTTCCTCATCAGGTTCATAATCATAGATTGCCTTTGCCGCATTATCATCTTTCTTATCTTCCTTAGATGACTCTGATACATCCAATGGAATAAGTTGTTGTTGTGTTACTTCTTGAGAAATTGCTGATTTAAATTTGTTGAATACTAAAATACACTTATCAAACTTCCCATCAAAGTATAAATCTTGAAGTTTGTTTGATACCTGCAGTGCTGATTCGTAGCCAGTATTTGAAATATTTAAATCAATAAAGCTCTCAACAATTTGATCTTTCATAGCACGATTAAAAAAATCTCTACTCTTTTTTCCAACAGGCATCAGTTGAACATTTTTTCCATCTTTCTCAAGAGATTTTACCAGCTTAAAAGTTTCCCTATTAATACTACTATTAAAACCACCACAAAGACCTCTGTCAGCACTAACTGGAACAACAACATAATTTTGATCATTGCCAGTACCAGTAAGAAGCTTAATAACACCTTCACCAGATGCTGCTGAAGAAGCTAAGGAAGACAGCATTTCTTCTAAACGTGAAGAATATGGTCTCGCTGCAACTGCTTTCTCTTGGGATCTACGTAATTTACTTGCTGCGACCATTTTCATAGCCGTAGTAATTTTCTTTGTAGATACTACAGAGTTAATCTGTGTTTTGATGTCTTTTAAACTTGGCATTAATTAGTTACTCGTAAATTTTTCAATAATGTTATCTAAGATTGACTTTAATTTTTCATCATTCTCTTTTGATAACTCTTTTTCATTGGCAATTGCATCTAATAATTCAGCATGACTAGATCTCATTTCATTTAAAACTTCCGTTTCAAAACGAACAACATCATTAACTGCTACTTTATCAAGATAACCTCTCACACCAGCATAAATCGATACAACTTGCTCCGATACGGTTAGTGGTGAGTATTGCCCTTGCTTAAGAATTTCAACAAGTCTTGCTCCACGGTTAAGTAATTGTTTAGTTGATGCATCTAGATCAGATGCAAACTGTGCAAACGCTGCCATTTCACGATATTGTGCCAACTCTAATTTAACAGGACCTGCAATCTTTTTCATTGCCTTAGTTTGAGCGGCAGAACCAACACGACTAACAGATAAACCTACATTAATTGCTGGACGAATACCTGCAAAGAATAAGTCAGTCTCTAAAAAGATCTGTCCGTCAGTTATTGAAATAACATTTGTTGGAATATATGCAGAAAGATCACCAGCTTGCGTTTCGATAATAGGCAAGGCTGTTAAACTTCCACCACCGTGTTCGTCACTCATTTTTGCAGCTCTTTCGAGAAGACGGCTATGAATATAAAAAACGTCTCCTGGATATGCTTCACGTCCTGGTGGTCGTCTTAATAAAAGAGACATCTGTCTATACGCAACAGCCTGCTTAGATAAATCATCGTATACAATAAGTGCATGCATTCCATTATCTCTAAAAAACTCACCCATTGTACAACCTGTGTACGCAGATAAAAATTGAAGAGGCGCAGGTTCTGATGCTGTTGCAGCCACAACTATAGTGTATTCCATTGCACCGTTATCTTCTAATGTTTTGACAATCTGCGCTACTGTTGATCTTTTTTGTCCAATAGCAACATAGATACAATATAATTTTTCTTTTTCGTTATCTGATTGGTTAACTGTTTTTTGGTTTAAAATAGCATCAATTGCAACTGCTGTTTTTCCAGTTTGTCTATCACCAATAATAAGTTCACGCTGTCCTCTACCAACAGGGACAAGAGCATCTAACGCTTTGATACCTGTCTGCATTGGCTCTGATACACTTTGACGAGGAATAATTCCTGGAGCTTTTAATTCTATTCTTCTTTTTTCAGATGATTGAATTGGTCCTTTACCATCAATAGGGTTTCCTAAACCATCAACAACACGACCTAATAATTCTTTTCCAACAGGAACATCAACAATTTCTCCTGTACGTTTAACTGTGTCACCTTCTTTAATACCAGTATCATCTCCAAATATTGAAACACCAACATTATCCATTTCAAGGTTAAGAGCCATACCTTTAACTCCGCCTGGAAACTCTACCATCTCACCAGCTTGTACTTGGTCTAGACCATATACGCGGGCGATACCATCACCAACACTAAGTACAGTTCCAACCTCAGCTACATCTGCTTTAGTTTCAAAATTGGCAATCTGATCTTTTATTACTGAAGAAATTTCAGCTGCTTTAATTTCCATTACGCCCCCTTCATTGCGATTCTAAGTTTATTTATTTTATTAGCTAGAGAAGTATCAATCATCTTTGATCCTACTTTAACAATTAATCCACCCATAATATTTTTATCAACATCAAAAGACAGTAATAACTTATCACCTAAAATATTTTTAAGTTGATTGGTAATATTATTTTTTTGATCATCATTTAACTCATCTGCTGAAGTTATGCCAGCTAATACATCTCCTCTTTTATGAGAATTAATTTTAATAAATTGAGTAATGATTGATGCTAGGTTAGAAAATCTTTTATTTTTTTCAATTACTTTTAAAAACGTATTTGTTAGTTCATTTGCATTTATTTTTTTTAATAAACTTTCAAAAATATTAAGTTTATCTGGAGAAGGAATTAAAGGACTTTTGATAACCAAGTTTAATTCTTTATTATCTTTTAAAATATTCTTTAAATTAGAAAGATCGGTTAACACAGGATCAACAGCTTTTTTTTCTGCAGCTAAATCGTATAATGCAGAAGCATACCTATCCGATATTAGGTCTCCTGATGCTAGTTGTGATGCCATTAAATTATTCTCCGTAAGGAATTAGTGAGAGGCTATTAACACATCAGAAAAAGTAGGTAAACTCTCAGTTTATGCGTCAAATATGTTAATTTGCTTATTTAGGCCTAAATTGTGAATAAATCACATAAAAGTGTATGGATCAACATCAATAATTACCCTAATAGTTGATGGAATCTTTAATGAACTGACCATCTTTTTAGTAAAAATATTAAGGTTTTTCCTACTTTTTCCTTTAAGCAAGATCCTGTAACGATATTGTCCTTTCAATAAATTAATGGGGGCCTCTACGGGACCAAGAACATCCACTTCTGAAGAATATTTTTTAAAAAAAACTAATTTTTGTGAAGTTTTTTCAACATTAGCCTTAGATGAACCTGAAATAATGATGGATGTCATGAAGCCAAAAGGAGGAATTTTAAATTGTTCTCTTTCCTTAAGGGCTTCTCTAATAAAAGAAGTACGATCTCTTTTTTGTAAAGATTGAATGATAGGTTGCTCAGGGTAATATGTTTGGATGATAACTTTTCCTGTCTGCTGAGATCTTCCTGCTCTACCACTTACTTGCTGCAACATATTATAAGTTTTTTCAATTGCTCTCATGTCGCCACCAAACAATCCTGCATCAGCATCAATAACACCAACTAAGGATAAATTAGGAAAGTCATAACCTTTGGCCATTATTTGCGTTGCTACAATAATATCAATTTCTTTATTAGTGAACTTTGTGATTAAGTCTTTTATTTTTTTTGGTGAATTTATTAAGTCACTCGACATCACACTTACAACTTTATCAGAAAATACTTGCTGGAGCTCTTCTGCAATTCTTTCAACTCCAGGTCCTATAAATTTTATTGACTCTTTCGCTAAACACTTAGGACAATCAAAAGTCATTTCTTCAATACTTCCACACTGATGACATAGTAAACGTTTTTTTTGTTGGTGCATCACTAGCCAAGAAGAGCATTGGGTACACTGGTGTCGATAACCACACTCAACACATAAACTTAAGGGTGAATAACCTCTTCTATTTAAAAATATTAATGCCTGCTCTTGATTGGATAAACAATTTTCTATTTCTTTTTTTAGAAGAGACGAAATCCATTGATTTTTTTCTAATTTATTTTTTGATAAATCAACCAAACTTATTTCTGGAAGAGGTAGACCCGAATATTGCTTAGATAAAAAAACACGGTGGTACTTATTATTATTAATATTATTAGTTGTCTCCAAAGAGGGAGTTGCAGATGCTAAAATCAATTTATTTTTTTCAAAATTAGATTTGACGACTGCTAGGTCTCTAGCTTGATACCTAATGTTATCTTCTTGTTTATATGAAGAATCATGTTCTTCATCGATGACAGTTAATCCTAGATTACTGAAAGGAAGGAAAAGGCTTGAGCGCGCACCTATAATGACAATAGGCTTCCCTTGATAACATTTATGCCAAATTTCTTTTCGTCTTTTAGGTGTAATCCTTGAGTGCCAAATATCAATATCAATGCCAAATCTTTCTTTAAATCTATTTTCAAATTGAGGTGTTAAACTTATCTCTGGCACCATAATAAGTACTTGTTTTGATTGTTTAATTTCTAATTCAATTAAATCAAAGTAAACTTCTGTTTTACCAGAACCTGTTACCCCTTCTAAAACAATAGGTTTATTTGAATTTTGCTGAATTTTAATAATATCTGTTTTAGCTCTATCTTGCTCTTCATTTAAAACAGTTGATTTAAAAACTGGATTAATGACACTTTCACTATCTTGTTGATACGCAATGATATCTTTATTAATAGTAAATAGTTTTAAGACAGAGCCTAGTGGAGCAAGAGTATAATCGCTTACCCATTTTAGAAATCTTATATTTGTTTTATTAAGTTTTACTCCACTAATAATCGTATCTATTTTTTTTATTTTATATTCAGGTTTTTTTACGTCACTTTCAATGATCATTCCTACATCCATCGCCTTACCAAATGGAACAATAACCACTTGACCTATTTCTAAAAGAGAATCGTCATCTTCATAAGTAAAGACTTGATCAAAAGGTCTGGCAACAATGATATTATAATACATATTCAATACTAAAATTTTTATAATCTTAACTTTTTAAATATCACGTATATGATATACAGCAATCAATGAAATTTTTTGTTGATACAGCTAATATAAAAGAAATTGAAGAACTCATCCCTACTGGATTTGTTGATGGAGTAACTACAAACCCTTCTCTTATTGCTAAAAATGGTGATGATATGGCCAAAACAATTAAAACAATTTGTTCTATCGTTTCTGGTCCAGTAAGTGCTGAAGTTACCGCAACAGATTTTGACACCATGTTACAAGAAGGGAAATACTTAGCCTCTCTTGCTAAAAATGTTGCTGTGAAAGTTCCCCTTACCCCTAATGGGTTGAAAACATGTAAAACACTTAGAGAGAAAGATATTATGGTAAATGTCACTCTTTGTTTTACTGCCGCACAAGCTTTATTAGCCGCAAAAGCTGGTGCGACATTTATCTCTCCTTTTGTTGGTCGATTAGATGATTTGGGAGAAAATGGAATGGACCTTATTGAAGATATTGTCGATATTTATGAGAATTACAATTTTAAAACAGAAGTACTCGTTGCCTCTATTAGATCAGCACAGCACGTAATTGATGCAGCTGTCATTGGTGCACATGTCTCTACGCTACCTCCAAAAGTTATTCACGGATTATACAACCATGAATTAACAGATAAAGGGTTAAGTGCTTTTTTAGAAGATTGGAAAAAAACAGGACAATCCATCTTACCCAAATAAATGAAAAGAAAAGATGAAAACAGTTCTGCTGAAGATCTTGTTCAAAACTTTCTCAAAAAAAATAAAAACTTTTTTCTAAAGCATCCAGAACTACTAAAGGAGTTACAATTTCCTCTTAAGGATGAGAGCTCAGACAAAGTTATCGATCTTCAAGTTTACCGATATAAAAAAATTAATCAGGAAAATATTGATATTCAAAATCAAATGACACAAATTTTACTTGCTGGAAAAAGTCATATGCAATCGCAAAAAAGAATTCTAAAATCTTCTCTTAAAATTTTAAATTGCAAATCATTAGCAAAAGTCTTTAGCGTGATCTTATCTGATTTTAAATTACTTCTTGGTTGTGAATATATTAATTGTTTCAGTACAAATGATAGTATTGATATCAATGAGATACAAAAAATAGATGCGAGAATAGCCAAAAGTTATTTTCGTGAGAAAGCTATCACAAACTTAAATCAAAATCCCAAAGGGGTGTTGTTATATTTTCCTAATAAATCCCAGCAAATAAAATCCTATATCTTATTAAAAATTAATTTTCAGGAAGATATGTTCGTTGTGGCTATGGGATCAAAAGATATCAATAAATTTAATCCAGACCAACAAGTTGATCTCATCGAATATTTAATTAAAATTATAGAAATTAAAATAAACCAACTATAAGGAACATACATGAAAGGTTTTAGATTTATAACAGATGATGATACATCAGAGTTTTGTCACCGCGTAACAGAAGCGTTATCAAATGACTGGAAATTATATGGTGAACCCAAAATGACATTTGATAAAAAAAGAGGAGTAATGCGGTGCGGTCAAGGGGTTATAAAAAGTGCTCCTAAAAAAAAATATTCAAAGAAAATGTCTTTGAGTTCGATTTAATTTTTTGATCCTCTAATAAAAATTATTTTCAAACATCATTATAATGTCTGATAAATCTTCAATTCAAAATATTGTAAAATTATCTATACCAATTTTTTTTGCTAATCTTGTTATTCCATTAGTAGCCATTGTTGATACAGGCTTAATGGGTAATCTAGATAATGCTAGTTATCTAACAGCCACAAGTATTGCC
>JABHWG010000036.1 GCA_018657885.1 Pelagibacteraceae bacterium
GCATTAATTTTCATTATTAAGACTTATCATAACTAATAATTAATTAATTTTCTTTATTTATCTCTATAAAATATTACTATTTTTTAATAATTTTTTTTGGGAGGTAAAATGAAGAAAATATTATCATTATTTGCATCATTAGCAGTTGTGGCAACATTCAGTGTTCCAACAGCTTCTGTTAGTGCTGCAGAATTTATATCAATTGGTACTGGTGGTCCAACAGGTGTTTATTTTGTTGTTGGAAACTCAGTATGCCGTATGGTTCATAAAGAAGCTGCGGAAGGAAGAAAAAGTGGACGTAAGCACGGATTGAGATGTGCCGCTCCTTCAACAGGTGGTTCAAATTATAACATTGGTCAAATAAAAGAAGGTGAACTTCAATTTGGCGTTGCACAATCTGATTGGCAATATCATGCATATAATGGATCTTCTAAATGGGAAGGTAATCAATATGGAGATTTAAGAGCGGTATTTTCCGTTCATCCAGAACCATTCCAATTAATTGCTGGTAAAAACTCAGGAATATCTTCTTGGGATGATTTAAAAGGTAAAACTGTTAACATAGGAAATCCAGGTTCCGGTCAAAGAGGAACAATGGAAGTTTTAATGGCAGCAAGAGGAATGAGTATTGGTGATTTTAAACAAGCTACTGAATTAACTTCTTCTGAACAAGTAGGAGCTCTATGTGATGGTAAGGTTGACGCTATTGCCTACACTGTAGGTGTTCCAAACGGAGCAATCGGTCAAGCAATTGATGGTTGTGGCGCATCTTTTGTTAATCTTGACTCTGCTGCAGAGGAAAAACTTGTAAATGATAATCCTTATTATGCATTTGCAAATATTCCAGCGGGAACTTTTTACAAATCACAAGCAAATGATGCTACTACTTTTGGTGTTATGGCAACTTTTGTGTCAAGTGCAAGTGTAAGTGATGATGTTGTGTACGAAGTTGTGCGAGCAGTTTTTGAAAATCTAGATGATTTTAGAAAACTTCATCCAGCTTTTACAAACTTAGATCCAGAACAAATGATCTCTAATGGTTTATCAGCACCTTTACACGACGGAGCTGTAAAATATTATAAAGAGCAAGGTTGGATGTAGTTTAAATTTATTTAATAGAACCCGCCTTGAATCTAAGGCGGGTTTTTTTGTATTATGAAACAAGAAAAAGTAAATCAAGTAGTAGAAGAGACAGAAGGAAGAGCCCGTATCCTTACAGGTTGGCAACTTAAGTTTGTTGCTTCAATAGCTTTTTTATGGTCTTTATTTCAATTATGGTATGCATCACCATTTCCTTTCATGGTTGGATTTGGTGTATTTATAGACGTGCCTGCAAGAGCTATTCATTTAGGTTTTGCTTTATTTTTAGCTTTTTTATCTTTTCCTTTTTATAATAAAAACAGAAAAAAAAGATTTAATTACTTTAATTTTTTTTTATCAATACTTGCTTTTTTTGTTACATTTTATCTTTTTTATAATTATGAAAATCTTGTTTATCGAAATGGCATACTCCTAAAACAACCAATTAATATATTTGGTACCATTTATGATTTTCCTACCGAATTAATCATTGGATTTATCGGTATTGCACTTCTACTAGAAGCTACAAGAAGAGCTATAGGAACACCTTTAGTTATTGTGGCCTCTATTTTTTTAATTTACTCCATTTTTGGTCAATCAATGCCAGAGTTAATTTCCCATCAAGGCTTATCTCTAAAAAGATTAGTAGGTTATCATTGGTTTGGTGGTGAGGCTATATTTGGAATACCCATTTCAGTATCAGTCAGTTTTGTTTTTTTATTCGTTTTATTTGGTTCTATGTTGGATTACGCAGGAGGTGGTAAATATTTTCTTAGTCTTGCCATTTCTTTAGTAGGAAAGTTTAGGGGAGGTCCTGCAAAAGCGTCTATCATGGCATCAGGATTAACTGGTATGATTAGTGGTTCTTCTATTGCAAATGTTGTTACCACGGGAACTTTTACTATTCCTATTATGAAAAAAACTGGTTTTCCTGCAGTTAAAGCAGGGGCAATTGAAGTTGCCGCATCAGTTAATGGTCAAATCATGCCGCCTATTATGGGTGCAGCGGCCTTTATTATAGCTGAAATGTTAGGCATTACTTATTTTGAAGTAATAAAACACGCCTTTATTCCTGCTGTAATAGTTTATTTATCATTATTCTGGATCTCAGATCTTGAAGCTTCAAAACTTGGATTAAAAGGTATGCCTAAAAATGAAATTCCTGAATTAGGAAAAACTTTTAGAGCAGGTATACATTTTCTTATTCCAATACTTTTACTAATTTATTTATTAATTATTAAAAGATGGACAGCAGGAAGTTCAGTTTTCTATAGTATCATTTGTATGATGGGAATTATGTTAATTCAAAAAATTAATTTTAGAAAACTGAATGATTTTTCATTGTTAATGAAACAAATTCAAGAAGGATTATCTGACATAGTCAAAGGGATGATTAGAGGAGCAATGAATATGGTGAATGTTGCTATAGCGATAGCCACGGCTGGTATTATAGTAGGAGCTGTTGGTTCAACTGGATTAAGTAACGCTATGATTGAGGTTGTCGAAGTTATCTCAGGTGGAAATATTATTATTTTATTATTTATGGTTATGGTTCTTTGTTTGATTTTAGGCCTAGGACTTCCTACAACAGCTAATTATCTTGTTGTTGCAGCATTAATGGCAAATGTTATTGTTGAAATTGGAGGAGCTTCGGGAATTATTTTACCTCTAATAGCTGTTCATTTATATGTATTTTATTTCGGACTCATGGCAGATGTAACCCCTCCAGTAGGACTGGCAGCATACGCTGCATCAGCTATCTCTAGAGCGGATCCTATAAAAACAGGGATACAAGCATTTTGGTATGAAATTCGTACAGCTATTTTACCTATTGTATTTATTTTTAATCCAGAATTATTATTAATCGGTGTAGAAAGTATTTGGCATGGATTGTTAATATTTTGTGTATCTTTAATTGCAATATTTGCATTTACTTCAGCAGCACAAGGTTGGTTATTAACAAAATTAAAGTGGTATGAAATTATAGCCCTACTTTTAATCACGGTAAGTATGTTTAGGCCTGATTTTATCATGAATAGAATTTATCCTGAGTATACGGAATTAAGATCAAATTTTGATGAAGAAATATTTTATGAAGAAACAAGAAAGATTAGATTACATGTAACTCGTTATACAGATTATGGAGAGCGGTATAAAATGTTTGCTTTTCTTGTTGAGCCTAAAACAAGTAAATCTGTTCTTCAACTAACCGGTATAGAATTAGAAAAAAATTCAAATAATAATTTTGATGTTGTTAATTTAGAATTTATGGGTCCTGGTGAAAAAAAAGGAATGGATTTTTATGATGAAGTAACAAAATTAGAAATTAACTCGCTAGATAGGCCGCCGAAGGAATTAGTATACATTTTCGGATTAATAATTTTAGGATTAGTATTATTTAATCAAAGAAGAAGGTTATAAATTTTCATATATTTATTTTTTTCAATTGACATAATCAATTAACGTTTATTACTTATAAAGTAATTATTATCGAAGGAGACAAATATGACTTTAGGATTATGGTTTAGAATTAATGGTGTATGGGTAGCATTAAATGGTCTATCTGCTATTCTAATGCCAGACATGTGGTTTACTATGGCTGGTCTCGAAGCTAGTAATGCCGCTTATGCTGCAGCAGGAGGATTAGGTATTTCTGTAATTTCTTTAGGATTGATTTCGTGGAGAACAGTTGACATTGCGGGTGATGCTATTTCAGATTACGGAAAATTATTTGGAATAATACATTGCCTATTTATTTTGTTAGCATTGTATCAAATGTTTATCGGATTATTTTCAGGTGGCCCAGCTTATTTTAATATTGCTAGTAGTTTAGTTTTAGCTGCTGGATTTTTTTATTATAGCAGAGATTCAGATTAATTTTATTTAGGGCTGTGTTAACAGCCCTAATTATTTATTTGCACTTATAACTTTATTAAAAAAATATATTAATCAATAATAATTTCTCCATTTTGAGTCTTTAAAATTAATTCTATTTTTGGTGCACCTTCTGAAACTTCTATTAAGTCTGACTGAATTAAATTAGAGATAATTTGTTTTATTTTTTTAGGCTCTTGATGATAAAGTGAAATTCTATTTAATGATACAGAACTATTACTTAGTTTTTTTGAAGGATGTTGATCTTTATTCCATTCTATTAAAATAGGTAAAATGCCATTATCTATTAACTTGCCATCAGTTGGTACAGTTACTTTCCAATTCATTGAATCTCTAGATAACTGAAGTATTTCTCCAGGATTATAACCACAATTTTTTACTGTATCTTCAATATTTTCAACCTCTAGGACCCAACATAAAGCCCTAGGAGTATCTTTAATTTTTTCTATAATTTTTTTCTCATCAAGAGAGAACCATCTTGGACGAGTAAGTTTATCGGCGTTAGGGTTATTTGCTATTACTTCAAGATAAATATTTGTTTGTAATTTTAATAGATTGTTATGCGTTCCCATGATTTGATGCTCTCCACCAGGAGAAAATTTATGACTAAGTTTAGATTCCATAGCACTTGTTCCCAATATTAAATTTGAAGAGCCAATAACAATATGATCAATGCGACAACGAGAATTCATAAAATAAATTTATTACTTATAATCAATTAATTTTAATTAAAAATATTATTTAATTAATCTACAAAAAACATTTTACTATCAAAAACTAGTAATTATTGATTTATTTATCCAACTCGTTGAACAAAATCTTCGCTAATATATACACCAGATTCTTTTTCTTCATTGAGTATAAACCTTGGCTGTAATTATATATTTATATGAAAAATTCTATTTTATTACGAACTCGTTGAGGAGTTTATAACAGTTAAAACAGAAATTATTCCTTTAAAAGAATCTCTGTAATTATCATAACTACTCGACATTCTATTTCATTTACTTACAAAACTAAGTCATTTTACTATCACAATTTAGTCTTTAAATGAGCACACTTCATTGACATTGGTTAATAATGAAAACTTTATATTTATCTATTTGTTTAATATTCTTCTCATTTCCTTCTTTTTCTGAAATCAATCAACCTTATGGTCTTTTTTTTATTCAAGATAATGAAATTACACAAGGTCATAAGATATTTGAAGTTCCAACACTGAAAACGGATATTGAGGTGAAAGTTCAAGGTTTATTAACCACAACAACGGTTAGACAATATTTTATTAACCCAACACAAGAACATACAGAAGCAATTTATTTATTCCCACTTCCAGATAAATCATTAGTCGATCATTTACAAATGAAAATAGGTGATAGATTTATTAATGGAATTATCGAAAAAAAAGAGGAAGCAGAAAAAATTTATCAAGAGGCAAAACAATCAGGGAAAAAAACATCTTTAGTTAGTTCTAGTAGGAGTAATATTTTTAAGACAAAAATTGCTAATATTCAACCTGGTGAAATGATAATAGTTGAAATTCAATATCAGGATAAATTATCATTTAAAGATGATGAATATAGTATCCGTATTCCTACC
>JABHWG010000044.1 GCA_018657885.1 Pelagibacteraceae bacterium
ATTACTTGCTTTGTTGCTTTTAGAAAAATTTGCTCAGCTTCATCACCCATTTTATTAATTTCGTCTTCATATAATTTTGTAGGATTTGCTGTATCTGTTCCTCCTGCTGCATTAAACCAATCGGTAATTTTTAAATAAGAAGGTTTGGGGAAAGCGCCTATAACTGTTGTTAACATTTTTAATTTTTTATTCTTCTGCAGTTAGGTCCTGAATTTATTTTCATACCACTTTTAGATAACATAGCATTTGATAATTGTCTTTCCTGATGAAGCATACGATGGCTCAATAACTTGGATAAAAGATTATTTTGAATTTCAAGATAATCTTTTTTATTAGCAAGATTATTTGTTTCATAAGGATCTTCGAGTATATTAAATAACAAAGGAGGTAGAGATGGAAAATGAACATATTTCCATTCTTTTGTTCTTATCACGGAAAGGTTACACTCTTCAGGTGCAAGTTCTTTATTTTTTACAAAAGATGTGTAATGATTTTCTCTAAAATCACAATCAAATATAACATACTCCTTTGGAGATGCTTTATGTGGAGAATTTTTAATGATAGGAATCAAAGATTGCCCATTCCAATCTGTTGGTATTTCAGTTTCTAACCAATCTAAAATTGTTGGAGCAATGTCTACTGACTCTGTGAAATTATTTATCTTTTGTTCTTTTTCACCTGGAATGTGAATAATGAGTGGAATTCTAAAAGAAGCATCCCACCAACCTAATTTTCCCCATTGTCTATTTTCCCCTAACATTTCTCCATGATCACTTGTAAAAACAATCATAGTATTTTCATAATGTTTTTTTTCTTTTAATGCCTGAATTATTTTACCTATATTATTATCAACTTCAGCACACATTCCAAAATATACACTTTTAATGTTACGAATATCTTTCTCATTTAAATCAGAAAATCTAATTTCGGAAAAATTATCTTCGTTGGTATATTTTTTTAAAATTTCTTTAAAGACTGGGTGCTGATCTGACATTTCTTCAATAGTTTTTTCCATAAAAGGTAGATCAATATCATCTGGATTTATTAGACTGTGCCAAGGCTCAGATACACACATAGGAGGGTGAGGCTTTAGAAAAGATATATGTATAAAAAAAGGGTCATTAGTTGATTTTAAATCTTCAATTAATCCATTTGTTAAAAAAGATGAGTCAGAATGTTCTGTTGGGATATCAAATGGCTTATGAATAAAACCAATTCCTTTTTCTGGCTTTCTATATTGGTAGAGATCTTTTGCGTCTTTAATTTTAAATCCATTTTCATTTAAATAATTTGCCCATGTAACTGGATTACCCTCAGGTAAATGACAGACAGAATCAAATCCTTCCATAGGAGATTCATATGTAAAATTTTTTTCATCTTCAGGATCAAGATATCTTGGATCCCATGAGGTATCAGTGTAACCATATAATTTAGGATCATACCCAATCTTTCTTGCTTCTTTAGCTATATTTGTAAAACGCTTATCTAACGGTGCACCATTAGTAACTGAACGATGAATAAAAGGATAGAGACCAGTTAGCATTGTTGTTCTTGCAGGGCCACAAGGAACTATACCAGCAAAGTGTGATGTAAAAGTTGTACTTTCTTCTGCTAGTTTATCAAGATTTGGTGACAATGCATTCTTATGTTTCATAAAACTAAAACAGTCCCATCTCCATTGATCAACACAAATAAATAAAACTGATTTTTTCATAAAAAAATAAATTTAAGTATAAAATACTCCCATATCTAGTGTTTTTAAGTTATTTATACACAATATATATCGTATTATAAAATTTAATAAAATATTTTTTCTATTTTCATTACTTCATTACTTAAGATATACATTTTATAAATATATATTTAAATTTTAACAGGAGGAATAAATATGGTTAAAAAATTTTTTTTAACACTAGTATTTTCTTTTTCAGTTGTTGTGTGGAGTTCAAACTCTTTTGCGGCAGCTTGTTCTGGCGCAAGTGCTGATGCAGGAAAATATCCTAATCAGTATGAAGTTTCAGAATATGAAAGTGCTGCAGGATGCTCAATGAGTTTTTCTGAAAATCCAAATATTGGTAGTATTAATGCAACTATTGTTGGTAATGGTGAATTAGGAAGTGTACAAGATCGTTTACCAAGTGAGCCATTAGTAGTCGCTCCTTATGATTCAATTGGATCATATGGTGGAACTTTTAGAATGCTTTCAAATGCAACGGAAGCAGGAACATCTGATTTGTTATCTACACGTCACGTAAACTTTGTACGTTATCATGATGACTTAACAACTATTGTTCCAAACGTTGCAAAAGATTATGAATGGAATGATGATTATACTCAATTAACTTTTACATTAAGAAAAGGACACAAGTGGTCTGACGGTGCGCCGTTTACTTCTGCAGATGTAAAATTTTGGTATGATCATTTAATGATGGATACTAATATTCGTGAAAAGCCTTATGGTTATTTATTAGTTGGCGGTGAAAGAATGACTGTTGATGCTATTGATGATGTAACAGTTCGTTTTAATCTTCCAGCTCCTAAACCTGGTGTGTTAGCAATGTTTGCAACATCATATTGTCAGGGATTTGCTCCTAAGCATCTTTTTGCTCAATATCATCCAGACTTAAATTCTGGTGCTGATGCGCTTGCGCAGGAAGCAGGTTTTGAAAATGGCTATGCTGTTTTAGCAGCTTATTATGGAAACTCTTGTTGGACTGATACTCCTTCACCTTTGTTGGCAGCTCCTGATAAAGTAGCAAATCTTCCATCAGCTGTTTATCCTTCTTTAGAATCATTTATTACTATTGAAGATACAACAGAAGGTCGTGTCTATGCTGCTAATCCTTACTTCTTTATGGTTGACACTGCAGGAAATCAATTACCTTATATCGATTATCAAAATGAGAGATATATTAATGAGAATGAAATACGTATTCTTAAAATGGTAAATGGTGAAGTAGATTACAAATCACAATCTCTTACTATGGAAGTTGTACCTCAATTGTTAGATGGCGCTGAAAGTGGTGACTATACAGTTGATATCAGACCTGGTGTTGAGATGGGTGCTTTAAGTTTTAATGTTACGCATGAAGATGAGGCTTACAGAGGTCTTTTCCGCGATCTTCGTTTTCGTCAAGCTATGTCTTTAGCGATTAACAGAGATGAGATTAATGAGGTTAATAGTTATGGTATGGGAACTCCAAGTCAATATATTGCGTTTTCTCCAAAACCAGACTTTATTGATTCTAAATGGTCTTCTCATTATGCACAATATGATCCAGCGCAAGCAAATGCTTTGTTAGATCAAACAGGTGCAGTTGATACAGATGGTGACGGAATGAGAGAGCTTCCAAATGGTGATCCGTTAGTTATTAACATAGATTTCGCTACCCAAGGTATTGGTGGTGGTGAGGTTGAGTTAGTGGCTCGTCATTGGAATGATGTTGGGGTAAAAACTCTATTTAAAGAAGTTACGCCAGATGAATATCGTGGTGCTCAATCTTCTAATCAACTAGATGTTGGTGCTTGGCAAAAAAATCAACCTATTGCAATTATACTTGGAGAGAATGAACTATTTGTTCCACCGTATGAAAATTACTTTGGACATACAACTGCTATTAAATGGGCAGAGTATATTGATAGTAATGGTTCATCAGGAATTAAACCTCCTCAGTATGCTTATGATTTGATTGATGCTGTAAACACTTTCCAATCGGCTTCAGCTGGAAGTGCTGAATCTCATGCTGCAGGAAATAAGATGGTTGAACTTTTGGTTGAAAACCTTCTATTCATTGGAACAGTTGCTGCACCTTATCCTGTGTTTCATAGGAATGCTCTTAAGAACGTTACACAGTTCAAAGTTGCATCTTATAATTATTACAGAACTTTTCCATATTTGCCACAGCAGTGGTATTTGGCTGAATAGTTAAATATAAAACTTACTTTGAAAGCGGCAATTATATATTGCCGCTTTCGTTGTTTTATAATAATTTCATATTTTAATAGAAAATAAATTTAATGATAAATTTTATACAATTTACAATGACAAGAGCTGTTATGGCAGTCTTCACATTATTTATTGTAAGTTTAATAGTTTTTACTTTAATGGAATTAGTTCCAGGAACGTGTGCTGAAAGATATTTAGCTTTCAAAAATACTCAAGGATCAGGAATAACAGTAGAAGATATTGAAGCTGAGAAAAGACGTTTAGGATTAGACAGACCCTTCCCTGTTCGTTTTGGTTCTTGGATTAAAAATATTGTAGTTGATGGTGATTTCGGAGATAGTTGCATTCTTCGAGTAAGTATTAATGAATTACTGAAAGAACGGTTTTTTATTTCGCTGGCTATATGTATAACTGCATTAATCTTTTCTTATCTCATAGCTATTCCGGTAGGAATTATATCTGCTACAACCAAATTCAGTTCGATAGATACAATTCTTAAATTTATAAGTTATTTAGGTATAGCTTTACCTAATTTTTTAGTCGCTCTCTGCATCATGCTTTTTATGACTGTTTATTATGGTGATACTATGACGGGATTATTTTCAGAAAAATATCAAAATGCCCCTTGGTCAGTAGATCGTGTGAAAGATTTTTTAAGTAGAGCTTGGTTGCCAATATTTGTTTTAGGATGGAATGCAACAGCTTTTGCTCTTCAAACAGTGAGAGCATTAATACTAGATGAGCACGGCAAACTTTATGTTATGGCTGCTAGGGCTAGAGGAATTTCAGGAATGTCATTGTTGTGGCGATATCCTGCAAAGCATTCATTAGGTCCAGTAATTAATTCATTAGGTTTTGATTTAAATAGAATTTTTAGTGCTCTTCCAGTTGTTGCACTTATTTTAGTCTTAACAGAAGCTGGGGCTTTATTAATAGAGGCTTTGGCAAGGTCTAATGATCAGCAACTAGCTGGTGCGATTATATTTTTATTAACAGCAACTATAGTTTTTGTAAATTTTATTACTGATATAATGTTAGCAATAATTGATCCAAGAATTCGCAAAGGAGTTATGGGTGGAGATTAGTTCGCAAAAAAAAGAAGCATATTTTACTGCTACACAATTCCAATTAGTTCGTACTCGTTTTTTTGCAAATCGTTCAGCAATGATAGCAGGTTCAATACTACTTTTTATGATAGTGATTAGTCTTTTTGCTGGTTTTTTATCTCCTTACGATCCCACAATTGCTGGTCGTGATAAACAATATGAAAATGGATCACCAGAATTACCTATGTTTTGGGATGAAAATGGTTTTTCTTTAAGGCCTTTTATTCATACTAAATCAAAATACAGAGGTGCAGATACAAATTTTCGATGGGTTTATAAAGTAGATACAGAAAAAAGAAAATATCTTCAATTTTTTGTTAAAGGATGGGAATATAAATATTTTAAATGGAGTATAAATCTTCCTGGCAAAAAATTTGATTTTAAAATACCTGGTCTGACTTTTGATACACATTTATTTGGTGTAGATTCCGGAGGTATTCATATATTTGGTACCGATAAAGCTGGAAAAGATTTATTCTCTAGAACTCTTGCGGCAATATATATATCTTTAGCGGTAGGGACGCTTGGGGTTTTTATTTCCTTTGTACTATCCTTAATTGTTGGAGGGATAGCTGGGTATTATGGAGGATGGATTGATGGTATCGCTCAAATGTTTACAGATGCTGTGCGAACGATTCCACCTATACCGCTATTTATGTGTTTGGCAGCTTTTGCGCCCGATACATGGAGTTCTGAAATGCGATTTTTTTTCATATCCTGTCTTTTAGGTTTTATTTCTTGGCCAACTTTAGCAAG
>JABHWG010000061.1 GCA_018657885.1 Pelagibacteraceae bacterium
GATTTTCATTGGCTCAACATGAAAATTAGCAGGTGAGCAAATTAAAGCTAAATCAAAATCTGATAACTGAACATCTTCAATTTTATTAAACGCTTTTGAAATCTTAAAGTCATTTTTAATACTGCTGACTTTATCATTGTCAGGTTCGACAATGGAAATAGTTGCTCTGTTAGTTGCAAGGTATGCTTTTATGTGACGTCTTCCAATCCCCCCCGCTCCTATAAGTATTATATTTTTCATTTTTAATTTTTATCGGTTATCTTTTTATTGACCAAATTTAAATAGTATGTTGTTATAATAAAGAGATAACCTTAACTGTCAAATAATATAGGGGTGATTTAAAAATATGACTAATAGCATTGATGTATATAAAAAAAATTTATACTCAGCAGTGATTGCTGATACACTTGACTCACTTGGATATCATAAACAA
The DNA here is from genome assembly GCA_018657885.1 of Pelagibacteraceae bacterium. GTDB lineage: Bacteria > Pseudomonadota > Alphaproteobacteria > HIMB59 > CACPNW01. The sequence goes on from JABHWG010000061.1 coordinate 434, forward strand.
GTATTAAAACCTGGCATAAAGTCTTTAGATCCTAGTATCAAAATTTGTGGTTTAGCCCGAGTTGGGTTGTACATGCCTATTTATCATGATGATGAAAACGTTAATGTTTATGAACATGAAATTGCTTTAGTTGATAGCTTAAAGGAAAATGAAGTTGCTGTTTTATGCTGTCATGGAAATGAGAAAATTGCACCATGGGGAGAATTACTCTCTACAAGAGCTAGTTACCTAAAATCAGCTGGTTGTCTTACTGATGGATGCATCCGAGATGCTGATATGATTAAAGAAATGAATTTTCCAGTTTTTTCTAAAGGAACAAATCCTGTTGATACTAAATTTAGAGGAAAAATGATGATGGCAGACGTGCCTGGAGAAATAGCTGATGTAAGAATAGAAAGTGGAGATTTAGTATTTGGCGATAATGATGGTGTTGTAATAGTTCCTGCTAATATTATTGAAGAAGTAACTAAAAAAGCTTTAGAAAAAGTTAGTAGTGAAAATACGGTAAGAGATGAAATTAAAAAAGGCGAGAAGTTAACAGATATTTTTGAAAAACACGGAATATTATAAATTATTTTTTAATTAAAATTATTCTCAACTACAGCTGACCAATGTTCTGGAAAACTTTTTTTAAAAATTAATAAAGCTTGCTCAGCATTACTTTTTGATTCAAATGTGGAATAAATACAAGATCCACTTCCTGTTAATCTAGAAAAGATAAGTTCAGGAAAACTTCTCATAAACTTTAGAAGCGAAGATATTTCTTTATATTTATTTTCTGCAATTACTTCAAAATCATTTCCAGTATCGTGTTCACTAATTTCATCAGTATCTAAATTCAGATCATAGTTTGTACCATCTAAGTTAATCTGATTATACATTTCGGCAGTAGAGCAATTTTGTTTCGGTTTTATTATAAGAAAATGATATTTAGGAAATGGTTGCTTTACAATTATATCTCCCAAACCTCTTACTATAGAGTCTTTGCCATGAACAAAAAAGGGTACATCAGCGCCAATCTCACTGAAATTTATTTTTTTTATTTCTTCATAATTTAACTTTTCTAATATTCTTAAAACCGCAGCTGCATTAGAAGAAGCAGAGCCAAGTCCTGATTGAATAGGAATATTTTTTTTAATTGTAAAAGAATAGTTAGGTTTAACTAAATTAAATTTAGAAAAAATTTTCTCTACAATGCAATCTTCAAAAGAATTATTTTGAGGAGCAAATGGGCCAATATAATTTATTTTAAATTTAGAATTTTTTTTAGCAGTTACCTCATCACATAAATTAACTAATGTCATGCCACTTCTTAAATTATGGTATCCATCATCTCTTTTGCTAATAATTTTTAAAAATAAATTAAGTTTAGCTGGTGATAACTCTCTATATTCAGCTGGCATTATAATCTCTTAATTTACTTTCAATTTTAGATATAATTTCATCTTCAGGTTTAGCTAAATCCTTAGCTTGTCGCCAAAAATAAATTGCTTCTCTTTTTCTATTCATTTCAAAATAAATATCTCCAAGATGATCGAGAGAAATAGCTTCTCCAGGAACCATATCAATAACCCTTTCCATTAATTCAGCTGCTTTTACAAAATCTTTTTTTTTAAAGTATGCCCAAGCTAAACTATCTAAAATATAATGACTATCAGGATTTGCATTATATGCATCTGTTAACATCACAAACGATTCATCAATTTTAATATCTCTTTCAATCCATCCATATGCCAGATAATTTAATACGTTAGGAGAATTTCTTTTTATTTTTAAAGATTGTAAAAAATCTAATTCAGCCTTTTCCCAATTATCAGATTGCTCATAACAAATTCCTCTTAAGTAATAAGTATACCAAAGGTCATTAGGTTTTGTATCAATTAGTTCTGAATAAATCTCAATAGCGATATTATATTTTTTTTCAATTCGGTAAAAATCAGCTAACAATTTTTTTAATTCATAATCGTCATTATTTTTTTTTACAATTGTTGTAATTTTATTCTCTACATCATCAAAACCATTTTCTTCAGAATAATTAAATGCAATGTTTCGTTGAGCGTCAATAAAATAATCATTACTAGCTGGAATTTTTAAATAAGTAGCCTCAGCAAAAAAATAATCATTAATCATTTGTAACAATTGTCCTTTAATTAAAATTGCTTCGTAGTTCTTATTGTCCATGATTATAGATAATGTTGTGTAAAAAAGTAAAAAACTATAATTTTGATATGAGTCATTCGTATTTTTTGAATATGATGATCTAACAATTTCAAGGAAAGATTTACTTACATCATTATTTTTTTTAATTTTATCGTTTAGAAAAAAAAGAAATTCAAATAAATCATTTTTTGTATTATTTTCTACAAAACGTAAATCTTTCAATTCAGTAGTGTTGCCATTATTTAGCGCTATGACCACACTCACTAATTTGGCTTCTTGATTGTTGGAATCAATTAATAGTATTTTTTTTGAAATATTTTCAGCCAATTTAATATCTTCGATGATAACAGCAGAAATTAGCTCATCAAGATAATCATCCTTAAAATTTTCTTTAGACGCATTTTTATATTCCGATAAAACTTGATTATAATCATAATTATTAAATGCAGTTTGTGAAATGAGATAAGAGGCACTTTCTGATGCGGAAATGACGCTAGATAAGAAAAAAGAAAGTAAAAAAATAGAGATTTTGGCGATTTTTAACATTTGCAAATAAATTAATATAACCTATCAAAAATAATTAATTTAATTTTTCAATGTTTCAATCAAATAAAGAATATATCGACTTTTTGATTCAATCAGGTGTGCATACTTTTTTACAAGAAACACCAAATAACCTTCTAAAAGATAAGGAAAACGATAATAAAATAGTTGAGAATAAGCCCAATAAAAATTTACATGAAATTAATGAAATAAGCGATTTAGTAAATCTTATTGCAAAACATAACAGTTTTCGAAAAAAAACAGCAAATAAATTTGTCTTAAATGAGGGAAATACTCAGTCTAAATTAATGATTATTGGAGATACCTCAACAGAAAAAGAGGAGAAAGAAGGAAAACCTTTTGCAGGTGAGGTAGGTCAACTATTAAACAAGATGTTATCTGCCATTCATCTAGAGAGAGAAGATATTTACATTACAAACGTTATCCCATGGAAACATCCTAGAAATGAGAACCCTACAGAAGAGGAAATACTTGAGTTTATGCCCTATCTTCAAAGACAGATAGAAATAATAAAACCTTCTTACCTATATCTTCTTGGCTCTACTGCTGTGAAAACCGTTTTATCTACTCCTTTGCATTTAGATAAATTACGAGGAAAGTGGCATCAATATAAATCTATTAATTTGAACACTTCAATAGAAGTGCTTGTTTCATATCATCCAGCTTTTTTGCTTAAATCTCCAAATTATAAAAAAGAAGCGTGGGCTGATCTACAAATGCTACAAAAAAAATTAAATGATAAATAATAATTCTTTTAAAATAATTTTTATAATTTTATTTCTATTTATTTCAAAGCTTAGTCACGCTTATGAAATATCTGTTGCAGAAAAATATAGTGAAATTTTTACAACAAATATTTTAACTCAAAATGATATTATAAATTATCGTCAAGCTTACGTATTTCAAGAGGAGTGCAAATGGAAGAGTGCAAATAAACATATATTAAAAATTTCTAATAAAATATTAATGGGTCACATTTTAGCCCAACGGTATTTACATCCTAAATGTTACCGATCTAATTATTTAGAATTATATTACTGGCTTCAAAAATATAATGATCTTCCTCAAGCTAAAAGAATTTATCGGCTTGCTATTAAAAGGATGCCAAAAGGATATAAAAGTCCAACAAAACCAATTAAACCAACGGGAATTGTTGGAGATAAAGTTATATCAAAAAAATCAAATAAATATAAAAGCTCTAAAAAACTTTCAAAAAATCAGCGTATAGAAAAACAAAAACTAATAAATGCTGTAAAATCGAGAGTTAATCGTGGTTGGCCCACTGGTGCAGTAAAAATTCTACAACAAAGAGATGTTAATTTATTGCTTGATCAAGTTGAGTTAGATCAACAAAAAGAATTAATTGCAAAAGGATATTTTTTAGCAAATAAAAATGATTTAGCAGTAAAATATGCAAGTGAAGCTCTTGTCAATTCATCTGCGCGTGTTCCTTACGCAGCATGGACTGCTGGGTTGGCGTCATGGAGATTAAAAGAATATAAAAAAGCTGCTGATTTCTTTTCATTATTTTCAATTAGTTTGAAGGATGATGCTTGGCATCAAACTTCAGGAAGTTTCTGGGCAGCAAGATCCTATGCTAAACTTGGTCAATATAATAATATTAATTTTTGGCTTGAGCGCGCCTCACAAAACCCAAATAGTTTCTATGGTATGCTAGCTCTTGAAATATTGGGTATTGATGAAAAAATCAATTGGGGATCGAATAACACTCTTAATACATCCAATAGTAAATTATTGAATCTTCCTTCAGGAAAACGCTTACAATCTTTAATCCAAGTTGGCTTTAATGATGAATTAGAGAAAGAAATTGTTCATATTAATTCTGTTTTAAATAAAGAAATTGCTTCAGAATCTGTAAATATCGCTCAACATTTTAATCTTGCGTATACACAGTTGAAGATAGTTAATAAGCTTGAACAATTTGGACTAACAATTGAAACAGGCTTGTATTACCCAACTCCAATTTGGGAGCCTAGAGGTGGTTTCAATATAAATAAAGAATTAATTTATGCATTTATGCATCAAGAGTCGATGTTTAATGCTAAGGCCAAAAGTAATCAAGGAGCTGTTGGTTTAATGCAAGTATTACCTTCTACAGCAAAATTTATTACCTCTAGCAAAGACGTTAAAAGAAGTAATTCTAATATTCTGACTGTGCCTGAGATTAATCTTGAAGTCGGTCAAGAATATATAGAATACTTATTAGACTTAGAAATTGTATCAAATAACCTAATATATTTAGCAGCTGCTTATAACGGTGGTCCTGGTAATTTAAAAAAATGGAAGCAGGAAACAAATTATTTAGATGATCCATTATTTTTTATGGAAAGCATTCCCTCAAGAGAAACGCGGTGGTTTATTGAAAAAATATTAACAAAATATTGGATTTATCAAAATAAAAACCAAAAAGAAATGACATCACTAAAAATGCTGGCTAATGGGAAAGATCCCCTTTATTAAATCATTGTGGCTATAGATACTTCATTAGATTTTGTCCCAATTAATATTGCTGTCTTAACAATTTCTGATTCA
>JABHWG010000117.1 GCA_018657885.1 Pelagibacteraceae bacterium
AGATAAAATAAAGAATATTAAAAAATTATTGATTAAAGTAGATAAATTAAAACACAGAAGAATAATAAAAATAAAAAAGAAAATAAAAGAAGATATTGTAAATTTAAATCTCAAAATTGATAATAACAGATTTGAACAAGAGCTAATATATTATTTAGAAAAATATGATATAAATGAAGAGATAGTTCGGCTAAATAGTCATATAAATTTCTTTACAAGTGTAATCAAGGCCAAATCGCCAAATGGTAAAAAGCTAGGATTTATTAGCCAAGAAATTGGTAGAGAAATTAATACTATTGGATCTAAATCATATGATTCAGGTATGCAAAAAATTGTAGTAGAAATGAAAGATGAATTAGAAAAAATAAAAGAACAAATTCTTAATATACTTTAATGAAAAACGGAAAGTTAATAGTCATTGCTGCTCCTTCAGGATCTGGAAAAACTACGGTTGTTAAAAATTTGATTTCTGATAAATCCTTGAATTTAGGATTTTCTATTTCAGCTACCTCAAGAGAAAAAAGAAAAAATGAAATTGATGGAAAAGATTATTATTTTTTATCAAAAGGTGAATTCAAAAAAAAAATTAATTTAAATGAATTTGTTGAATGGGAAGAAGTATATAAAGATGCTTTTTATGGAACTTTAAAATCAGAAATAAATAACTTAAATAGTTTAGGTAAAAATTTGATTTTTGATATTGATGTAATTGGTGGCTTATCAATAAAGAAAGAATTTCCCGAGAGTACATTGACTGTTTTTCTTTGTCCTCCAAGTTTAGAAGAATTAGAAAATCGATTAAGGAAAAGAGGAACCGATTCAGAAGGAAAAATAAAAATAAGACTTTCAAAGGCCTCGAAAGAAATATCGATGTCTTTGCTATATGATTATAAAATAGAAAATCACAATCTTACAGAAACTGTAGTGAAAGTAAAAACACTAATTAATAATTTTCTTTAATAATACTAATGAATATTGGACTTTACTTTGGGACATTTGATCCAATACACCGTGGACATATTAATATTGTCAATTTTCTTATTGATAATTCCTTAGTAGAAAAAGTTTGGTTTGTTGTAACCCCTGAAAGTCCAGATAAAAGCTCCAATAATTTAACTGATTTTATTCATAGATATGAAATGGTTAAAATTGAAGTAAAGAATAATAATAGTTTGTTAGCTAGTGATGTGGAATTAAAATTAGAAAAACCTAACTACACTATAAATTCATTAAGATATATTTCCAGCGCTTTTCCTAATAATAATTTTAGTTTAATAATGGGTGAAGACAATCTTATCAATTTTAAAAAGTGGAAAAATTATAAAGAAATAATGAATAATTTTAAGATATATGTTTACCCTAGAAAGACTAGATTAAAAAGAGACATAAAATTACTTATAAGTAATAATATAGAGATGATAGAGGCTCCATTAATTGATCTAAGTTCAACTAATATAAGAAATATCATAAATGACAAGAATTATGCTAAACAATTTATTTCTGATAATATATATAAATATATAACTACTAATAACCTATATGGCTCAAATAAAGTCTTATGAGAAAAAATCTTAAATATTGTGTAATTGGAAGCGGGAGCTGGGCTACTGCTATAATTAAGATTCTATCTGAGAATCTTAAAGAAATTAATTGGTATGTAAGAAATAAAGATAATGTTGAATATATCTACAAAAATTGTCATAACCCAAATTATTTAAGTTCAGTGGAGCTAGACATTAAAAAAATATATATTAATGATGATATAAATGAAGTGTGTAATAAATCCGATGTATTAATTATAGCTGTCCCCTCTGAATTTATAAATAATATCCTTAATAAGATTTCAATTAATATTTCAGACAAAATTGTTGTATCTGCTATAAAAGGGATAGTCCCTGAAACAAATTTATTAGTAGGTGACCATCTTGAGAAAAATTTTCAAATAAAAGAGAACAATTTCTCAGTTCTTGGCGGGCCATGTCACGCAGAAGAAGTGGCTCTTGAAAAACTGTCTTATTTAACAATAGGATCCTCAAATAAAATGTTAGCAAAAAAGATAGCTTCAAAATTTACATGCTCCTATATCTCTGCCCAAACAAGTGATGATGTTATAGGTATAGAATATTCTAGTATGCTA
>JABHWG010000095.1 GCA_018657885.1 Pelagibacteraceae bacterium
AAACTTATGACGATGATGATATGGGCTAATCCGTATGAAGAGTCTGAAAGTTTAGGAACTGATCTTTATGATAATGACTTTAAACTAGTTAAAACAATTAAGTACTTACATAATAATGGTTATTTTTTTTCCTCTGGTCAAGATACGTGGCATGGACTTGAATTAAAAGAAATTAAAAAAGAAAGACGTTGTATTCAAATTAATTACGTTTCATTTAATACTGATTGGCCAGTTGAAAATTAACTAACAGATACAATATTTATATTATGAAAACAAAGATCGAAACAAATGTATTAATCATTGGTTCAGGACCAGCAGGATATACTGCAGCTATTTATGCAGCAAGAGCAAACTTAAAGCCACATTTAGTATCTGGTTTAGAACCTGGTGGTCAACTTACAATAACAACTGATGTTGAGAATTACCCTGGTTTTGGTGATGTTATTCAGGGTCCTTGGTTAATGGAACAGATGAAAGAACAGGCGTTAAAAGTGGGAACTGAATTTCATCATGATATTATAAATAAAGTAAGTTTTGATAATAATCCATTTAGTGCGGTCACTGACTCTGGTTTAGAATTTAGTGCAAAATCAATAATTATTGCTACAGGTGCCCAAGCAAGATGGTTAAATATAGAAAGTGAAAATAAATTTAAAGGATTTGGTGTATCTGCATGTGCTACATGCGATGGATTTTTTTTTAAAGATCAAAATGTAATAGTTGTTGGTGGTGGAAATAGTGCAGTTGAAGAATCTCTGTATTTAACAAATTTTGCCTCTAAAGTAACCTTAATTCATAGAAGGGACTCATTACGAGCTGAAAAGATACTTCAAGAAAGATTATTTAATCATCCAAAAATAGATGTGATATGGAATCATACAGTTGATGAGTTTATTGGCTCAGAAGAGCCTCTATCATTAAATAAAATTAAAATTAAAAACGTAAAAGATAACAATGAAAAAATTATGGAAGCAACAGGAGCCTTTATTGCTATTGGTCACGACCCCTCCACTTATCTCTTTAAAAATAAAATTGAGATGGATAGTGAAAATTATATTATAACTAAATCAGACAGCACAGAAACAAATATTAAAGGTGTGTTTGCAGCGGGTGATGTAAAAGATAAAATTTATAGACAAGCAGTCACAGCTGCTGGCATGGGTTGTATGGCTGCACTTGAGTCTGAAAAATATATTGCCGAGAACTACTAGCCTTGACGAGCTTTCATTCTAGGATTTTTTTTATTAATAACGTAAATCCTACCTTTTCTTCTAACTAGCTTACAATCTTTATCTCTAGTTTTAGCAGTTTTAAGTGAACATCTAACTTTCATAATAAATGAGCTATTAAATTCTATGTTTTGCTTTGTCAAACATATATTAGAATTCTTAATATATGAGAAAAAACCATCAGCCAGGTAGATCAAACGTGCTTTCAAATAATGCTATGGTTGCAACTTCGCAACCATTAAGCTCACAAGAAGCTCTAAATATACTTAAAATGGGCGGGAATGCAGTAGATGCTGCAATTGCAGCCTCAGCAGTATTATCAGTAGTTGAGCCAGGCTCAACAGGTATTGGAGGGGACTGCTTTGCAATTATAAAGATGGATAGCAAAAAAGCAATATCAGTAAATGGATCTGGTATATCTGCATATAAGGCTAATTTAGATTTTTTTAAAAAAAATTATATTGATAAAATAGATTTGCTAAGTCCTCACTCAGTAACAGTTCCTGGAGCAGTAGATGCATGGTATGAAATGCATAAAAAATTTGGAAAGTTAGAATTTAAACAATTATTTTTAACAGCAGAGTATTATGCAAGAGAAGGTTTTCCAGTTCATGAAATTGAAGCATATCATTGGAAACAAAATGAAGAAAAATTATTAAAAAATAAAATTACTAAAGATGTTTTTTTAATTAATAATAAAGCTCCAAAGTATGCAACAAAATTCAAAAATATAAAATTAGCAAATACTCTTAAATTAATTGGAGAAAATGGCTCTAAAAGCTTTTATCAGGGTGATTTGGCAAAAGACATGATTCAAAGTCTTAATAATTTAGGAGGACTCCATACAGAAGAAGATTTTTATAATCAAAATACTATTTTTACAGACACCATAATATCAGATTACAAAAACTATAATATACATCAATGTCCACCAAATGGACCTGGTATTGTAGTACACTTAATGATGAAATTGTTAGAAAAATTTAATTGGAAAGATATTGATTGTCTTGACCCTAAAAGATTTCACATTCAAGCGGAAGTAACTAAAATATGTTTTGAACTAAAAGAAACTATTCTTGGTGATCCTAATTTTTCAGACTTTAATGTTGATTCCTTGTTAAAAGAAAATGTAATTGAAAAATTATACAATAAAATAAATCTAGATAAAGTATATGATACTAAGAATGCACATGTGACATCACATCCAGAAACTGTTTATTTAACAGTGGTAGATGAGAATCTAAATGCAGTTTCTTTTATTAACTCAATCTGTCATGCATTTGGAAGTGGGATTTGTTCAGAAAATACAGGAGTTTTATTTCAAAATCGTGGTGTAAACTTTAGATTAGAAGAAGGGCACCCAAATTGCATAGAACCAAATAAAAGACCCTTGCATACGATAATACCTGGAATGCTCACAAATATGAATGATGAAATAACAATGTCCTATGGCGTAATGGGTGGTCAGTATCAACCTATAGGTCAATCGCACTTATTACAAAATATATTTGAGTTTGGAATGAGTATGCAAGCAGGTTTAGATTTACCAAGGGCGTTTGCTTTGAATGGAAAGTTAAAAATAGAGAAAACTTTTTCAGAATCAGCAATAAAAGAATTAACAAAAATAGGGCACGATATAGAAATTTCTGAGAGCACCATAGGTGGAGGCCAAGGTATTATGATTGATAGAAAAGAAGGAATTTTAATCGGTGGATCTGATCCAAGAAAAGATGGTTTAGCAATAGGCTACTAACTAGATCCTGCCAAAAATATCATTGTACTGATTATGAACCCTTACAAATGTTGTGCATTTACTAAGTTGCTTTAAGGTTGGCGCGCCCACATAAGTACAGCTACTTCTTATTCCACCAAGAATATCCTTAACAGTCTTTTCTAAAGATGGCCTATATTCTATTCTTACTTTTTTTCCTTCTGAAGATCTGTAGTCAGCCAGACCTCCATAATGTTTTTCATTTGCCTCTTCAGAACTAGATCCATAAAACTCAATGTAATTTTTATCTTTTATTTTTATTATCTCTCCTCCACCCTCTTTATGACCAGCAAGCATACCACCTAACATTACAAAATCTGCTCCAGCACCAAAACCTTTAGCAACATCTCCTGGATTTGTACAACCACCGTCTGCAATTATATGAGCACCAAGACCGTGTGCAGCATCAGCACATTCTAAGACAGCACTTAGTTGAGGATAGCCAACACCTGTTTGAATTCTTGTAGTACATACGCTTCCTGGACCTATGCCAACCTTAACAATATCTGCTCCACTAAGAACTAATTCTTGCGTCATGTCTGCAGTTACAACATTTCCTGCTATAATAGTCTTAGTAGGATATTTTTTTCTAACTTCACTTACAAATTTACTAAAATTTTCTGAATAACCATTAGCGACATCAATACAAATGAATTTAAATTTTGGATTTTTTTTTAATAGATTATTTAACCTTGAATAACTATCTTTGCTAGTTCCACAACTTAAGGCAACATAATTATGAATTGTCTTATTTTTTTGTAATTTTTTTATATCGATATCACCATGTTGTTTTGTTAAGGCAGTCATCATTTTAAAAGAAGCTAATTTTAAAGCAATATCAACTTCTCCAACACCATCCATATTAGAGGCAATAATTGGAATACCTTCCCAACTTAATTTAGAATGCTTAAAATTATACTTTCTTCTAAGATCTACTTCACTTCTACTTTTTAAAGTACTTCTTTTAGGTCTGAATAAAACATCCGAATAGTCTAATTTAATTTCTTCTTCGATTCTCATATAAAATACATGTATTGTAATAAATAATTTAAGAACTAAAACAAATATAAAAAACAAGTATGGAAATAAATACCTTAATAAATCTAAATAAAACCAAATTCGATAAATTCTATAATAACTTATTACTATCAAAACTAGATAACAGCTTTCTTTCTAAAGCTATGAAATACAGTTCTATTAATGGAGGTAAAAGAATAAGGTCTTTTTTAGTTTCACAATCATCTAAAATAATAAATCTATCCTCAGAAAATGCATTGATTATATCATCTGCAATAGAATCCATACATACGTATTCTCTTATTCACGATGATCTTCCAAGCATGGATAATGATGATTTTAGAAGAGGTAAACCAAGTTCTCACAAAAAATTTGGTGAAGCTACAGCAATATTAGCAGGTGATGCTCTTCATGATTTTGCTTTTCAATTGATTTCTGGCAGTTTAAAAAAAATAGATCCTGATAAAAATTTAAAATTAATTAATTTTCTTACACTTTGTACAGGTTATGATGGTTTAGCAGGTGGTCAATCATTAGATTTACTTTTCGAAAACAAAAAAATTAGTAAAAAAAATATTATTGAAATGTATGCAAAAAAAACTGGTAAATTATTTGAATTTTCATTTGCTGCCCCCTTTATT
>JABHWG010000035.1 GCA_018657885.1 Pelagibacteraceae bacterium
TCCAAACATATGCTTCATAATATTAGCAGTATGTCTTGAACTTATTTGTGCCGGCTCCAAACCTTTTGTATCTGTTGGTAAACCAACTACAAATGTATCATCCGGAGGTGCTGCTAAAGTATAAGTTGATGGTAAGATCAAGCCAAATACAATTGCCACTCCAGTTATTAATTTTTTCATACAACCTCCCTGAGTATAAATTTTTTTTGTTAACTAGAAACTAAAGAAATTTTGGTATTTTAGAATAGTAAATTAGTCATATTAGTGATGACTATAAGTCACTAATTACTTATGAATATTGCAAAAAAAGACTAAAACTCAATAATTTTTTATAATAATTTTTTTTCCTGATTTAGAAGACTTTATACAAGCATCAACAATTGATAGTGAATTAAGATGATCTTTATTAGTCTTAAGTAAGTTTTTATTATTCTTTATTGATTTAATAAAATCTAAAAGAAGAAGTTGAGCATCATCTGTCCACATCTTAAAATTTCCTAATTTAATATTTTTAAAATTTAAAGAGTTGTGTTGTCTATAACTTAAATCAGAGAATTGTTTTTTTTGAATTATAATTCCTTTTGTACAGTCTGTCCTCCATTCAAAATTTAATGATTTACAATTACTTTGCCAATTACCAATATAATTGACTAGCATTCCATTTTTTAATTCTAGAATTGCATTGACATTAGTATCATGAGCGTACATTGACCAAGGGGGGTTAGATGAAGTTGCAAATACACTTTTAACATTTGACTTATAAATAAATCTTATCAGATCGAAGTGATGAATTGATTGTTCCCATAACATAGGATAATCCATGTAAAGGGGGTACTTATTTAATCTTTTAAGATTGCCATCTCTCCATCTCTCATAAATAAATTTAGAGAAATTAGGTTTTCCAACTTTTTGAGATTTAATTAAGTTAATTTTTTTTGTAGTTGTCGGTAAATATCTAAAGTTCAAACCAACCATTAAAAAAAGTTTTTGCTTATTCATAAAATCAACTAATTTTAGAGCTTCTTTTAAGTTCACTGCTAGTGGTTTTTCAACAAGAATTGGTAATCTATATTTTGCACATATTTTAAAATCTTTCATTCGATTAAATGGAGGTGTGCATAAAAGAATAATATCAGGATTAAGTTCTTGAATTGCTTTTTCAAGTATAGAAAAAAAAGGAAATTTTTTTGAAAATTTATTTTGTATATTGGAATTAATATCACAAACCCCCACTAAGATAGCTTTTTGATTTTTTTTAATTACTTTAGACCACATTATTCCCCTTGGTCCATAACCTACCAATAATACTCTAAGTTTTTTCATCATTTACTCTCTTAATTAATCTAATTGCTTTTTTAGGTGAAGTCCAATTCTTAAATTTTATTTTATCTAAATAAATAGAATATGATGCATTATGTATAGCTTTAATATTTTTAGATTTTAATAATTTTTTATTTTTTGTTATTTCTCTCATAACATCTATGTCTTTTAAAATATGAGGGGAAACTAAATTTAATATTTTAAAATTATTGTTGTTCTCAATAATACTATGAATTACATTAGGAATATCAGTTAAAAAAGTCCAATCTCTTAAACATTCAAATGAATTTGTTGTTAAGGTTTTATTTTTTCTAAAATCATCAATCCATTGTTGCAATATTGATACATTAGACCTACTCCATTTTCTTTTTTCATTTCCACTATAAATATTACCAAGTCTAAAAATACTAAACTGGAGATTATTTTTTTTACAAAATCTATTTGCTATTTTCTCTCCCAATAACTTTGAAATTGAATAAGGGTCTTTTGCTGATGTTCTAGATCTTTCGTTAAATCTATCTTTTTGAATCCCTCTATATACAGAAGTAGAACTTATTAGAAAAAATTTTTTTACCTTTAGTTTTTTTGCTAACAAAAGAGCTTGTTTTGTTAACTGTATGTTTGTTTTTAATAAATAATCCTTATACAACTCATTTTTAGGGTTTGTTAAAGCAGAATTATGAATAAAAATATCAATATCATTTATTTTGATTAAGGGTTTTTTTTGAAGTAAATCAAACTGTAGTTTTTTTGTATTTTTTAATTTTAAAATCTTATATGTAAAATTAATGTCGTTAGCATAAATATAATAATTTAATTGCGCCAAAACATTGGCTAACTCCGATCCAACAAGTCCTCCAGCCCCAGTTATAAAAATTTTTTTTATTTTAAATTCCTTGATAAGACTTATATTTTTCTAATTCTGCTTCAGTGTAAATTTGCATCAGTTCAACCTCAATATTATCAACTTCATTATCTAAAAAAGCAATGAATCCTTCTGGATGAGGATGATTACCTACAACTTTACAAGCCTTGCACTCACGAAGCTTAGCTCCATTTTTTTTCATCAATTCAATAGAAACATCAAGATTTTTAACAACATAACAAATATGATGTAAGCCACCTTGCCCTCTATCTTTTATCCATTTACTAAATCTACCATCAGAATCTTGTGACTGACAAAGTTGATATTCTATCTCCCCAATATTAAAAACAGCAACTCTAGTTCTTGATTTAGGCATGTCTTGAATTTCAATATTTTTTGACACTCCCATTAATTCTTTATAAAAATTCAGAGACTTTTCTATATCTTCTACAGCAAAAGCCATATGTTTAATTTCTATGATTTCGTTTTTAAAATTATCGGTCATATACTTCCTACTACTTTTTGAATTCTGAAAACTGCTTCTTTAATTTTATCAGCAGGTTGGGTTAAAGAAAATCTCACGAAATCATCGCAATGATCTCCGTATAAACCTCCAGGATATATTATTACCCTCCCTTCTTCTAATAATTTTAAACAAAAGTCAGTTGCGTTTAAGCCTGTTTTTGATACATCAGCATATACGTAATAACCTCCCTGAGGTTCAGAGTAAGGAATATTAATTTTATCAAGACCATCACAGAGAATATCACGTCTATCTTGCATAATTTTTCTCATATCAGAAACACAATCTTGAGATCCTTTTAATGCTGCTAGTGCAGCATGCTGACTTACAGCTGGTGCACAAATTGCAAACCCATGGTGTATCTCCCCTAAATGAGTAATTAAATTTTTAGGTCCTGCAAAATAACCTACTCTCCAACCTGTCATACAGTATGCTTTAGAAAAACCATTTAACGTTATAGTTCTTTCAAACATATCTGGTAAAGCTGCTACTGGTTGCGCTGTATGATTGCCAAAAGTTAAACGTGAATATATTTCATCAGAAATTACAACTAAATCATGTTTAATAGCCAATTTAGATAACTTAACAACCTCTTCATAGGGGGTAACTGCCCCTGTAGGATTGCAAGGATTTATAATAACTAATATTTTTGTTTTGTTTGTTATTAAGGGCTCAACTGCATCTGCTGTCATCGCAAAATTATTATCAATATATGTTTTTGCCATCACAGGATTAGCTTCAGCTAATTCGGCTGCTTGAAAATAAGGGTTGTATCCTGGAGCTACTGCAATCATTTCATCTCCAGAATTTAAAATACCTAAAGCAATAGCAAACATTGCTTCTTGACCTCCAGCAGTTACAACAATTTCATCTTCTTTATAACTTGCACCTCCATTTTTAATTATATTATTGCATATTTCTTTTCTTAATTCTGGCATACCCATTGGATGGGTGTAGTGAGTTGCTCCATTATTTAATGCATTGATTCCAGCATCAATAATGTGTCTTGGTGTATCTAGATCTGTATCACCTCTTCCCATAGCTATAACATCTTCGAGATTTTGCTGAATATTCCACATTTTAGTGACAATATTTGATTTATGATCTTTAATTCTTGAAGCTACAAAATTTTTTTTAATCATTTTAAAATGATACTCCATAAACTTGACTAGCCTTGTTTTTTAAATAATTAATGTATGGTTTAGAATTTAATTTCTCACCTGTACATTTTTCTAACAATTCATTTCGAGTATAACGTCTACCATGTTGATGAATATTATTTTTTAACCAGTTTAATAAAGGTTCATAATTTGCTTTGTTTATATCATTTCTAATTTTAGGTTGATTTTGATCCATAGTATTTATTAATTGTGCAGCCATTACATTACCAATTGTATAATTACAAAATGTTCCAAACTGACCTCCAGACCAATGAATATCTTGTAAGACTCCCTCACTATCATTTGGAACTTCAAGGCCAAGATATTTTTTAATTTGTTCATTCCAAACTTCTGGAAGATCATCAACCTTAAGACTTTTATCTACGAGCATACTCTCGATATCTACTCTGAGCATAATATGAAAATCATATGTTGATTCATCTGACTCTACCCTAATTAAACTTGGTTCAATAACATTTACTGCTTTAAAAAAATCTTCATTTGATACATCTTTTAAAGTATGAGGGAAACAATTGACCAATTCTTCATAATGATTTTCCCAAAATACTTTACTTCGCCCAATGTGATTTTCATATAATCGTGATTGAGATTCATGGGCTCCAAAACTTACACCTCCTACTGCATAAAAGCTGAGAAAGTCTGTTGTCATAGCAGATCGCGTATAGTCCTCTCTAACATTTTGTTCATAAATACCATGTCCAGCCTCATGAAGTGTTCCAAATAAAGAAGGATTAATAAAATTTTTATAATATCTTGTAGTTATTCTCACATCATCTCTTGTGAATGAAATCTCAAAAGGGTGCACAGTACTATCTAATCTACCTCTATCAAAGTCATATCCAAATTTTTTAGCTATGCTTGTAGAAAATTCTATTTGTTTATCAATTGGGTATTCTCTAAATAAAAAATCTTTATTAGGCTGTTTAATATGAGATGTTTTTTCTAAAATTTTACCAAGTCCGACCTTAAGTTCATCAAACAAAATTTTTAATGATTTAACTGTCTCACCAGGTTCAAATCTTTGCATTAAAGCATCATAAGGATGATCTTGAAAACCAATACAGTGAGCTTGTTCAATAGCTATATTGACCTGTTCTTGGAGATAAGGTTTGAATATACTAAAATCTTTTTTTTCCCGAGCTTCTGCCCACGCATTATGCGCAAGAGGTTCTAATTCAGCTTTTTTAACTTGAAGTTTTTCAGGAATTTTGTCATGATAATTTATGGCTTCACTTAAATGAAGAAGAGTTTTTTTTTCAAAACTATCCTCTTCTAAATTATGAGTTTCATTTTGAGAGTCATCCAAAAATTTTCTCATTTTTGATGATAATAATATTTCTCTAGCAACAGAAGTTAGTGTTCCAACTTGGTTCCCCCTACTATTAGCGCCCTTTTTTGGCATTTTTGTTCGAGAATCCCAAATCAGAATTGACATGGTATTTAATACATCATTAAATTTCTTTATTTCGTTACTTAAATTTTTAAATGAATTTCCCATAATAATTATTTGTAAAACTTTTTACTAATATAAGAAATAGATAAATTATCACTTTAGTGGTGATAAAATTGCAATATACGTTTTTACTAAAGGTTACTTTAAATCAACACCAAAGTGACAATTTTGTTATTTGTAATTTAAAGCAAACAAGTTATTTTAATATAATGAATTCAACTATTAAGACAAATGAGGGCAAACTTATAAAGATGTCAATTGGGGGCTATGTTACTCAGCCATCATTTAAAAATCCAGGTTACATACCGGATAACGATGGTAAATCCGTTATATACCCTGGAATGTTTGGAGTAGTTAACAATGTAAAAGTTGGTGATAAGGCTTTTGGATGGGCTGGAGATCATATAGAGCCCGGGGTATCAATTGACTCAGAAAAAATTAATGAGCATTTTGCACTTCATTATTTAGTTTGTACCGGAAACAAAGCGATAGTTAGATCTGGTGATGCAAAAGGTAAGGTAGGAATTGTAACTGGGGAACATGCTAGAAATTTAATTCACTTTGATCAAAAAACTCTTGATAAAATTTGCATAGGAGATCAAGTTGACATCATAACTCATGGCAGAGGATTAAAATTAATAGATTTTCCTGAAATAGAAATAAAGAAAATAGACCCAAATTTGCTTAAAGCAATGAATATAAAAGTAATAAAAGGTAAGCTTATCATAGATGTAGCAATAGAATTACCAATTAGAATTATGGGATCTGGTGCCGAGTTAAATTCAGAATATGTTGACCAAGATTTAATGTCTGGAGATAGACAGTTGATGAAAAAATTAAAAATTGATGAAATGAAATTGGGTGATTTAATTGTAATAAATCATGCTGATCATAGGTGGGGCAGATCATTTAAAAAGGATTACGTAAGCATTGCTATATGTATACACGGAGACTCTGTAATGACAGGTCACGGTCCTGGAATTATGACAATAATGACAGGGAAAAAACAATATCTTGGTTGGAGTATCAGTAGAGATGCTAACTTAAAAAAAATATTAAAGATAAAAAAATGAAAATGAAAACAAATGAAAATTTATTAGTAAATGTCAGTGTTATGGGGTCTGTATGCCAACCCAACTTTCAAAGTCTACCGGCAGAACCATATAGACTCGACTCAAACGGTAATCCGTTTCTATTACCAAGTTGGGGTTCAGTAGTTCATAATGTATCAGTTGGAGACTCAGCATTTGGATGGGAGGCTGACTGTATTCACCCGGGCGTTTCAATCAAATATTCCAATGAAACAGGTAATAGAGGTTTAAATATATTATCTTGTGTGGGTAATGAAGCGATTATCATGAGTGGAGATGCAAAAAATGCAAAAGGATTTGTTACAGGGAAATCTGGAAGATTTTCAGAACAAGTAATTGTTCATTTTCCGAAAAAAATAAGAGAAAAAATATCTATAAATGATAAGATTTTAATTAAATCAATTGGAGTTGGTTTAAAGATTAGTGATTTTGAAAATGTATTTTGTAAGAGTTTATCACCAAAACTTTTTAATAAAATGAACGTAAAAATTTCTAAAAATAAAATGAATATTCCTGTAGCTCATATTATTCCTGAACATTTAATTGGGGCAGGCTCAGGATTAACAAGTGAGTCCGGATCTCTACATATACAAACTGCAGATAACTCAGAAATGAAGAAGCATAAATTAAACAATATTAAACTTGGAGATATTATATATATCGAAAATTATGACAGTAGTTACCAGCATGGTTTTTTAAGAAATGCGTGGGCAGTTGGTATTATAGGTCAAACAAATGGACCTAGAGCGGGGTATGGTCCTGGTATAACAATCTTAATGTCATCAAAAATCAATAATGCAAAACCTAAAATAGAGACTAAAGCTAATATTGTTAATTATATATCTTTTATAAAATAATTTTTTAATATGAAAACATCAGAAAGAAACTTTATCGGATATGGGCAAAATGTACCTAATCCAAACTGGCCAAAAAAAGCAAGGCTGGCAATAAATTTTGTTATCAATGTAGAAGAAGGGTCAGAGTACTCACCTCTGCTTGGTGATGAAAAATCGGAGTCTGGCCTCTCTGAAGTTCCTGGAGGAAGACATAAAAAAAATCAAAGAGATTTAGCAATTGAGTCAATTTATGAGTATGGATCAAGAGTTGGTTTCTGGAGAATTACTAGACTATTAGAGAATTATAACATGCCGTATACTTTTTTTGTATGTGCATTAACACTTTTACAAAACAAAGAAATATGTTCATATATCAAAAACTCTTCTAATGATATTTGTTGTCATGGATACAGATGGGAAGAACATTATAGATTAAATAAGATTAAAGAAAAAAATCAAATAAAAAAAGCATTTGATTTAATTTTTAAATTAACAAATAAAAAAGCAAAAGGTTGGTATTGCAGGTACGCTCCAAGTGAAAACACTAGGAATCTACTGGTTGAAAATGGAAATTTTTTATACGATAGTGATTCATATAATGATGAGCTTCCTTATTGGGTAAAAGTGAAGAAAAAGAAACATTTAATTATTCCTTATTCTCTTGATACTAACGATGTTCATTTTAAACTTCCTTCTGGATTTAGTGGAGCCACACAATTTTATGAGTACGTTTGTGATTCTATAAATTATTTATATAAAGAAGGTATACATCAACCTAAATTATTAAACATAGGTTTGCATCCTAGGTTAATTGGAAGACCAGGGAGAGTAGTTGCGATAGAAAAAATTATCCAACATATTAATAGTTTAAAAAAAATATGGGTGTGCAGACGAGAAGATATAGCTAATCACTGGATAAATAATTTTTATGAATAATAAAAAATACGCAACATATCTATTTGACAAAATAAAAAGACTATCATTTTCGAATCCTGGTGTAACAAGAGAGACTTATGGAAAAGGAGAAAACTCAACTCATAAATTTTTGATTAAAGAGTTAAAAAGAAACACTCACTCATTAGATATTGATTATGGTGGAAATTTTCTAGGTATACATAAAGGTCGTTCAGAAAAAATTATTGTTATAGGCTCGCATCTTGATAGTCAAAAACATGGAGGTAATTTTGATGGTTTAGCAGGTGTTATTATGGGAATCATTTTAATAAAAACACTTAAAGAAAATAATATTAAGCCTCACTATTCGATTGGGGTCATGGGAATTAGAGGGGAAGAAAGTTGCTGGTTTCCATATAGTTATATTGGAAGTAAAATTGCTATTGGTCAATTTGATAAAAAACTTCTGCATTCTCTTAAAAGATCAGATACAAACAAATCTCTTTATTATCATATTAATAAATCAGGTTTTGATGCAAAAAAAATTGAACAGGGTAAAGTAAAGTTTAACTTAAAAAATATAAGATATTTTATTGAACCACACATTGAACAAGGACCTGTTTTAGAAAAAAAGAAAAAACCACTAGGCATAGTGACAGGAATTAGAGGAAGTTTTAGATTTAGAGATGCAAAATGTATAGGAGAATACTTACACTCAGGAGCCACACCTATAGATTATAGAAAAGACTCCGTTGTTGCTGTATCTACTTTAGTAAATGAGATGAATCTTTATTGGAAACAGCAGTTAAAAAAAGGTGATGATTTAACAATTACATTTGGTCAATTTTTTACAGACTTTGAAGAGCATTCCTTTGCAAAAAGTGCAGGTCTTGTAAATTTTTGTATAGATGTAAGAAGTAATTCTAAAAAAGTTCTAGAGATAACAAAAAAACAATTATTAAAAAAAATTAAGAATATAGAAAAAAACACCAAAACAAAATTCAAGCTTGGAAAAGAAACAAATTCTTCTCCCGCTCTTATGAATAAAAAACTTGTTAAAATATTTGATACTTATTCAAAATCAATTGGCACTGATTCAGAAATAATGGCAAGTGGAGCCGGTCATGATTCAAGTGTTTTTGCAAATTATGGTATTCCCTCGTTAATGTTATTTATTAGAAATAAAAATGGTAGCCATAACCCAAATGAATATATGGGTATCAACTTCTTTATGGATGTATTTAAAGTCCTTCATGGTGTTATCACAAAAAAAATGTGATCATATGTATGACCTAAAAAAACATTATTTATCTAATAAAAAAGAAATTATTACTACTATTAATAAGGTCCTTAATAGTGGTACCTTAGAAATGGGTGATGAAGTTGACAAGTTTGAAGAAAATTTTAGTAAGTTTTGTGGGGCAAATTATTGCGTAACAGTTTCATCTGGATCAATGGGTCTCTTGATAGCTCTAAAAGCACTTAATATAAATAATAATGATGAGGTTATTACAGTTGCAAATTCTGACATACCTACTAGTCATGCTATTTCTCTTGTAGGAGCCAATATAAAATGGGCTGAAGTTTGTGAAGAGACTTTTAATTTAAATACTAACAATTTAATAAGTTATATTAATAAAAATACGAAAGCTATTTTACCTGTTCATCTTTATGGTAATCCCGCTGATATTTTAAAGATAAACCTAATTGCAAAAAAATATAATATCTCAGTTATTGAAGATGCGTGTTTGGCTACAGGAGCAGAATTTGGTAATAAAAAAATTGGATGTTTTTCAGATATGACTGTGTTTAGCACAAATCCAGGAAAGGTATTGGATGGAATAGGGCCTGGAGGAATTATAACGACAAATAAAAAGAAATTATATCTCACTCTTAAAAAACTAAGAGATTATGGGAGGAAAGATAGGCCTGCAAAATGGCCAGTAAAATCTCATATAATTGGA
>JABHWG010000034.1 GCA_018657885.1 Pelagibacteraceae bacterium
ACTGATTCAAAAATCAGATCAAAAAACTTTGATGAAATTTATGCAAATTTTGCAAAACAAAAGGCAGAAGAACAAGCATCACGATGTTCTCAATGTGGGGTACCCTTTTGCCAAGTCCATTGTCCTCTTCATAACAATATCCCAGACTGGC
Organism: Pelagibacteraceae bacterium; assembly: GCA_018657885.1. Lineage (GTDB taxonomy): Bacteria > Pseudomonadota > Alphaproteobacteria > HIMB59 > CACPNW01. The sequence goes on from JABHWG010000034.1 coordinate 152, forward strand.
TTAAACTTACTGCTGAAAATCGACTAGAAGAAGCCTATCAACTATCAAGTTCGACAAATAACATGCCAGAGATATGTGGGAGAATATGTCCTCAAGATCGTTTGTGTGAGGGAAATTGTGTTATTGAGCAATCAGGTCATGGGACAGTTACGATAGGTTCTATAGAAAAATATATTACAGATACAGCTTGGGAAAAAGGTTGGGTTAAAAAAATTCAACCAAGTGTTCAAAAGAAACAGTCTATTGGAATTATTGGTGCTGGACCTGCAGGACTTGCTGCAGCTGAAGAATTACGAAAGTTAGGATATCAAATAACTATATATGATCGATATGACAGAGCTGGTGGGCTTCTTATTTATGGTATCCCAAATTTTAAACTCGAAAAGGAAATCGTTCAAAGAAGAACTAAGCTTTTGCAAGATAGCGGTGTCGAGTTCAAACTAAATTTCGATGTTGGGCAAGATAAATCTTTTAATGAATTGAGAGAAAAACATGATGCAATTGTTATTGCAACAGGAGTTTATAAATCAAGAGACATAAACCTTAATCACGAAAACTTTTCTAATGTAATTCCTGCATTAGAATATCTTACTACAAGTAATAAGGTTGGACTAAATGATACAGTAAAAGATTTCGATAATGGTTTACTTAACGCTCATAATAAAAATGTTATTGTCGTTGGGGGCGGTGATACAGCAATGGATTGTGTGCGAACCGCTATTCGACAAGGTGCTAAAGACGTAAAATGTCTTTATCGAAGAGATAAAAATAATATGCCTGGATCGCAAAGAGAAGTTGAAAACGCGATTGAAGAAAAAGTAGATTTTAATTGGTTAACATTACCTACCCAATATAAAGGTGAGGATATTTTGGATGAAGTAAAAATAATGAAAATGGAACTTGGCTCTCCTGATGAAAGTGGACGAAGAAAACCAGAAATTAAAAAAGACAGTGAAGAAATTCTTAAAGCTGATTTAGTTATTGAAGCTCTCGGTTTTGAGCCAGAAGAGCTTCCAAAAATGTTTAATGAGCCCAATCTAAATATAACGCAATGGGGAACTATAAAAGTAAATTACAAAAATCTGATGACATCTCTTGATGGTGTTTTTGCTGCTGGAGATATTGTGAGAGGTGCGAGTTTGGTTGTTTGGGGAATAAAAGATGGAAGAGATGTCGCTAATCATATTCATAATTATTTAGAAAACAATATTCAGGAAAATAATAGAGTAGTTAATGAATAATTTTAAAAAGAATTGGTTTAAAAATAAAAAAATTCTTGAAGATAATTATGTTTATAGTGAATTAGATGAACATTCATCTTGTGGAGTAGGACTTATTGCTTCTTTAGACGGGAGTGCTAAAAGAGAGATTGTCGAGATGGGCGTTCAAGCTCTTAAAGTTCTGTATCATAGAGGAGCCGTAGATGCTGATGGTAAGACAGGTGATGGCGCAGGTATTCAATTAAGTATTCCAAAAGATTTTTTTATTGATAAGATTCAACGAACGGGAAACAAGCATAATAACCTGCCATTTGCAGTAGGGATGATTTTCCTTCCAAGAACAGATTTTGCAGCACAAGAAAAATCACGAATAATTGTTGAATCTGAAATTATTAAAGGAGGTTTAAAAATTTATGGTTGGCGTCATGTTCCTATTGATTCTTCTATCATTGGCGATAAAGCAAAAGCAACCAGACCGGAGATTGAACAAATTTTAATTTGTAATGAAAAAATAGAAGATGAAAAAGAATTTGAGAATTTGTTATTCATCATACGCAAAAAAATAGAAAAGCAGATTAGAAAAAATAATATTAATGAATTTTATATTTGCTCGCTCTCCTGCCAATCAATTATTTATAAGGGAATGTTCTTAGCTGAGCAGTTATCTAATTTTTACCCAGATATTCAAAATGAAAAATTTGTTTCAAAATTTGCAGTATATCACCAACGTTATTCCACAAATACATTCCCAACTTGGTCTCTTGCACAACCGTTCCGAATAATTGCTCATAACGGTGAAATTAATACCTTAAAAGGTAATAAAAACTGGATGACGGCACATGAACCTAGAATGAAACATAAAAATTTTGGTAAATCGGTTGAAGAGCTTAAACCTATAATTGACACAAATGCATCTGACTCTGCTGCTTTAGATTCAACAATAGAATTACTTGTTAAAGCCAATAAATCTCTTCCTATGGCTAAAATATTAACCATTCCTGAAGCTTGGGCGCATCGTAGAGATTTTTCTCAAAAACTTAAAAACTTATATGCTTATGCTACTGCCGTTATGGAAGCATGGGACGGACCAGCAGCAATTTGTGGTGCTTATGATGATTGGGCTATCGCTGGTATGGATAGAAATGGGCTCAGACCTATAAGATATACTTTAACATCAGAGTATTTAATAGCAGGTTCAGAGACAGGCATGGTTGTATTACCAGAGAGTGACATAGTTGAAAAAGGTCGTGTAGGACCAGGACAAATGATTGCTATTAATTTTAAAGAAAAGAAATTTTATTCAGACTTTGAAATTAAAAAACATTTATCTGAAACAAAGCCTTTTGGAAGCTGGACTAAAAATATCACACATATTGATAAACTAGTTAAATCAGTTGATGAGGAATTAAGAGAAATGGATGGTAATGATTTAAGAAAAAGAATGTCATCCTTTGATTGGTCGATGGAAGATATAGAACTCATCCTTCACCCTATGATCATGGATCAAAAAGAAGCCACTGGATCAATGGGTGATGATTCTCCTTTAGCAGTACTATCAAAAAAATATAGAGGACTTCATCATTTCTTTAGACAAAACTTTAGTCAAGTAACTAACCCTCCAGTTGACTCTTTGCGAGAAAGAGTTGTGATGTCTCTTCGAACAAGAATTGGAAATCTTAGTAATATTTTAGCTGAAGATGAAAAACAATGTGATCATCTTCAGCTAGACTCACCAGTTTTATCAATCAATCAATTTAAAACTATGAGACAGTATATGAAAGATACTGTTAAAATTCTTGATACAACAATGAATATAACAGATCCAAACAATAGTTTTGAAAAATCATTATTAGATCTTAATCGTCAGGCAGAAGAAGCTGTTCGTGAAGGATATGTTCATATCATTTTAAGTGATAAGAATTTATCAAAAAACAATGCAGCCTTGCCAATGATTTTAGCTACAAGCTCAGTACATTCTTACTTGATTAGAAAAAATTTAAGAACTTATATTTCCTTAAACGTTCAATCCGCTGAGTGTTTAGATGTTCATTATTTCGCTGTATTAATTGGTGTTGGAGCTACAAGTGTGAATGCTTATGTTGCTCAGCAAGCTATTGCAGAACGTCATAAAAAAGGATTATTTGGATCATTATCTTATGAACAATGTGTTCAACGTTACATTAATTCAATCAACAATGGATTATTAAAAGTAATGAGTAAAATGGGGATTTCAGTAATTAATTCCTATAGAGGAGGGTGCAACTTTGAAGCAATAGGTTTGAGTCGAAATTTAATGAATCAATTTTTCCCCTCAATGAGTTCTAAGATTTCTGGCATTGGTATCTCAGGAATTGAAAAGCGTTCTTTAGAAACTCACTCCAAAGCTTTTGATGATCAAGTAACTACTCTACCAATTGGAGGTTTCTATCGATACAGATTTGGAGGAGAACAACATGCTTTTGAAGCAAAATCCATTCATATGCTGCAATCCGCAGTAGGTAATAAAAATTTTTCATTATTTAAAAAATATTCTGAAATGATCAATGGAATATCTCCGATAAATATTAGAGATTTATTAAATTTTAAAACGGATAATAAAAAATTAAATATTAATGAAATAGACTCTGCACAAGAAATTAGGAAACGCTTAGTGGCTCCTGGAATTTCTCTTGGAGCACTTAGCCCTGAGGCTCATGAGACGTTATCAATAGCAATGAATAGAATAGGCGCTAAGTCAGACTCAGGTGAGGGGGGTGAAGATGCCAGTCGTTTTAAACTAAGACCAAATGGAGATAATCCATCATCAAGAATAAAACAAATTGCAAGTGGGAGATTTGGTGTAACAGCTGAGTATTTAAATAATTGTGATGAAATTGAAATCAAAGTAGCTCAAGGGGCAAAACCTGGTGAAGGAGGTCAGTTGCCTGGTGGTAAAGTTACGGAGTTAATTGCTAAGCTGAGACATTCAACAAAAGGAGTTACTTTAATAAGTCCACCTCCACATCATGATATTTATTCTATCGAAGACCTTGCCCAATTAATTTATGACTTAAAACAAATTAATCCAAGAGCAAAAGTATGTGTGAAACTTGTAGCACAATCAGGCATTGGGACAGTAGCTGCCGGCGTGGCAAAAGCAAAAGCTGATACAATTTTGATATCAGGTCACAATGGTGGTACCGGTGCTAGTCCGCAAACGAGTATTAAGTATGCAGGACTTCCATGGGAGTTGGGGCTTAGTGAAGTGCATCAAGTTTTATCATTAAATAATTTACGTGATAAAGTTATTTTACGAACAGATGGTGGATTAAAGACGGGTAAAGATATTGTAATTGCAGCGATGTTGGGTGCAGAAGAATACGGCATAGGTACAGCAAGTTTAGTGGCGATGGGATGCATTATGGTAAGGCAATGTCATTCAAACACATGTCCTGTTGGTGTTTGTTCTCAAGACGAAAAATTAAGAGAAAAATTTACTGGCACTCCCGAGAAAGTTATTAATCTTTTTACTTACATAGCCGAAGAAGTTCGTGAAATATTATCAGAGCTTGGTTTTAAAACACTTGATGAAATTATTGGACGTGCAGATTTATTATATCAAGTAAGTAGAGGTAG
>JABHWG010000119.1 GCA_018657885.1 Pelagibacteraceae bacterium
AGAATTTTACATGGTCATGATTTTAGAGATGCCGAAGAATTTAGAAATAAAGATGTAGTAGTATTAGGAAGCAGTTATTCAGCTGAAGATATAGCTCTTCAATGTTATAAGTATGGAGCTAATTCTGTAACAATTGGTTATCGACATAATCCAATGGGTTTTAAGTGGCCTGAAGGAATGAAAGAGGTTCACTATTTGGATAAACTAGATGGAAATAAAGCAATATTTAAAGATGGGCATTCACAAAATGCAGATGCAATTATTTTATGTACTGGATATCTGCATCATTTTCCATTTCTTGAAGAAAATTTAAAATTAAAAACAGGAAACAGATTATACCCCCCTAAGCTTTACAAAGGTGTTGTATGGCAAGATAATCACCAATTGATGTATCTTGGAATGCAGGATCAATTCCACACCTTTAATATGTTTGACTGTCAAGCATGGTTTGTAAGAGATGTTATTATGGATAAAATAAAAATACCCAATGATGAAGAAATTGATAAAGATATTAAAAAATGGGTTTCTGAAGAAGAGGCATTAGAAGATCCTATTCAGATGATTGATTTTCAGACAGAATACACTAAAGATCTTCATTTAGCTTCAGATTATCCAACTATTGATTTTGAATTAATTCGTAAGCACTTTAAAGTTTGGGAACACCATAAGGAGGAAGATATTATGACTTATAGAAATAATTCTTATTCATCTCCTGTTACTGGAACTAAAGCACCAATTCATCATACTGCATGGGCAGAAGCAATGGATGACTCAATGCAAACTTTTATGAAATCAAAATAAATTTACTAGTCAGAGTAAATAAATTTTCCTCTATGAGTAACAACAGCAGTACAACCAGTTTTAGTAGTACTGGAATGTGATGAACCTCGAGATAATTGAACAAAATCACCTTTCTTATAGGCATATCCATCCGGGTCAGTTAAATCTCCTTCAAGAATAAAAAATTCCTCAGGGCCAGTGTGCTCATGAGCTTTCGAGGTAGTTTTAGGCTCCATCTTATAAAGATATGAACCTTCACCTTTTTGATCATCATAACTTAAATTAAACCAATAAATATTACCTTGTTGATTAATTGATTCGTCTTCTAATAATTCCCATTTAAGATTTTCAATATTAAATACCTTTCTAAAATTTGATAAATTCTTCATAATTAAAAATAGTTTATGCTCTAACTCTACTTTTTGTTGGATCATAAAATGGAAATTTTACAACTTTAGCTGGAATTCTTTTTTGATGTCCATCAAGTTTCCCAATTTCAAGCTCTGTATCTATTTCAGAAGAACGAACATCAATACGGCATAGAGCAATATTTTTATTAAGAGTTGGAGAAATTGTTCCACTCGTTACGATACCTACTTGTGCTCTACCACTGTGTACGCAATCACCATGATTTACCTTTTCATTTCCCTCTATTTCTAAACCAACTAATTTTTTATGGGGATGTGCTTTTCTTTCAACTAATGCCTCTTTACCGATAAAGTTTTGTTCTTTAGTTTTAAGGGGGACTGTAAAGCTTATTCCAGCTTCAAAAGGATCAGTTTCATCACTAAATTCATTTCCACCTAAAATTAATCCCGCTTCAATTCTAAGCATATCAAGGGCTTCAAATCCCATAGGGCATATATCAAATTCTTGGCCAGCATCCCAAATAGCATCCCATACGTCTGAAGCATCATTAGGATGACAATAAATCTCATAACCAAGTTCTCCTGTATATCCTGTTCGAGATAACATGATTGGAATACCTGTATGATCACCAATTCTACTAATTGTAAAATGAAACCATTCTAGGTTGCTCACATCTGGATGAGCAGGGGGAGTCCATATAAATTTAGATAAGACTTTTCTGCTATTTGGTCCTTGTACAGAAATATTGTGTAGATGATCTGTGGAAGATTTAATATTTACTTGTAACTTTAATTTTTCACTTAATTGTGTGAGCCATTCACCAGAATAATCACTACCACAAATCCATCGATAATTATGATCTCCTAATCTATAGAGAGTTCCATCATCAATCATAGTTCCGTTTTCATAACACATTGCACTGTATACAACTTGACCAACAGCGAGTTTTTTAATATTTCTTGTAAGAGCAACATTTAATAATTCTTCAGCATCAGGTCCTACAACTTCAAACTTTCTTAATGAAGATAGGTCCATCATCACTACGTTGTTTCTACATTCGGTATATTCTTTTATTGTTCCGTAATTATTATATTTATTAGGAATCCAAAAACCTGAAGAATCCATCATATCATTTGTTAATTTAGATGTTCTTGGGTGAAACCCTGTTTCCCTTGTTAACATAAAATCACTTCCAGCATTTTTTCTATAGCCAATAGATTTTGCAAATCTATTTTTATCTGAATAAACTCTAACGTATATATCTGTAGGGTTCCAGTCATTTGCAGTATCAATATCATCAGGACAAGAGGAAGATACACATACAAGATCCTTCTGTGCTTGAAAAAGAACGTAATCTCCAGCACGTGACCAAGGCATATCAGAAAATATTACATTGTTTGCATCTATCCCCGTATTAAAAAATAAATTTATAGCAGCCCAGCCATTTCTTTTTTCCACCCCGTATTGATCAAGAGCATAATTAAAATTATCTGAACAATTTATATGACCAAAGTATCCTTGGTCCTCATATAATTTTCTAGTGCAAGCAGTTCCGAAGGTATCATGTCGACCAATCGTATCTTGAACAACTTCAACTAAAGGCTCAAGGTTTTTATCAAAATATTTAGAATGTAAACCTGGCATAGCATATGCTCCACCTAGGATGGCTCGACTTGCCGTTGTATCAATAGATAATTCTTTTCCGCGTTGTAGTGCTTTACTATCAAAGGCCATGAAATCAGAACATTGCCTTCCATACAAATCAATCACTTGAATATAATCACCTTTTTTTATTTCATAAGCACTAGCTGAACTATCTTTTATTAAAATCTCATCTTTAGGCGTGGCAAGTGGATCGGGTAAACTTCTCTCCAATTTATTGTTTTTAGGATTTATTCTTTTTATTATAACTTCGATATCTGTGGGAGGATTCTGATTACTAACAAGCATATTTTCACCAGGACAAGTCAAGATGATAAAGCAATTTTCATTTATTATAAGTTTTTCACTATCATTTCTTTTTGAGCTATCATTAAAAATTAAAGATGAAGAAAATTTATCCATTTTAATTTTTTTAATTTTTAATTTTTGAATTAAAAATAATTTATCAGAACTAGTACTTAAAATTTTTTTTAAAAAAGAATTTTTTATTTGAGGTTTTTGATTGATTATACTTTGATTATTATTACCTTTATGATCAAAAACAGTTATTTCACAAATTTGATTTCCCTCTAAATTCTTAAGATATAAAATATCGCCCTTATCCAAATCCAGCCCGATTAAGCTCTGTCCTTTTATTACGTATCGTTGGGTATCTTTTGGTAAACCATATGACCCTGCAACTATGGGATTTGATCTTCTAACTGGATATTTGTTAACGTCGATATTCATAATTTTATATTTTATATAATTTTATCTTTATCTATTCATTGTTTTATATAGTGAAAATTATCTTAATGTTTCTCAAGTAAACTTCAATTTATTTTATTTTATATTTTCATACGCGCTATTAAGTTTAGCTAAATTATTAGAAGTATAGCTTTTATAGTCAAATTCGATATTTGAAGTAATTTCAGAAACCATGCTCCACATAGTTTCTCTTAATAGAGATGCACATTTTATAGCTTTGTATTTTATTAATAACTCTGAAGATAATTTTTTTTCAAAGTAATTCTCAAGTAAATACTTTTCTTCATCTTCAGTAAAATCATTATTAGATGCAAGTCCACCTAAATCAAATAAGGGTGTATTGAAACCTGCGTACTCCCAATCTATTAACCAAATTTTTTCCTGATCTTGAATAAAATTAGCAGGCAGAAGATCGTTATGACTAAAGACAATCTCAAAAGGTGATGAAATATTTTCTAACCTTACTGCTTTATTAATTAAGTCTGGAAGTAAATTTTTATAGGAACTTTCATGATTCTCTAAAAATTTTTTATAGTTTTTTATGACGTGAAAAACCCAAAAAATAACTGATTGACCAACTAAATAATTTGGAATTTGATTATGAACTTTTTTTATAAGATTAGTAATATCCTCTAAGTTTTTTTTTATATCTATTGAGTCAAATGTCTGACCATTAATGTAATCAAAAATTTGAACTGATTTATTATTATATAATAATTGAGGACAAATGCCTATTTCTGAAGCTGCTTTACTTGCCTGAATTTCATTTGATCTGAATACTAAATGCTCTGGTATATCATCACCAATTCTTACAAAATATTTTATTGATCCATCAGTCACAATAAAATTCTGATTTGTGATCCCTCCTATTACTGGTTCAATTTCTATTGAATTTTCCCAAAATTTTAGGCTTGATATGAATTGAATAGTATTGTTATCCATAAATTATTTAACTATTATAATTAATAATCAATTATTTGCTATTATTCATATATATTTTCCTTATAAAATTATTATGACTCGCAATTACTTAAGTGGCTCTATTAAAAAAGCATTAGCAATTATAGAGTGTGTAGGAAAGTCACCTAGGCCACTTAAGGCTAGTCAAGTTTCCTTAATGACTAAATTAGATAGAGCTACAGCTTTTAGAATATTAACCTACCTAACAAGTCTTGGTTATATCTTTAAAGATACTTCAAATAATTTGTATTCTTTGGGACATAAAATTTTTGAGTTTGGTGATAAATCTGATTTTCTTAAAACTCTAACAACTTTATGTTTTGAGCATATTAAAAATTTATCTCACGACACAAATCATATAACTTACCTTGCTGTACTAGAAGGGCCACATATAGTTTATTGTGATAAGGTTGATCCATTAGGAGAAAATGCTCCAAGAGCTTTTAGAATGAGATTAGATGCTCATAGCTGTGCTTTGGGAAAGGCAATTTTAGCATATAAATCAAGAGACGAATTGAGAGAAATCTATAAGAGTTATTCGCTTCATAAACATACTTCAAATACAATCACTTCTCTAGATAAGCTGTATATAAATTTAGATAAAGTTAGGAAAAATGGATATAGTGTAAATGAAGCTGAAACATTTGATTATGTCTATGGAATAGGTGCTCCAATTGTAGATTCTCAAAAAAGACCGATTGCTGGAATTTCTATCTCAGGAACAAAGGGAAGTATTAATGTTAAATCTATTGAAGGTTTGGCAAGCAAAGTAACAAATACAGCAAAATTAATATCAAAAAAATTATTAGAAAATTAACTTGTTTCAGTGTTTGAAACACTTACTTTAAGCTAATATTAGTTTAAAATAAATATCCATCATTATAAATTTAAAGGAATATTAAAGTATTATTTTATGTCATTCCCTGAAAAAGTCGATTACGTAATTGTAGGTGCTGGTATCCACGGCCTAAGCACAGCATGGCATCTTGCTGCAAAACTAAAAGCTAAAGGTAAGGGTGATGGTTCAAAAATTGTTGTTATTGATAAAGACGGTATCGCCGCTGGCGCAAGTGGAATTGCATGCGGGGTTGTAAGAAATAATTATTATCAACCTGCAATGCGTGAGTTAATGGCCATGTGTGTAGAGGTATGGGAGAGCGATGCAAAAAAATTCCATTACCATGATGTAGGGTATATGCAAATTAGTCCAGAGTGTATGGAAAATGATGTTGCTGAAATTTATTCGCAGCAAAAAAATATTGGTTATGATTCAGTTTTTATTCAGGGGAAAAAAGACTCTGAAAATTATATAAAAAAAATGTTTGGTGATTGGCAAGCAAAAGGAATAACCAGTGTTTTGCATGAAAAAAGAGGAGGGTATGCCAATAATACATCTGCAATATATGGCTTGGCTGATAAGGCAGAAGCTGAAGGTGTAAGAATACTAACAGGAACAACAGTAAAAGGTTTTCAATACGGCTCTAACTCAAGCGCAGTAACAGGAGTTGAAACAGATAAAGGTTTAATTAAATGTGATCACGTAATAGTAGGGGTTGGCCCTTGGGTTAAAACATTTTGGGATATGTTAGATCTTCCTAATGAAGTTACAATTAAAGGATCTGATGGTAAATTAAATACTAATATACCAATGTGGCATTATTGGATGCTGACTGAAGGAGTATTAAGAGTAGACCCTGATTTTTTGAAAACTGATAATGGAGATATGCCGCCAGTTATTCATGTTGATACTGATGCGCCTCTTTATTCCGATACTGATAAAAGTTTAATTACAGATAAATTATGGGGTATTTATTATAAGCCAGATTTTCATTTTAATGGAATACAAGGAGGATCATCTCCTTATAAAGTTGGAAAACCAGGAGGCGAAGGAATTAATGTTGACCCTTATGGTCCTAAATCTGCCGACTTTGTTATAAGTGATGAGTTTGGTGATATGTGGACTTCAGCTCTAGCTTTCTGTCATAAAAGATTTGAAGGTAAATCCCATTTATTTAAAAAAGGTGCAACTGGAGGTTTAGGCTGTTTTACACCAGACTCATTTCCTGTTTTTGATCAATTTAGAGAAAATGTTTACATGATAGCTGATTCTAATCATGGATATAAAATGATTGGGGTTGGAAAGTTAGTAGCGGATGAAGTTCTCGGAGAAAAATCATCTCTTTTAGAACCATTTCGTTTTTCAAGATACGAACAAGGAAATTTACATCCAACTTCAAATAGTCCTTTTCCTTGGAGTTAATTTGTTGTTGAATGTTATAAATATTTAAAAGGGGGTAGAAATGACAGATTTAGAAAATTTTGTAAATCAATCAGGTAGAGATAAGTTAGTTAAGGATGTTAGAAAAAAAATTGATGAACTTGGAATTACATATATTTATTATCAATTTGTTTCAGTAACAGGAAGAATCGTCGGTAAAGGTGTTCCAGCAGATCACTGGGAGTCTATGGCAGAAAAAGGTTTCCAATTAGTATACGGTGCAACTGCAAACTTGTTTGTTGATAGACACGGAGATTATATTGGTTACGGTCCAGAGTCATCTGAATTAGTAGGAATACCTGAGCCTGACACTTTTGTTCAGTTGCCATGGGATAAAAGAGTAGCAAGAGTTTTTTGTACTTGTTTTAGAAACAGAGAAGAAGAAGAAAATCCAGGAGGTCATTTAACTTCTGATTGTCGAGGTAACTTAAAAATTATTCAAAATAGTTTTGAAACAAAATTTGGAATGAACATGCGTGCAGGTACTGAACCTGAAATGATGTGGTTAACAAAAAAAGATAATGGAGAACCTACTGGTGATGGATATTCAAGACCTTATTGTTATCACATTGATCAATTTGAGTCTCTACGACCTGTTTATATGAAAGTTATAGACTACTGTAGAGCAATGGGTTTGGATGTAATTCAAGGTGATCATGAAGATGCGCCAGGACAATTAGAATTAAACTTTATGTACGATGATGTTTTACGTAATGCGGATAGACTAACTACCTATCGTCAAATCTGCGCTCAGGTTGCTAGAGAGTTTAATCTCATTGCTTGCTTTATGAGTAAACCTTTCATGGGCGTTTCAGCAAATGGTTGTCATACTAATGTGTCACTTTGGAAGGGTGGAGAATTAAAGTCTACACCAATCGGAAATAATCCTCTTCCAGGAATGCAACAAGTATTTACTCACATATCTGGTGGAGAAAATATGTTTATGCCAGATCCTAAAATTGATGCTGTAAAGCCAGGTCCTGTTGGACTGAATAGCATAGGTGGATTATTAAAACACTTACCTGCATTAACTTGCCTTGGTTCACCGACTGTTAATTCATATCGTCGTCTTTGGGATACAGGTTTTTGGGCACCAGTATATGCTGACTGGGGTTATCAAAATAGAACTTGTAGTGTTCGAGTTTCAGCTCCTGGACGCGTTGAGTATAGATCAGTAGATTCATCACATAATCCTTATTTAATGGGTGCGGGAATTATAAAGGCATTTGAGGATGGACTGGATAATAAAATTAATCCAGGTGAGCCAGAGAAAAAAAATATATATGATGCAATGAAGGGTGGAAAAGAAGTTGATAAATTACCTATGACTTTAGGAGAAGCAATTCAACGTCTTGACACTGATGAGGTTGTTAAAGCAGCTTTACCAGAAGATATGCTTCGTGTGTTTATGCATTATAAAAAAGATGAGTGGGAAAAATTTCTTTCTGCTGTTACGCAGTGGGATGTCGATACTTATATGGATGTGCTTCCATAAAACTTAAAAAAAGAAGGATAAATAATATGTGCGGAATTGCTGGAATAATACATAGAGGAAAATCAACTAACGTTGGTGGTGAAATGCAAAAAATGTTGCAATCACTAAAACACCGTGGACCTGATTCTACAGGTTACGCTCTTTACGGATCTGGTAAAAATAAAGATTATATTTTAAGATTTAAAGTTGGTGAAAATGTAGGTGAGGGCAGTTCTGCAGTTATGGAAGATGCTTCTATATATGATATAAGAAAAATTGAGGTAAATAAAAAAATAGAAGAGGCAGGTGGAAAAATAATTAAAGAAGAACAAATCACACCTTACTCTTTTAGATATTTAATCAAGTGTGATGACGACCTATTAGATTTAGCAAAAAAAATAGAAACTGTTGAGATGACAGAAATTTTATCTTTAGGAAAATCTTTAGAGCTAGTTAAAGATCTTGGCGACGCATCTGTTGTGGCAGACCAATACAGTTTAAATAATTTTAAGGGAACTCATGGTATAGGCCATACAAGAATGGCAACGGAGTCAGGTGTAGATATAAGATCGGCACATCCATATTGGGCATATCCATTTAGTGATGTATCAGTTGTTCATAATGGTCAATTAACTAATTATTGGAATAATAGAAGAGCTCTTGAGCGTAAAGGAATGCGCTTTATGTCTTCATGTGACTCTGAATTAATTGCTGTTTATTTAGCTAATAAAATTAGAGATGGTAAAAAGTTAGAAGATTCCATGAAATCATCACTAGTAGATTTAGATGGTGTATTTACGTATTTGGTAGCTACCGAAGACAAGTTAGGCATGGCTAAAGATCACATGGCTGCAAAACCTATGGTTTTATATGAAAGTGATGAATTAGTTGCATTAGCATCAGAAGAAGTGGCAATTAGAAGTCTACTTCCTCATGAAATTGATACGTATGACCCTTATGAAGGAGAGGTAAAAGTATGGCAAGCATAACAAAAAATGAACATAAGTCTTATGGAATGGGGCTTCATGATGAAGTTTTAACAGGAAGAACCCAACAAACATTTTTTAATCCTGAAGAGGGAGAAAATTTCTTTTACAACGATGCTTTTGACGTTGATTTTAATAAAAGAACTTCAATAGATGTAAAAAAACTTGAGTGTTTAGAATTAAATAAAAAAATAAAAGAATTGATGAAGAAAGGATATGGAACTATCGTATTAAAAAATCCTGGAGCCAAACATAGTCTTGGCGTTGGTATTCTTCAAAAGTTAAATCTTATTATTGAGGGTAGTCTTGGCTACTTTGGTGTTGGGTCAATAGATGGTCCTGTAGTGAGAATCTCTGGTCGTGTTGGTTGGTCTTGTGCTGAAAATATGATGTCAGGAAAAGTGGTAATTGAAAAAAATGCTGGCTCATGTTTTGGAGCAGCTATTCGAGGAGGAGATTTAATTTGTAAAGGTAGTGTAGGTGCTCGCTCTGGGATAGATATGAAGGGCGGCACTATTATAATTGGTGGAGATGCAGGAGCTTTTACTGGTTTCATGATGCAAAGAGGTAGGATAATTATTTGCGGAGATGTTGGGCCAAATCTTGGTGACTCTCTTTATGATGGAACTATCTTTGTTGGAGGAAATATAAAATCTTTAGGTGCGGATGCTGTTGAAGCAGAAATGACTGACCTTGATATTTCTTGGCTAAAAAGAAAATTAAAAGTAGCTGAAATCGATAAAAAAATAGACTTTAAAAAAATGACTAAGATTGTTTCTGGTAAAAAATTATGGAACTATGATAATTTGGAACCATCAGAACGGAAAGGTGCAATTTAGGAGGATTAGGTATGCCAAAAAAAACTAAAAATAAAAAAAGTGAAAACGAAAAAAGTATTTTAGGTAAAAATGCTATTTTTACTCCTAATGTAATTAACGATATTCATATTAAATCTCAGTTGGGGCGTTATCGTATGCGTGGAATGGCGCTTATGAAAAAAATTCCACACTGGGATGACCTTACTTTTCTGCCTGGAACCCTTACTCGATTTGTAATTGAAGGATACAGAGAAAAATGTGAAACAAAAACTGTAATTGGGCCTAACTGTAAAAATCCTGTTAAGCTAGATATTCCAATTTATATTACAAGCATGAGTTTTGGCGCATTATCATATGAGGCTAAGACAGCTTTGGCACGTGGAGCAACAATGGCGGGAAGCGCAACTTGTTCAGGTGAAGGTGGAATGATACCGGATGAGAGACGGTATTCAGAGTTATGGTATTATCAATGTATTCAATCTCGTTATGGTTTTAACCCTCATCACGCTCAGTTAGCTGATGGTATTGAAGTATTTATTGGTCAGGGTCAAAAAGTAGGAATGGGTGGTCACCTTATGGGTCAAAAAGTAACTGATCAAGTAGCTGAAATGAGATCTTTACCAGCAGGTATCGATCAACGTTCTCCAGCTAGACATCCTGATTGGTTGGGTCCTGATGATTTGGCGCTTAAGGTTGAGGAACTAAGAGAACTTACAGATAATCAAGTTCCAATTCAATTAAAATTAGGTGCAGCAAAGGTTTATGATGATGTTCGTATGGCTGCAAAATGTAATCCAGATTCAATATATTTAGATTGTATGGAAGGCTCAACAGGAGCAGGCCCTCATATTGCTGCAGCTAATACAGGAATTCCTGGAATTGCAGCAGTTAGAGAAGCTCGAAGAGCATTAGACGATGTTGGTAAAACTGGAGAGGTTTCTCTTGTTTTTGCTGGAGGTATTAGAGATGGGGCAGATATGGCAAAAGCTCTAGCTTTAGGTGCTGATGCAATAGCTGTTGGAACTGGGGCATTGATTGCTTTGAATTGTAATAAAGATATTCCTGAAGCTGATTTTGAAAAGGAATTAGGTGTTTCTGCAGGGGATTGTTATCATTGTCATACAGGTAGATGTCCTGTTGGCGTTGCTACACAAGATCCAAAATTAAGAAAACGTCTTAATCCTGATGATGCTGCTTTAAGGGTATACAATTATTTACACTCAATGACTCTAGAAGCGCAATTACTCGCAAGAGCTTGTGGTAAAACAAATATTCACTCATTAGAGCCGGAAGATTTAGCAGCATTGACTATGGAAGCTTCTGCTTTAGCAAAAGTACCGCTTGCTGGAACTGACTATACAGTTGGTGTTGATAATTTCCATTCAATATAGGAGAAGAAAATGGCAAAGAAAAAAGTAAAAAAAACTGTAAAAGCTAAAAAAACTTCAACTAAAAAAGGATCAGTAGATTCAGGAATTAAGACTGCTAGAGAAAAAATGATAGGACAGCATATCGGTTATAGATATGATGTTAATCTCCTTCCTGACTACAAAAGAATTACTCCTTTTTTAAAAAAATATATTGAACATATGGGATGGGATGACCTTAATTGGTTAGAGGATGTTCATATGGGATATGAGAATGGTAAACCAGCTGTGTTTGATAGAAATATTAATGGCTGGGTAACAACTCCTAAAAATATGAAATTACCTAAGGATCAGCAAGACAGAGATATGATTGCAAGGGAATTGTTAATTAAATTCCAAATGTCCCCTAAGCACCCTTTGGTTGTGTTAAAGAAAGCATACCAAAAATTTGATTAATTAATTTTTTTTAGTCCTGTTTTTACAGGACTAAAATATAGTATTTCAATATCATTGTTTAAAGCTGGGTTAAAAAAACGATTATGCCAAAAAGTATATCGCCAAGTAGAATTATTTTTTTTTAATTTAGTTACATTTACCTCAAAACTAAATCCTGTATCACGTTCAAAAAATTGTGCAGCTACATTTTTCTTCTTAACAAGATCTTTTGCAATCTTTGATTGATATGGAAGTGTGGCAGTAAAAGAGCCATTGAAATTTTTAGGAGTATTGTAATATTCTGCAGAAAAAAATTTTACCGCTTTATCAAACCGTGTTTCAGGGTCGTGCGTTTGCTTATGCATGAATTCAAACATTTTAGCAGTATTTTCACAATCATTTTCAATTAATATAGATCGAATATCACCTAATTGAATATTTGATTTTATATTTGAAAAAGAAGCAATAGTTCCTTCTGAAGGCTTACCTCCAAACATACGAAAGTTACGTTGTCTTAGGCTACATTGCCAAATTACAAAATCACTCCAACCTACACGACTCATTTTTTATTTATTATGTCTATTAACAATCAAGAGTATTATCTTTTTCCCACTGAGTAATTATACTTTTTTTATTTGATTGTTTGGAACCTTTGAAACCAATTTTTTTGATCCCTGAAGAATTATATTTTTTGATCTCTTTATTTTTTAGCTTTATGTAAGAATTGATTGTTTCTTTGCTAAAAGCATCCTTTAAAACTTTACTTTTATCCAAATGTGATAAGGCTTTCTCTAAAGTGAGAGGAAGTTTTTTAGCACCTTTAACTTTGTGACCATCCTCATACATATTAACATTAATGGGTTTTCCAGGATTTCTATTCTTTTCAATACCATCTATTCCTGCTGCTAAAATACCTGCTTGTAATAAGTACGGGTTAGTTGCTCCATCCATTAATCTTAATTCAAATCTACCAGGACCTGGAACCCTGATCATGTGAGTTCTATTGTTACCTGAATAAGTAATCGTGTTTGGAGCCCAAGTGGCGCCTGAAGCTGTTACAGGGGCATTTATTCTTTTGTAACTATTTATTGTTGGATTAAACCAAGCTGTTAATGCTTCAGCAGAATTCATAATACCGCCCATAAAATTATAAGCTGTTTTTGATAATCCTAATTCAT
>JABHWG010000033.1 GCA_018657885.1 Pelagibacteraceae bacterium
AGAATACGGTATAGGTACAGCCAGTTTAGTGGCGATGGGATGCATTATGGTAAGGCAATGTCATTCAAACACATGTCCTGTTGGTGTTTGTTCGCAAGACGAAAAATTAAGAGAAAAATTTACTGGCACTCCCGAGAAAGTCATTAATCTTTTTACTTACATAGCCGAAGAAGTTCGTGAAATATTATCAGAGCTTGGTTTTAAAACACTTGATGAAATTATTGGACGTGCAGATTTATTATATCAAGTAAGTAGAGGTAGTGCAGATTTAGATGACTTAGATTTAAATCCTATCATTCAGACTATCGATTCATCAACAGGAGAGTATAATAATAAAAAAGATAATATTACGAAGGTAGCAGATAGCTTAGATTTAAAAATGATTGAAGACCTTCAGTCTTTTTTTACTTCTCGTCAAAAGACACAATTAAGTTACAACATTAAAAATACAGACAGAGCTTTAGGAACAAGGTTAGCATCAGAAATTACAACTAAAATTGGAATGAACATTTTGGAAGAAGATCAAGTGGTAATTAATTTGAATGGTTCAGCCGGTCAATCGTTCGGAGCTTTTAGTGTTAAAGGAACAACATTAAAAATTTCAGGTGATGCAAACGACTATGTGGCAAAAGGTTTATCTGGTGGTAAAATTATTATTACACCTCCAGAAATCTCCTCTCTTCAATCAAACAAAAATGTCATCATTGGTAATACTTGTCTTTATGGCGCAACAAAAGGAACATTATATGCAACAGGTATGGCAGGAGATAGATTTGCTGTAAGAAATTCTGGAGCTAATGCCGTGATTGAAGGATGTGGTGATAATGGTTGTGAATATATGACAGGCGGAAGTGTAGTTATTTTAGGAGAAGTGGGAAATAACTTTGGTGCAGGAATGACAGGAGGAATGGCATTTGCTTATGATAAAGAGGGGACATTACCTCTTCGGATTAATTTGGATGATGTTTTTTATCAGCAACAAATGACACCATACTGGGAAGATGTTTTAAATAAAAAAATTCAACATTATTTTAATGAGACTAATTCTCAACACGCAAAAGAAATCTTAGAGAATTGGGATCGTGACAAATTTCTTTTCTGGCAAATTATTCCAAAAGAGATGGTAAATAAATATGAAGAACCTGTATTAGTTGAAACTACAAAAACAGCATAAAACTTCATTAATAATTGATTAGATATATAGGAATTTGATCGTTGTGATTAGAACGAAAAAGTTCACTTTACAGATTATTCTTTTTTAAACTCGATAATCATTTCAAAATAATCATCGAACCTTCCTTTTATTTGGAGTGAGTCCATAGTTCCTGTAAAGATTAACGGCAATGGCACACCTTTTCCATTAAGAGCATTAACATTAAATATAGCACTAATATTTCCACCTTTATCTATTTGTCCCTCAAAAGTATCGTAATATGAAGTTGCGCTTGTCTGGAGAGATCGAGATTTTTTTGTAACACTAATCTTTCCATCTGATATTTCTAATTTACCACTACCAAGCTTCTGCGATCCTTCAGATGGATTGAAACGGCTTAACGTGAATGAATAAGAGCCATCAAAAGCATCTGAAGCCTCTATTGTCTTAAAAAATTCGGAGGGTTTAGGGTATGTGCATAGGTCGGAACCAGTACCTTGGTTAAATTCTACACCATTTAGTGTAGCTTGCTCACTAGCTTCAAAATTTGCTGGTGTAATTTTACAAAAAGATCTCAGATGCAATTCTTTATCATTTGAGTCATGAATAAATAATTTATATTCTTCAATATTTTGAGAAACAAGATTTTCACATGTATTTAGATCTAGTAATTTCTTACAATTTTTTTCTGATTTCATGCCATCATAGAAAGCTATCCTTTGAGGCATTTTTTTTGTATTAACAATATCTTTATAGTGTGACATGTATGAAGAATATAAACCATACCTTAAACTTAATTTTTTACCATCTTGTGAATTTGTTCTTCCTTTAAAATCTATTTTTAATTTTCCATCAATCCAAACTTTCATAAATCCTTTTTCAGGATCAGGGTGCCAGTTTGTATTAAAAATAATTTCAGTCCAATTGCCTAATAAATCCTCATTTGATTTTAAGACAATATAGGAATCAGGAAATGTATCCCCATTCCTATTAAAAGTTAATCC
>JABHWG010000057.1 GCA_018657885.1 Pelagibacteraceae bacterium
GGGGTATTTTCTTAAAAATTTTGACAATAATATTAAATTAATTGCGCTAAATGAAACTGCAAGAACAGCTATTGACGCAGCCAAATCACTTAATACAGAAGTTGGATCTATTATAAAAAGTCTTCTGTTTAAAGACTCGGAAAATAATTTTCATCTATGTTTGGTATCTGGTGATAAATTCGTTTCTTTAGAGAAGATATCAAATATTTTTAATTCTCATACCATTAAAGCAAATGCTGATGAATGTAAAAAATTTACAGGTTTTAGTATTGGAGGTATATCTCCAATTGCTCATGAAAATTCTCCAAAGTCGATATTAATAGATACTAATTTATCTAAATATGATCAAATATATGCTGCGGCAGGCCACCCTCATGTAGTTTTCAGAATATCATTTAGTGTATTATGTAATATTACAAATGGTATTGAGCATGTCATTACTAATTAAACTTAAAGTTAATAGTAGCGAATTAATTGTAATTAATCTAATGCCCGTCTTGCATTTAAAAAAAAAATAAAATGACTGAAAATATTAGAAATATAGCAATTATTGCCCACGTTGATCACGGCAAAACTACTCTTATCGATAACATTATGAAACAAAGTGGCAGTTTCAGAGAAAATCAAGCTGTTGATGAGCGATTAATGGACTCTGGTGATTTAGAAAAAGAAAGAGGCATTACCATATTAGCTAAGCCAACTTCAGTAACTTGGAAAAATACAAAAGTAAATATTATTGATACACCAGGGCATGCAGACTTTGGCGGTGAAGTTGAAAGAGTCTTAGGTATGGCAGATGGGGTAATCTTGCTAACTGATGCTGCAGAAGGACCTATGCCACAAACTAAATTTGTTTTAGGTAAAGCTTTAAAAAAGGGTTTGAAACCAATTGTTGTTATTAATAAAATCGATAGAAGTGACTCAAGAGCAGAAGAAGTTGTTGATGAGGTTTTTGATCTTTTTGTTGCTCTTGAAGCTAATGATGAACAGTTAGATTTTCCTATACTATATGCTTCAGGAAGAGATGGTTGGTGTACAAAAGAATTAGAAGACCCAAGGGAAAACCTTCACCCATTACTAGATTTAGTTTTAGATTATGTTTATCCACCGATGGTTGATTTAGATAAACCATTTGCCATGCTCGTTACGCTTTTAGATTCTGATCCTTTTTTAGGAAGATGTCTAGTTGGGAGAGTTGAGCAAGGAAGTGCTGATGTAAATACAAGTGTGCATGCCATAAATCTAGATAAAAAAATTATTGAAAAAGGAAGAATGACTAAGCTTTTTCGATTTGAAAGTAATAATAAAGTTCCTGTAGATCATGTACATGCAGGAGATATTATCTGTATAGCGGGCTTAAAAGAAGCTTCAGTATCAGACACAATTAGTGACCCCTCTGTTTCAATACCTCTAGTTTCAACCCCTATTGATCCTCCAACTATGTCGATTACTATAACAGTAAATACCTCTCCTCTTGCAGGACTTGATGGAACTAAAGTAACATCGACAATGATAAGAAAAAGATTGATGGATGAAGCAGAAACAAATGTAGCAATAACATTTATGGAAAATAGTAATAAAGATTCATTTGAAATCGGTGGTAGAGGTGAATTACAATTAGGAGTTTTAATCGAAACAATGCGTAGAGAAGGTTTTGAAATGTCAGTCTCAAGACCCAGAGTAATTTACAAAGAAGATGATCAAGGAAACAAACTTGAACCAATGGAAGATGTTACAATTGATGTTGATGAGGAGTATTCAAGTTCGGTAATTGATAGCATGAATAAAAGAAAAGCTGAAATGTTGGAAATGAAAAGTGCTGGATCTAATAAAACTAGAGTTTTATTCCGCGTACCATCTAGAGGTTTAATTGGATACCAAAGCACCTTTCTAACCCAAACTAAAGGCACAGGTGTTTTAAATAGGATTTTTCACTCTTATGATATTCACAAAGGTCAATTTGAAGGAAGAAAAACAGGTGTGTTAATTGCAACAGATACAGGTACAGCTGTAGCTTTTGCTTTATGGAAACTACAAGATCGTGGCCCAATGTTTATTGATCCTCAGACAAAAGTATATCAAGGTATGATTGTTGGTGAGCACACAAGAGAAAATGATCTTGATGTAAATGTACTCAAAGGTAAACAATTAACAAATGTAAGAGCCTCAGGTACTGATGAAGCAGTTACTCTTATGACTCCAAAAAAGATGTCTCTTGAACAAATGATAGCTTATATTAAAGAAGACGAGCTTTTAGAAGTTACTCCAAAAAATTTAAGATTAAGAAAGACGTTTTTGATTCCTCATGAAAGAAAGAGAGCCTCTTAGTCGCTAATACCCATAAAATATAATACAGTACTAAGGTCAGTATTATTTATTTGATTATCAAAATTTGCCTTAACTATATCTTGCGCTTTATAAGCTATTGGTAAACCTACTGAAAATAACATATTCATATCATTTGCCGCATCACCCATGCCAACGATTTGATTTTTATTTAAATTAAATTCTTTAATAATCTTTAAAACTAATTTTTCTTTAAAATTTGCATTTACAATAGGCTTTATCGAGGTTCCATCAAATAAATCTCCAGTTATGCCAAAAGTATTTGAATATTCGTAATCAATTTTCAAATAATTTTTTACATATGTCGTAATTGGTTTAAATCCTCCAGAAACCAAAATAGTTGTGATCTTATTATTTTTTAAAGTTTTAAATAATTTCTTTGCGCCTTTCATAAAAGTAACTATTCTTTTAGCTTCTTCAAGTGAAGATAATCGCAATCCCTTTAATAATTGAACTCTATTTTCTAAAGAAGTAGAAAAATCTAATCGTCCTCTAAGTCCAAGTTCTGTAATCTTTTTTACCTGTTCACCTTTTCCTAAAAAATTAGCTATGTCATTTAAGGTTTCATTTTCAATTATTGTTCCATCCATATCTGTCATCAAAATTTTTTTTTTCCTTTGAGACGAGTCTTGAAAACAAAAATCAACTTTAATTTTAGGTAATCTCTTTTTTAAATTATTTAAATTAAAATTATTAAATTTATCAGTAAAAAAAAAATCTGAAGCTTTATTAGTTTTTAATACTTTTATTTTATTAACCTTAATATCACTTGAATGAAGAAAATTTTTTATAATTTTTGAAACATTATTATAATTAATTTTGTCAACTTCGTCTAAAACAAAAGTTAAAACAACAAGTTTATCATTTTTCATATTAAAATAGATTTAACTTGATTTACATGTTTTATTTTAAGAAGATCTTTTAAAATTTCTTCTTTGCATATCTGATCAGTTTGGATTAAAGCTATAGCCTCACCTTTAGGAGTAACTCTACCTAAATTAAATGTAGCAATGTTTATATTATTTTTAGTTAAAATATTGGCAACATCGTTGATAACACCTACTTTATCTTTATTTGTTATATAAACATTAAAATTACCTAATTCTGCATCTATCTTAATGCCTTTTATTTCTACAATTCTTGAATTACCTCCAAAAATTGATCCAGCAACAGCTCTTGAACGTCTATCAGTTGTAACAGTAAGTCTAATTAATGTATTATATTCAGAAGTTTCATCATTCTTTAAGGTAGAGATTTTAATATTTCTAGATTTAGCAATATCAATAGCATTAATAGAATTTACATTATCAATGAAAGAACCTAATAAATTATTAACAATATTTCTAGTTATAAGGTCTTGGTTAATAATAGAAGCAGTTCCTTCAAACTCTATAGTTATGGCTTTAATAGCATTTTCAGTTAACTGACCAGCAAATGAACCTAATTTATAAGATAAATCTAAATATGGACCGAGTATTTTTTTTTCATTCCCTGAGATTGAAGACATATTAACAGAATTAATAATAGTTCCATTATTTAAATATTGAGAAATTTGATTAGAAATCTGAATAGAAGCGGCATCTTGTGCTTCAGCAGTAGAGGCTCCCAGATGTGGTGTAAGAATAATATTTGTGAGAGTATGTAATGGAGATTTTATTAATGGTTCATTTTCAAACACATCTAGTGCAGCACCTGCAATTATTTTTTTATCTAACGCTTTGTATAAATCATTTTCATTAACCAACCCTCCTCTAGCGGCATTAATTAAATATGAAGATTTTTTCATTAATTTTAATTTTTTTATATCTATTATATTTTTTGTACTATTCATAATTGGAAGATGCAGTGATACAAAATCAGAAATCTTTAAAACTTCGTCTAAAGATGCCTTTTCCGCATCTAATGATTCTATGCGATCAGCACTCAAATAAGGATCATAAACTATCACATGCATATCAAGTGACCTAGCTATCTTAGTAACTTCACTGCCAATATTTCCACAACCTATTAAACCTAAAGTTTTTGACTTTAACTCAATGCCCTTAAAAAGTTCTTTTTGCCATTTTTTATTAACAGTGGATAAATGAGCAAATGGAATTTTTCTAGCAAGAGAAAAGATTAAACTAATAGCATGTTCAGCTGTTGTTCTAGATGTACTCTGAGGTGAATTCATAACGATAACACCATTTTTAGTAGCATTTTCTACATCAACATTATCAACACCAACTCCAGCTCGAGCAATAATTTTTAAATTTTTAGATTTTTCTATGATTTTTTTAGTAATTTTAGTAGATGATCTTACAATAATTCCATCATAATTAGAGATTATTGAAAGTATTTGATTTTCGGAGAGATTAAATTTTTTATCAACATTTAAATTATTACTTTTAAAAATTTTATATGAAGCTTCAGATATTTTATCAGCTATAAGAATTTTAAAACTAGATTTTATTTTAATAGACCCTATTGTTTGAGCTGATTTATTTGGGCTATAGTTATATTTATCCGCAAGTTTATTAATAGTCTCCTTAGTTTTTTTACTTATATCTGGATAATTATTTAATGCTCTAGATATTGTTGATGGATTAACTCCTATTAATTTTGAAAAATCTTTTAAATTCATACGAAATCGATTTCGTATATATAATAAATATTAATTCTGACAAGTGTAAAAAAGAAAAAATTTATAATTAAAAAATTAATGACCTCTATTTGAAATATCTCTAAACCTAGTTTCTTTACTCATAAAAGGTCTTATGCCAACTTTATACTCTCTGTAAATAATAAATAAACCACTGAGAGAAATAATCAAAGATCCAAAAATTTCATAAATATCAGGTAAATCATTAAAAAAAAGATAACCAAATATAAACCCAGCAATTAATTGAAAGTATTGTAAAGGAGCAAATAAACTGGACTCAAGAGATTTAGATGCAGCACTAATACATAAACCTCCAGTGCCAGCAATAATGCCACACATGAACAAAATGTATATATGATTTTCCTTTAAAGGGACATAAACATAATAGGCATATAAGCCACTTAGAAATAAGCCTGCTACAAATCCATAAAAAGCAAAAGCTATAGAAGATTGATTATTTGCATACATCCTTATAAGCAATACATTTACTGCAAGTATTATAGCTCCAATAAAAAGAAGGAATAAACTGAACGTGAAATGCACAGTTCCTGGTCTAGATACAATCAGAACACCAACAAAACCAATTAGAACAGCAATAATTCTTCTGGGACCAACTTTTTCTTTTAGAATAAAATATGAAAATATTGTTAAAATCAAAGGTGCACTAAATAGAATGGGGTATATTTCACTAAAAGCATGATTTTTAAAAGAATTGATAATAATAGCTGCACAAATAAGGCCAAGAAAACCTCTAAATAGCTGTATATGAACTTTATTATTTATTAAAACATGCCAGCCACTTATAAATTGTAAAGCAATAGATATAGGTATTAAACTAAATAAGCATATATAAAAATTTATTTCTAATACTGGGTAATGCTGAACTAAATATTTTTTAATAATAGAGTCTAAAAAAACAAAAATAGTATAACCAGCAAATCCAAGGAATATGCCTAAAAATTTATTCATTTAAAAGACTTAGTTTATTTCTTATTTAAGTTAAATAAAATAACTTCATTTCGTGTTCCGAGTCTCAATTTTGGCCCCCAAGGGCCTGAACCTGAAGATACATACAAAAGATTATTCTTAAAATTATACAACCCATATTTAAATTTAAATTGTAATCTTACAAA
>JABHWG010000032.1 GCA_018657885.1 Pelagibacteraceae bacterium
ATGTTATCCCTGAGGATAGAGGTGGTGAAAAAGTACTAAATCTTGATAAGAAAAGTCTTAATACAATTACAGAAAATATAACTCAAAATAATATAGAAAAACGTGATGATTTATTATTTAGTATTCAATTTTTAACAGATAATGAGATAGAAAATATTTATAAATATTTACAAAAAATAACTAGCTTTGATGAATCAATTTATAGTATAAATGATTTTTATATTTTAGCATTAACATCAGAATTAGGTATTGAATATTTTTTACTGTATAAAAATTTTATAACTCGATTAGACGCTAAAAATTATTGTATAAATTTTTTGCATAAAATAGATAATTGCTTAATTGTAGATACAACTAAATTTTAAATTAGCCAGAATCACAATAAATAATTATAAGAAGATATGCTTGATATTACTAATGAAATTGAAGATTCTGCACCTTTAAAACAATTTAATATTACCCTTAATTCTTACGAAGGTCCCATTGACTTACTTTTAGAATTAGCCCGAAAACAAAAAGTAGATTTATCAGAAATATCTATTCTAGAATTAACTGAACAATACATTAATTTTATTAATGAATATCAAGATATTCACCTAGAAATAGCAGCTGATTACCTTGTAATGGCTGCTTGGTTAACTTACTTAAAGTCAAGATTACTCCTTCCTAAAGAAGAGAAATCTGAAGATCATACACCTGAAGAATTAGAAGAGGCTTTAAAGTATCAATTACAACGTTTAGAAGCTTTTCAATCGGTTTCAAAAAAATTATACAAACGTCCATTAATAGGAAGGGACGTTTTTTATGGCGGTTCTTCTGAAGGCTTGAAGGTGAAGTATAATATTACGTATTCATCAACTCTATTTGATCTCCTACGTGCCTATTCGTCGATTATTCAACAAGAGGAAAAACCCAGTAATCTAACTATAGCTTTTTCGGAATTATATTCAGTTGACAATGCGATACAAAGATTAAAAAGTATCTTTGGAGAAGTAACTGAATGGACAAATTTTTTAAATTTAATTCCTAAATTCAATAGTAATAAAATTGTCAATAAATCTATCTTATCTTCTAATTTTGTAGCATCATTAGAATTAGCTAAAAATGGGTTCATTGACGTAAAACAAAATAATGTATTTGGTAATATTTTTGTTAAATTAAGAAAATCATGATTACAAATAGAGATACAAAAATTTTAGAAGCTATTTTATTTGCATCTGGTTCCCCAATTTTAGAAGATGATTTGAAAGACAAAATGTTAAATAAAAAAGATTTCAAGCAAGAAATTGATAATCTTAAAGAATTTTACAAGGATAGAGGTATTAATTTAATCAAGACGGGAAATAAATGGTCTTTTCGAACATCTGAATCGATAAAAGACGAACTAACAATTTTCAAAACACAAAAAAGAAAATTATCTAGAGCGGCTATTGAAACATTATCTATTATTGCATATCAGCAACCTATAACTAGATCTGAGATTGAAAATATCAGAGGCGTGCAAATGGGAAGAGGGTCTATCGACCATTTAATGGAAATAGGGTGGATTAAACCTTCGGGAAGAAAAAACATTCCAGGTAAGCCTGCTCTTTGGGTAACAACAGAATTATTTATGGAGCATTTTGGAATAGAAAAAATATCCGACCTGCCTAATAAAGATGAGCTTAAAGCAAGTGGGTTCCTAGAAAAAAGATCTGCTATTGCAACTATTACTGATATTGCGGGTAAAAATGACTTGATCGAAGACCAAGACACTGAAGAAGAAGAAACTTTAGATGACTTTATTCCTGAGGAAACCTCAACTTAATAACTTTAATCATATATTTTATAAAAAACCTTTATTTTTATAAAAACTAAAAAATTTCTTTAATTTTACTTCTTTACATCATTTATTTTTATTCTGTTATAGGTTAATAGCGTATTAAATTAAGGAGATCAAATATGACACCGAGTATATGGCAGCTTTTAATCGTATTAGTTATTGTGTTATTATTATTTGGAAGAGGTAAAATACCTCAGCTTATGGGTGATATGGCTAAAGGTATCAAATCTTTTAAAAAAGGTATGAGCGATGAGGAGAAAAAAGATGATAAAAATATAGAGAATAATATCGATAACGAAAAGTAGTTATGCTTACTTTTGGCTGGGGTGAAATTCTTCTAATAGTTGGAATTATTATTGTTGTTGTCGGACCTAAAGATCTTCCCAAATTAATTAAACAATTTTCTTCATTTACAAGATCTATTAAAAAATTATCGAGAGAATTTAAAACTTCTTTAAATGATATCGCGGATCATGATGATTTTAAAGAAGTCAAAACTTCAATAAACGAAGTTAATAAAATTAAAAAAGATCTAAATATAGAAGGTCAATTAAAATCTGAGATTCAATCAATAAAAGACACAACAGATATTATTGATAAAGAAGTAAAAGATATAAAAAATATACATACTAAATGAATGCTAAAAATCAATTTG
>JABHWG010000031.1 GCA_018657885.1 Pelagibacteraceae bacterium
AAATGGTCTCTTATGAAGTCTCAATTGGTTTTGTAATTATAACTGTATTATTATGTGTAGGATCCTTAAATCTCTCAAAAATAGTCGAAGCACAACAAACTGTGTGGTTTGCAATCCCGCTTCTTCCAATGTTTATTGTATTCTTTATCTCTGCTTTAGCTGAGACGAATAGACTACCTTTTGACTTACCAGAGGATGAATCAACTTTAGTTGCAGGTTTTTTCACTGAATACTCTTCTGCTTCATTTGTTTTATTTTTTCTTGGTGAATATGCAAGCATGATCCTGATGAGTTCTATGACAGTTATTCTATTCATGGGCGGTTGGTTGCCACCTTTTGATATATTTCCACTTAATGTTATTCCTGGCGTTATCTGGTTTACTATTAAGATTATATTTATTTTATTTTTGTTTATATGGGTTCGTGGAACTTTTCCAAGATATAGATATGATCAATTAATGAGACTTGGTTGGAAGATTTTTTTACCGCTGTCACTTTTATGGGTTGTTTTAACTGCTGGTTTTTTAGTTTTATTTGATATGGTGCCTAATTCCTTATGATTAAATATATTAAATCTTTCATTTTATATGAACTTTTACAAGGTATGTTTTTGACGTTAAAATATATGTTTAAGGCTAAAGTAACTATCAATTATCCTCATGAAAAGGGGCCGTTAAGTCCAAGATTTAGAGGTGAACATGCTCTTAGAAGATATCCAAGTGGTGAAGAAAGATGTATCGCATGCAAGTTGTGCGAAGCTGTTTGTCCTGCTCAAGCAATTACAATAGAGGCTGAACCAAGAGATGATGGGAGTAGAAGAACTACTAGATATGATATTGATATGAGCAAATGTATTTATTGTGGCCTTTGCGAAGAATCTTGTCCTGTTGATGCAATTGTTGAAGGTCCTAATTTTGAATTTGCAACAGAAACAAGAGAAGAACTTATGTATACAAAGGATAAACTCTTAGAAAATGGTGATAGATGGGAGCAAGAAATTTCACAAAATATATATTTAGATAGGAAATATCGTTAATGTATCTTTACTCTATAACGTTTTATTTATTTTCATTAATAGCAGTTCTTTCAGCCCTCATGGTAGTAAGTGCTAGAAACCCAGTCCACTCAGTTTTGTTTTTAATCTTAAGCTTTGTTAATGCTTCTGGATTATTCGTTTTATTGGGAGCTGAATTTTTAGCAATGATTTTAGTCGTTGTTTATGTTGGGGCTGTAGCAGTACTTTTTTTATTTGTTGTGATGATGTTGGATATAAACTTTGTAAAATTAAGAGAGGGTTTTCTTCAATACTTACCTTTTGGCGCATTATTGGGAATAGTTTTGATAGTTGAATTAGGCATTTTATTTCTTACTAAATCATTTTCAGAAAATTCACTTTCAAAATTCATTCCATCGCCTGAAATAAATGAAATAGAAAATACTCAATTAATTGGGAGAGTATTATATACGGAGTATTTTTATTTATTTCAAATTAGTGGCTTGATACTTTTAGTTGCTATGGTTGGCTCAATAACATTAACGTTAAGAGATAGAGGGAATGTTAAAAGACAAAACATATCTTCTCAAAATTTTATGGAAGCTAAGAGCGCTATTGAAAAGAAAAAAATAAAATTAGGTGAAGGTATATAAATGATATATCTAGAGCATTATTTATTTCTTGCAGCTATTATTTTTACAATTGGTGTACTAGGTATTTTTTTAAATAAAAAAAATGTCATTATAATTTTAATGTCAATCGAACTAATTCTTCTTTCTGTGAACATTAATTTAATTTCTTTTTCAGTCTTTTTAAATGATATTTCAGGACAAATTTTTGCATTACTTACTTTAACTGTAGCTGCTGCAGAAGCAGCAATTGGTTTAGCAATCCTGGTCGTTTTTTATAGAAATTTAGGCTCTATTGAAGTTAGTAAAATAAATAAATTAAAAGGTTAAGGGTGATTATATGGCTCATTTGATAATCTTTTTGCCCTTACTTGGTTTTATATTTTCTTTATTTCTAGGAAAAAAATTTAGCTTTAAAGCAACTCAAATTTTAACAACCTCTTTTTTGTTTATATCAGCTTTGTTATCATGGATTTTATTTTTTTCTTTTTTAGGCGAAAGAGAAACAGAGATAATTCATATCTTTAATTGGTTTACTTCTGGAAACTTTATTGTTGATTGGTCAATTAGATTAGACTCATTAACAACTACAATGTTTATTGTAGTCTGTAGTGTTTCTGCGTGTGTTCACCTTTACTCTATTGGTTATATGAGTGAAGATCCCGCCAAAGAGAGGTTTATGGGATATTTAAGTTTATTTACCTTTTTTATGCTCATGCTTGTTTCAAGCAACAACCTATTACAAATGTTTTTTGGATGGGAGGGGGTTGGTCTTGCTTCTTATTTATTAATTGGATTTTGGTATCACAAACCTACTGCAAATAATGCGGCAATAAAAGCTTTCCTTGTTAATAGAGTTGGTGACTTTGGGTACGCTATAGGGATAGCAGGTATTTTTTATATTTTTGGTTCAATTGAGTTTGATATTATTTTTAATAACGCTGAGAATTTTAAAGATCATAGTATCGAATTTATAGGTATGACCTTCAGTACAATTGATTTGTTATGCTTTCTTTTATTTATTGGCGCAATGGGAAAGTCTGCTCAACTAGGTTTGCATACTTGGTTACCAGATGCCATGGAAGGACCAACACCAGTATCTGCTCTTATTCATGCTGCAACAATGGTAACAGCTGGTGTTTTTTTAGTTGCAAGAATGAGTCCATTATTTGAATATGCAGTTTACACAAACTTATTTATTACTTTCATAGGAGCATCAACAGCTATCTTTGCTGCAAGTATAGCGCTTACACAAAATGATATTAAAAGAGTCATAGCTTATTCAACATGTAGTCAACTTGGATATATGTTTTTTGCCGCAGGAGTTGGTGCATATAACGCTTCAATTTTCCATTTGATGACTCATGGTTTTTTCAAAGCTTTATTGTTTTTATCTGCTGGTTCAGTAATACATGCAATGCATCATGAGCAGGATATGCGTAAAATGGGTGGGTTATTCAAAAAAATACCATTTACAGCAACCATGATGTGGATTGGCTCTTTGGCAATTATAGGTTTCCCATATTTTTCAGGATATTATTCTAAAGAAAGTATTTTAGAGAATACATACTTCTCAAGTTCTTCAATGGCCTCTTTTGCCTATACTATAGGCATTTTGACAGCATTATTAACAGCATTCTATTCTTGGAGATTATTATTCATGACATTTCATGGAAAGACTAGATCAGATGCTAAAACTTTCGATCATGCTCATGAGTCTCCACTGGTTATGACTTTACCGTTATGCTTCCTGGCTCTAGGATCAATTTTTGCAGGAATCTTTTTTGCTGAATTTTATATTGGAAAACTTCAGTATTCATTTTGGGGAGATGCAGTAATACTCCATAAAGATGGTCATCATTATCTCCCCTTTATTCAAACACTTATTATTAAAAGCTCTGTTGCTTTGGGTGTTATGTTAGCAGCATTAATATATTTTTATAAAATTCATCTATCTAAAATATTAGCCCATAATTTAGATCCTCTTTATTCAATTTCTCTAAATAAATGGTATGTTGATGAGCTATATAACTCATTTTTTATAAAACCTTACTTTGCTATTGCAAATATTTTTTGGAAAAAAGGTGATGAAAAAATTATTGATGGATATGGTCCCAATGGAATCTCAAAGGTAATTTCAATTACTTCAGGCTACTTAAGTCGTTTTCAATCTGGTTACTTATACCATTATGCGTTCACAATGCTTGGTGGTTTAGTAATAATTTTAACATGGTTTATTTATTTTTAAATGACTGATATCCCATTACTTTCACTAACAATTTTTCTGCCTCTTTTAGGAGCTGTGGTCATTCTTTTAATTAAAGAAGATAAAAGTTCGGTAGATAACATTAGAAAAGTAGCTTTATGTACTTCAATTGGAGTTTTTCTTCTCAGTTTATTAATTTGGTTGCAATTTGATAACAGTAAAGCTGAGTATCAGTTTCAAGAAAAGATTAGATGGTTTAGTGATTTTAATTTTTATTACCACATTGGTATTGATGGCATATCTTTATTTATGGTTATCTTGAGTACTTTTTTAACCCCATTATGTATTTTAGCAAGTTGGGAAAGTATAAAAATAAGAGTTAAAGAATATATGCTAGCTTTTTTATTCCTTGAAACAGTTATGATAGGAATGTTTGCATCAGTTGATATTCTACTTTTTTACATTTTCTTTGAAGCAATTCTAATTCCTATGTATTTAATTATTGGAATTTGGGGAGGTGACAGAAGAATATATGCTTCTTTTAAATTCTTTTTGTATACTCTGTTGGGATCTGTTTTAATGTTAATTGCTATTGTTGTTATTTACAAACTAACAAATTCTATGAGTATTGCAGATTTACAAGGTAATTATTTTTCAACTAATATTCAAATGTATCTATGGTTAGCCTTCTTTGCATCATTTGCCGTAAAAATTCCAATGTGGCCATTCCATACTTGGCTACCAGACGCACATGTAGAAGCACCTACTTCTGGCTCTGTAATATTAGCAGGTGTGCTTCTTAAAATGGGTGGTTATGGATTTATAAGATTTTCTTTAGGAATGCTTCCTGAGGCATCAGAATTTTTTGCACCTTTAATCATGACATTAAGTATAATTGCTGTTGTTTACACTTCTTTAGTTGCGATTGCTCAAACCGACATAAAAAAATTGATCGCCTATTCCTCAGTTGCTCATATGGGTTTAGTGACTATAGGTATTTTTATTGTAAATTCTCAAGGGCTTGAGGGCGCTATGATTCAAATGATTAGTCATGGTGTTGTATCTGGGGCATTATTTTTATGTGTTGGAGTTATTTATGATAGAATGCACACTAGAGAAATAAAGTTTTATGGAGGATTGGTTAATAGAATGCCAATTTACTCAACTGTTTTTATGATATTTATGTTAGGATCAGTTGGGTTGCCTGGCACTAGTGGCTTTATAGGAGAGTTCCTGATTATTGTAGGCTCATTTAAATACTCAAGTATAGTAGTAATTGGTGCTGCATCAGGGATCATTCTTTCAGCAGTTTATATGCTTTATTTATATAAAAGAATAATATTTGGTGTAATTAATAATGAGAAATTGAAGGATATTTTAGATTTAAACCTAAGAGAAAAAATAATACTTATACCTCTAGCAATAGCCGTATTATTAATTGGTATATTTCCAAATATATTTATCGAACCAATGCGATTATCTTTAGATTTAATTATTTCAAATTATGAATTGGTAAATGGCAAATAACTTATTAACAATTTTTCTAGTTCCCGAAGTAAGTCTATCCATACTTGCTATTTGCTCTTTGATGTATGGATTATTTTCTAAAAAGAATGCTTTTATTAAAACAACTAATTTTGCTACCTTATCTTTATTAATTGTAGCAGTTTTAATTTATTTCGATTTCAATACTACCTTCGCATCATTTGATAATTATTTTTTAAATAATTCTTTTACAAAATTTTTTAAAATATTAACGGCTATCGGAGCTGCTGCATCTTTAGTAATTTCAAAAAATTATTTTATTGACTCAAAAATAAATAAGTTTGAAATACCAACATTACTTTTATTTTCAACATTAGGCATGATGTTGATGATAAGCGCTAAAGATTTAATGATAATGTATTTGGCGATAGAGTTGCAAAGCTTATCTTTATATGTTGTCGCTACAATTAAAAGAAATTCATTAGAGTCAGCTGAGTCTGGTGTTAAATATTTTGTACTTGGAGCTTTGTCATCTGGAATTTTACTTTATGGGTTTTCTTTAGTTTATGGATTTACTGGACAAACTTCTTTTGAAGGAATTTATCAATCTTTATCTCAAATAGATAAGTTGCCCATTGGTCTTGTTTTCGGTTTAGTTTTTGTTCTTGTTGGTCTAGCTTTTAAAGTATCAGCAGTACCTTTTCATATGTGGACACCAGATGTTTATGAAGGGGCCCCAACCTCAATAACTGCTTTCTTTGCCATTGTGCCAAAGCTTGCAGCAACTGCATTAATATTTAGATTTTGCTTAGAGCCTTTTGGGAATTTTGATTTTGAATGGACTCAAGTAATTTTCTTTTTATCTGTAGCTTCAATGTTTTTAGGAGCTGTGGCAGCAATAGCTCAAAAAAATTTAAAACGTCTCCTCGCATACAGTTCTATTGGTCATGTTGGTTATGTTTTGATCGCTTTAGTAGCGGCTAATGATCAAGGTATTAAAAGTGCTTCTATTTATATGTTTATTTATCTCCTTATGAATATAGCTTTTTTTTCAATTTTATTATCTCTCAAAAAAGCAGATGTATTTGTTGAAAAGATAGATGATTTAAATGGTTTAAGTAAATCTAATCCTTTAATTAGTCTATCTATTGCGATTATTATGCTGTCTATGGCTGGCATACCGCCATTCATGGGATTTTTTGGTAAATTGTATGTTTTTATTGCGGCGGTAGAAAGTCAATTATATTTACTAGCTATTTTAGGTGTGCTAGCTAGTGTTGTATCAGCATTTTATTATTTAAGGATTATAAAAGGTATGTATTTCGATGAAGCTAGTCATACTGAGTCATTTGAATTTATTATTACTAATCATGCTAAAATAATTCTAACAGTTGTAATGTTTATAATAACATTCTTTATTTTTTATCCATCTCTTCTTACGAATATTGTTGTTGGAATATCTTTGAATTAAATTAGTGAAATTTAGTAATAGTATAGAAAAATTTTTAACAAAAAAAAAATTTACATTAATTCACTTAGAGAGTGTCACCTCTACCATGAGTGAAATAAAAAAGTATTTAGATGGAGAAAACAATATTTGCATGATTGCAGATCTGCAAACAGAAGGTGTGGGAAGAAGGGGAAATAAATGGGTAAGCCCTAAAGGAAATATTTACATATCTTTTTTATTTAAGTACAATTTATCAATTGAGCAGCATTTCTTATTAAGTGCTGTTACTGTCAATTCAATAGCCAGCCTTATAAGTAGATACGTAAAGGAAAAAATTAATATTAAATGGCCTAACGACATATTAATTAATAATAATAAAATAGCGGGGATAATGACCGAAATTGTAGAGTTAAATAATATAAAATATATTTTAATTGGTGCAGGAATCAATGTATCATCATCTCCAAAAATTTACGAATATCCAACATGTTGTTTAAATGATTATGAGGTAAATATTAAATATGAAGAGTTTCTTTTTGAAATGATAAAATCATTTTTTGATGAATATGAGTTAATTTTTTATAAAAAATATAATCAAGTTTTGGAAAAATTTCGAAAAAGAATGATGTATTTAGGCTCGTTTGTAGATATTCTGTATCCAGATGGTAACTTACAAAACATATATCTTAAAGATATAAACTATGACGGATCTCTTTTAGTAGAAAATAAAGGTATTGAAGAAAAAATATTCTCTGGAAGGATTATTAGTGATATTAATTGATATAGGTAATACAAATATTGTATTTGCAGTCAGTTCTAATAAAATTTTAAAAAATATTATTAGGATAGAAAGTAATCAAAATAATAATCAACTAAATATATCAATCAAAAAAATTATTAAAAAATTAATAAAAATTAAAAAACTAGACAGCCCTAATAGAGCAATTATTTCATCTGTAGTCCCAAGCTTGAATAAGTCAATTATTAAAATTTTAAAAATAAACAAAATTAATGAATTATTTTTAAAATCTAAGAATATTTTACCTTTTTTAAAAATAGATTATAACTTAAACGAAATAGGGGCTGATAGAATAGCTAACTCAATTGCAATTATTAATAATAATATCAACAATAGCATCGTAATAGATTTTGGAACAGCTACAACATTCGAGGTTATTAAGGAAAGTATTTTTTCTGGCGGATTAATATTCCCTGGTATCAATTTATCTAAAAATGCTCTTATAAATAAAACTTCTCTTTTAAGAAATACTGATGTGGTTAAGACTAATAACATTGTTGCCAAAAATACGAAGGATGCGATTCGATCAGGTTTCTACTGGGGATATGTATTTGCTATTAATGGTATTATTAAAAAAATCACTAATGAGAAAAAATTTAAACCTAAAATCATTCTCACAGGAGGGCTAGCAAATATATTTAAAAATGATATTAGACCTAAGCCTATTATTAAGCCAAATCTTACATTAGAAGGTCTTCAGATTATAGGATTACAATATTATGTTAAAAAATAATACTAACTTAAAATTATATGAAAAAGGGCTTTATTTTTTATCCCTTGGTGGAATTGGTGAAATTGGTGCAAATTGTTATCTTTATTGCTGTGATGGTAAGTGGATTATGATCGACCTAGGTCTATCTTTTGCAGATGAACAGTATCCGGGAGTGGATCTATTAGTTCCAAAGATAAAATTCATTGAAGAAATAAAAGATAATCTTGTCGCTGTTGTTATTAGCCATGGGCATGAGGATCATGCTGGTGCCGTAGCGTATTTAGCTGATAATATAAATTGCCCTGTTTATGCTTCATCTTTTGCTAAACTGTTAATTGAAAATAGATTGAAAGAATTTGGTAAATTGGACTCTATTAACTTAAATGAACTAGATTCATCTAAAAACTTAATATTAGATAATTTTAATTTAAGATTTATTGAAACAACACACTCAATACCGCAACCCCAAGCAATAGTTATTAAAACTTCTTATGGCAATTTATTGCATACAGCTGATTGGAAAATTGATAATAAACCAACATTAGGCAATAGTTTTGATACAAATAGCTTTATTGAATTAGGTAATGAGGGAGTTCTAGCTCTTATTGGTGACTCTACCAATGCGGATGTCCCTGGTTTTTCTTCATCAGAAGATGATGTAAGGAAAGAATTGAAACAAGTTTTTTCAAGATACATCAACAGAATTGTAGTTACATGTTTTTCATCAAATATAGCAAGAATAATTAACATAGTAGAGGCTGCAAAAAAAAATAATAGAAAGATTGCTTTGATTGGCAGAAGTATGAAAAAAAATATTGAAGCAGCAGTTAAATCAAAATTAATTAAAGATAGTGACATTTTTATTTCAGAAGAAGAAGCTGCTTTAATTCCTAGTGAAAATCTTGTTATTATTTGTACAGGAAGTCAGGGAGAGAAAAGATCTGCCCTTTATAGAATTGCCTATAATTCTCATCGAAACATCCATCTTGAAAAAGATGATGTTGTTATCTTTAGCTCAAGAGATATACCTGGTAATGAAAAATCTATTAATGCACTTAAAAATTTACTGATAAGGCAAAGAATAGAAATAATAACGGCAGATGATGACTTGGTTCATGTTTCTGGGCATGGTCATGCCGAAGAAATAAAACAAATGTATAATTGGACTAAGCCTTATATTTCTATACCTGTTCACGGTGAAGCTATGCACTTGGCTTCTCATAAAAATATTTCAGAATCATCACAAGTTCCTATTACAAAAATTCTTCAAAATGGTAAATGCTTGAAAATTGCCCCTGGTGATTGTTCTGTGATTGATAATATTGATACGGGCAAACTTATTGTTGAAGGCAAGCATCTTTATGATTCAGATTCAAATTTTATTAAAGATAGAAGAAAATATTCATATGAAGGTCTCGCATTGATTTCAGTGTTGATTAATAGCGATTATTCAATAGATAAAAATATACATCTTAGCTTAATAGGACTTCCTGATGAAGATTTAACCAATATCAGAGAAGAATTTAAAACTGAATTTATGAATAATTATATAAAATTAAACAATGATCAAAAATCTTCAGATCAAAATGTTAGAAATATGATTATAAAAAATCTAAAATATGTTTTTAAAAATTTTTTAAGAAAAAAACCTGAGATACAAGTTCATTTAATTAGAAAATAATGCAAATATTTTCTTATTTTTTAATGTTTGTTCTTATTTGGTGGGTTTTATTTTTTATCTTTTTACCCCTTAGAAATGAAACTTCTAATGTATGGCAAATAGGAAATGCAAATAGCTCGCCAACAAAAAGTTATTTACTAATTAAAGTGATAATTACTTCAGTTTTATCTTTTATAATTTTAATTACTTTAATTTACTTTGGGTTAGATTTAGCTTATATTTTTAAACAATGAAGTACTCAGAATTTTTTATACCTACAGTAAAAGATGCTCCAAGTGATGCAGAAATTATTTCACATAAATTGATGATTAAAGCAGGAATGATAAAACAATCAAGTGCTGGCATCTATTCGTGGCTTCCATTAGGTTTAAAAGCACTCAGAAAGATTGAGCAAATAGTTAGAGAAGAGCAAGATAATGCTGGTGCTAATGAAATGTTGATGCCAACTATTCAATCAGCTGATTTATGGATAAAATCAGGAAGATACGATGATTACGGTAAAGAAATGTTGAGAATAAAAGATAGAAGTGGGCGAGAAATGTTATTTGGGCCTACTAATGAAGAATTGATAACTGATATTTTTCAGTCATATGTAACTTCCTATAAAGAATTACCTAAAAACTTATATCATATTCAATGGAAATTTA
Source organism: Pelagibacteraceae bacterium (assembly GCA_018657885.1). Lineage (GTDB taxonomy): Bacteria > Pseudomonadota > Alphaproteobacteria > HIMB59 > CACPNW01. The sequence goes on from JABHWG010000031.1 coordinate 10,604, forward strand.
GAGATGAGGTTAGACCCCGTTTTGGTGTCATGAGAGGTAGAGAATTTTTAATGAAAGATAATTACTCTTTTGATATCAGTGAGGAGGAGGCAAAAAACTCTTATAATAAAATGTTTAAAGCTTACATTAAAACATTTTTAAGAATGGGATTAACACCAATCTCTTTAAGAGCAGAAACTGGTCCAATAGGTGGGAATTTAAGTCATGAGTTTCAAATTTTAGCTAATACTGGTGAGAGCACCCTCTATTATGATAAAGAATTAGAGAGGTTGAATCCTGAAAAACTAGATCCAGATAATCTCCAGTCATATTATGCAGCAGTAGATGATCAACATGATGAAAATAATTGTTCTGTAAAAAAAGAAGATCTCAAAATTTCTAAAGGGATTGAGGTTGGTCATATATTTTATTTTGGTACTAAATATTCAGAGAAATTAAATGCTTATGTTCAAGATCAAAATGGTAAAAAGATACCAGTACATATGGGGTCTTATGGAATAGGTGTTTCAAGATTAGTGGGAGCTCTAATTGAGGCAAATCATGATGAAAAAGGAATTAAATGGCCAAAATCTGTTGCTCCGTTTACATTAAGTATAGTGAATTTAATGCCAGATGATCAAAATTGCAACACAAAGTCATTAGAATACTACTCTTACTTTATGAGCAATAACATAGATACTTTATATGATGAGAGAATTTGCAGTATTGGAAAAAAACTATCTGACAATGACCTCATAGGCACTCCTATACAAATCATAATAGGCAAAAGAGATTTAAGCGCAGGTGTAGTAGAGTTTAAAGACAGAATGTTAAATAAAAGTAAAAAAATTAAAATTGAAGAAGTAAAGAAAGTTATTTTAGAAAAAATAAATTCTTAATGTTTTCTAAGGCAGAGATTTTAATAATAAAACGTTTTTTATTTTCAAAAAAAACTGAAGGTTATGTTTCTGTTTTTTCTTGGTTTTCAATAATTGGAATTGCTTTAGGTGTAGCTGCTATTATTATTGTGATGTCTGTTATGAATGGCTTTAGGTCAAACTTAACTGAAAGGTTGATAGGTGTTAACTCTCACTTAAATATATACTCTTTTAATGATGAAATTAAAGAAGAGCAGATCGAAGAAATGAAAAATAAACTAAATATAAAAAAATATAAAAAAGTTTTTTCTTCAGTTGAAACACAAGGTTTAATAATAAAAGATAATACCTCTAACGGTGTGATAATTAGAGGATATAAGGAGATTAATTTTGATCATTATCTTTATGATAAGATAATTACAAAAAAAATATCATCAATTAGATTTAATAAAATTATTATAGGTGATGCTTTAGCTAATAAGTTAAACTTAAAAATAGGTGATAAATTAAAAATTGCAGTACCTAAAACTGACAAATCGTTATTAGGAAATATTCCAAGATTTAAAACTTTGATAATTGATGGAATATTTGATTTTGGAATGTATGAGTATGACTCTAATCTTGTTTTCATATCAATAGATCTTGCAAGAAAATTATTATTAATAGAAAATAATATTTTTAATAGAGTTGAATTTTATATAGAAAATCCATTACTTGTTGGAATCTTTAAGGATTCAATTGACCAATATATTACAAATAATAGTTTAGATTTGTATTCTTTATCCTGGATAGATAGAAATTCTTCTCTAATGAATGCTCTAAAAGTTGAGAAAAATGTAATGTTTTTAATTTTAACATTAATTATAATTGTTGCATCAATGAATATTATTTCAGGTTTAATTATTTTTGTTAAAGAAAAAAATAAAGATATAGGAATTTTAAAGACATTAGGTTTTAATAATTTCAGTATTTTAAAGATATTTTGTGTCATTGGTTTTGTAATTGGTTTGATTGGATCTATTTCAGGCACAATCATAGGAATAATGATTACTGAAAACCTTAACTATATCCAAGCTATACTTGAGAATTTATTAGACACTCAGCTTTTTTCTGAGGAGGTTTATTTTTTATCAACATTACCTTCTGATATTAAGTACCAAGAGGTGTTATTTGTGTTTTTAATTTCTATAACAATAACTATACTATCAACAATATTTCCAGCAATTAGAGCCTCTAATATAGATCCAATTGATACTTTAAAAAATGAATAATTTAATACAAACTAAGAATTTAAAAAAAAAATTTAATCTATCAAATAATAAAGAATTAATAATATTTGATAACTTAAACTTAAATATTGCTAACAATAGTATTACCTCTATAGTAGGACCTTCTGGATGTGGTAAATCCACTTTATTAAATATTTTAGGATTTCTTGACTCTGATTTTTTAGGGGATTATATTTTTGCTGGTAATAAGATTCAGAATATTAATGAAAATATTCTAAGCAATATCAGAAATCAAAAAATTGGTTTTATCCATCAGTTTTTCCATTTAATTCCTGAATTAAGTGTATTAGAAAATATTATTTTACCAGGTTTAATAAATAATAATAAAGAATCACTAATTTCTAAGGAAGCTAGTATTTTATTAGACTGTTTTGAAATGTTTGAAAAAAAAAATATTAAACCGAATAAATTATCTGGTGGAGAACAGCAACGTGTCGCTATAGCTAGATCCCTTATAAATAGACCTAATTTAATTCTTGCAGACGAAATGACAGGGAATTTAGATGAGAAAACAGCTGATGAAATTATTATTTTTTTTTTAAAATTTATTGAGAAGCATAATACCGCTCTAATCTTTGCGACTCATAATAGCAAATATGCTAAAATGGCAAATGCTCAATATGAATTAAAAAGCAAAAACTTAAGAATAAAATGAAAAAACCTTTTATACATCTAAGATCTTTGTCATCTTATTCTCTTTCTGAGAGTACACTTAAAATTAAAAAATTAGTAAGTTTAGCAAAAAAAAATAATATGCCAGCTTTAGCTATTACTGATAATAATAATATGTTCGGTGTATTTGAGTTTGCTCAAGAATGCGAGAATAATAATATCCAGCCAATAATAGGTACATCAATCAGTTTATTAGACATTAAGGGTAAGGAAAAAATTTCTCAGCTATCTTTTTTAGTAAAAAATGAAATTGGATATAAAAATTTAATTTACCTAAGTTCATTGTCTTATTTAAGCAAAAATTCTGAAGTAGGAATTTCTATTAATGATCTTGAAGGTCATGCAGAAGGACTTTTTTGTTATATTGGTGGTGATCTAAATCCTTTAATGTTTTTAGAAAAACAAAACAAAGACTCTGATAGTTTTATAAAAAAATTAAAAAAAATATTTGATATTAATTTTCTATTTGAGTTACAAAGAATTAATGATTCTGAGATAGATAATTTTGAAGATTTTTTAATTAATAAATCAAATCAATATCTAATTCCAATAATAGGGACAAATAATATTAAATTTGGTGATGAGGGAGAATTTTCAGCACATGATGCTTTATTATGTGTTGCTCAAAAAACTACTATTAATAGCGGAAGTAGAAAAACTTCAAACAATCAGATGGGATTTAAGAATAACCAAGAAATGAAAGAAATATTTCATGATATTCCTGAAGTTATTGAAAATAATTATAATGTTGCAATATCTTGTAATTACTATCCAAAAGAAGTTCCGCCTAAACTTCCTCGCTTTAAAAATGATCTTAATCTTTCTGAAAATGAATTATTAATTAAAATGTCTAATGTTGGTTTGGCTACTAAAATTAAAGAAAACAAGATCTCAGATAAAAAAACATATCAAGATAGGTTAAGATATGAAATTGATATTATAAATAAAATGGGATTTGCAGGTTATTTTTTAATAGTTTCTGATTTCGTGAATTGGGCAAAAAAAAATAACATTCCAGTTGGTCCAGGTAGAGGGTCTGGAGCAGGAAGTGTTACTGCTTGGTCATTAGGTATTACTGATTTAAATCCAATTAAATACAGCCTACTTTTTGAAAGATTTTTGAATCCTGAAAGAATTTCGATGCCAGATTTTGATATAGATTTCTGTCAGGTGAGAAGGGATGAAGTTATTGAGTATGTTAATAAAAAATATGGAAGTGAATCTGTAGCACATATAATTACATTCGGAACAATGGCCTCAAGGGCTGCTGTAAGGGATATAGGAAGAGTATTAGAAGTACCTTATGGTGAAGTTGATTCATTTGCAAAATTAATACCATTTAATCCTTCAAATCCTTTAACATTAGCTGAATCGATAAAGTCAGAAAAATCATTACGAGATATAATTGATACTGATGAGACTTTATCAAATGTAGTTGATATCAGTTTGAAATTAGAAGGTGTTCATCGCCATGCATCCACACACGCTGCAGGAGTAGTAATTGGTGATACAAGCCTATCTAATGTAGTTCCTTTGTATAAAGATCCAAATACTGAAACTAATGCAACGCAGTTCTCTATGAAGTATGTTGAAAAAGCAGGTTTAGTAAAATTTGATTTTTTAGGACTAACTACTCTTTCGATAATAAATGAATGTGTAAATCTTATACATAAAGAAAATCCTGAATTTGTATTAAATGATATTCCATTAGACGATATTAAAACTTTTCAGCAACTTAGCAAAGGTAATGCAGTTGGTGTCTTCCAGTTAGAAAGTAATGGTATGAGTAGTGTTTTAAAACAACTACAGCCAGATAAATTTGAAGAAATTATAGCAGTTGTCGCACTTTTTCGACCTGGCCCAATGGATAATATCCCTTCATTTTGTAATAGAAAACACGGTAGAGAAGAGATAGATTATATTCATCCGATGCTGAAAGAAGTATTAAAAGAGACTTATGGAATTATTGTGTACCAAGAGCAGGTAATGCAAATTGCTCAAGTTTTATCAAATTACACCTTAGGCGAAGCTGACTTATTAAGAAGAGCAATGGGGAAAAAAATTCAAAAAGAAATGGACGATCAAAAAATTAGATTCATAGAAGGGGCCTTAAAAAATGATATAAGCCAAAACGAGGCTTCAAAAATTTTTGATTTAGTTGATAAATTTGCTGGTTATGGATTTAATAAAAGTCACGCGGCAGGTTATGCTTTAATTTCTTACCAGACAGCATACTTAAAAGCAAATTTTCCTCATGAATTTATGACAGCTACTCTAAATTTTTCAATAGATAGAACAGATAAAATCATATCTTTAAAGCAAGAATTAGAAAAATTAGGTATTTCTTTTTTTAAACCTGATATAAATTATTCTAATGAAAAATTCTCAATTGAAAAAAAAAATAAAAACAAATCAATAAGATTTGGATTAAGTGCTATCAAGGGCGTTGGTGAGAAATCTATTACATCAGCGATTTATGTTAGAAAACAAAATGGAAATTACAAATCTGTTATTGATTTTTTAAAAAGAGTTGAAAGCGATGTAATCAACAAAAGACAACTTGAAAAATTAATACAATCAGGTTCGTTCGATTCAGTTGAAAAAAATAGATCAAAGCTTTTTTCTAACGTTCCTCAATTTGTAAATTTATTTGGCTCTAATGGTATTAAGGCAGACCAGAATCTTCTTTTTGAAGAAGAAGAAATTTCTTTTAGTGATAAAAATCTTTTTGAACAAAATACCCCTGAATGGAGTTCTGGAGAAAAATTAAAGAACGAGCTTGAAGTTGTTGGTTTTTATTTTACCGATCATCCACTTAAACATTATCCATATAAATTTTTTGAATTACAGAACATAGAATATTTCAAAGAAATTGATTTTGATGCAAGTATAAAAAAACTTAGATTATGTGGATCCATATTAGATGTCAAAGAAAGATCAAACAAGGATGGTAGAAAATATGCTTTTGTAACAGTTTCTGAAATTAATTCACAATATGAATTATCCATATTTAGTGAAAACCTTAGTAAATTTAGATATATGTTAAAGGAGGGAAATTTGTTAATTTTTGATATTGATTTAGTAATGAACAATAAAGAGCCAAGATACATAATTAAATCAATTAAAAAACTAGAAAATGAGTTCAATGATGTAAATAAAAATATAAAAATATTTATTCAGTCTGAAAATTTACTCGAATTTAAAGATCAGTTACTCTCAAATAAGAAGTCTTCTAGATGCAACGTATCTATTTTTTTAAATATTGATAACAAATTAATTAGTTTAAAAACTGACAATAACTATTCAATTAAATCATATAAGCAATTAGATTTGCTAAAAAGTTCAAAAAAACTTGATTATCACATAGATATTTCTTGAAAATTTAAGTTTTAGTCATTAATACGTCTTTCAAAATCTAACACACAGAAAAAACCGGTGTTTTTGTTTCTGTGGAGGTTAAACCGGAGAAAACTATGAAATTACCTGAAGTTAAAATTGAAGATCTTCTTGAGGCCGGAGTGCATTTTGGTCATAACGTAAGAAGATGGAATCCAAAAATGGAAAATTATATTTTTGGAGTAAGAAACAATATACATATTTTTGATTTAAGAATTACTCTCGAGTCTCTAAATGCTTCTCTTTTAAAAATTCATGAAACTATTTCTAAATCTGGAAAAATTTTATTTGTAGGTACTAAAAAACAATGTGCAGAAACTATAAAAGAACTTGCTGAAACAAGTAATAATTTTTTTGTTAATAAAAGATGGCTAGGTGGAACCTTGACAAACTGGAAAACAATCTCAAATTCTATTAACAGACTAAATGATCTGGAAACTACTTTAAATGATCCTGCTTTTATTAATAGTGTGTCTAAAAAAGAATTATTAACAAGATCGAGAGAGAAGGATAAACTTCAATTAAACCTTGGCGGCATTAAAGATCTAAATGGCAAACCTGACTTAATTGTTATCTTTGATGTAATTAAAGATAAGTTGGCAGTACTAGAGGCAAAAAAACTCAATATACCAATTGTAGGAATTGTAGATACGAATGCAGACCCTGAACTAATAGATTATATAATCCCAGGAAATGATGATGCTATTAGATCTATAAATTTATATAAAAAATATTTTTTAGAGACAATAAATGATGCAAAACAGTTTTCTAAACAAAATATAGAAGCTGAAGCTGAGGCATCTAAGTAATTTAATATATTTAATACAGGAGTATAATGTCAGATTTAGATTTAATTAAAGAGTTGCGAGAAAAAACTGGAGCTGGTTTTCTTGATTGCAAAAATACTCTTAAGGAAAATAATAATAATATTGAAGAGTCTATTGACTCACTTAGGAAAAAAGGTCTAGCAAAAGCTTCAAAAAAATCTTCTAGAGAGGCTAAAGAAGGAGCTGTTGGTTTTTTTAGTAATGATAAAATTTCAATAATTCTAAAAATCAACTCAGAGACTGATTTTTCTGCAAAAAGTGATACTTTTTTAGATTTTTTAGATCTTATTGGAAAAATAGCTCTAAAACAAAATGATAAAAGTTTAAATTTAGAAAATTTCTTAAATATTAAATATAATGATAAAAGTGTCTCTGATTTATTGAAAGAGATGATAGCTAAAATTGGTGAAAATCTAATTATTAATGATTTAAAGATTTTTAGTAATAAAGAATTAAATGTAAATTTTTATATTCATAATCCATATAGAAAAAATATTGGCAAAATAGTTTCTGCTGTATTCTTTTATAGTGATACTAAAAACGAAGAAATTACTACATTTTCTAAAAATATATGTATGCATATTGCTGCTTCTAAACCAGAGGCTATGGATATAGATCAATTATCTTCAACTGTAATTGAAAATGAAAAGAAAATTCAGCAAGAGATGATTCAGGACTCTGGAAAACCCTCTAATGTTATGGAAAAAATTCTAAAAGGTAAGATGAAAAAATACTATAGCGAAGTTACTTTATTGAATCAAAATTTTGTTATTGATCCAGATAAAACCATTAAAGAAGCAATAAATGATTTTAATTCTTTAAATAAATTTGATTTAAAATCATACGCTTTAATTTCTCTTTAAACAATGAAAACAATGAAGGAAAGAATACTCATAAAACTATCTGGTGAAGCTTTAATGGGTAGATCAGGTTATGGAATTGATGTTTCTACAATTAATTTTATTTCTAGTGAAATAAAAAAAGTAGCTATGTTAGAATATCAAATTTGCTTAATAATTGGTGGAGGAAATATATTTAGGGGTGTTAAAGGCGCATCAGAAGGTATAGATCGTTCAACATCAGATTATATGGGTATGTTGGCAACAATTATGAATGCTTTATCACTCCAGAGTTGTTTAGAACAAATTGATCTACCAACAAGAGTTCAATCAGCTATATCTATGTCTCAAATTGCAGAGCCATATATTAAAAGAAAAGCAGTAAGACATCTTGAAAAAAATAGAATAGTTATTTTTGCTGCAGGTACAGGAAATCCTTTTTTTTCAACTGATACAGCAGCATCATTAAGAGCTTCAGAAATGAATTGTATAAAAATAATTAAAGCCACTAAAGTTGATGGTATTTACGATAGTGACCCTAATTTAAATAATAATGCAAAATTAATAGAGAATATTAGCTATTCTGATGTTATTAATAAAAACCTAAGAGTTATGGACCTTACTGCAATTAGTTTGGCAAAAGAATCAAATATTCCAATATATATAACCAACATTTTTAAAGAGGATTCTCTTATTAGGGCTTTGAAAGAAGAGGGGAAATATAGTAAAATACATTAGATATGAATTTAGATGATTTAAATAAAAAAATGGATGGTTCAATAAAGCATTTAGAAAAAGAATTTCAAACAATTAGAACATCTAGAGCAAGTCCATCTATGTTGGAAAATATATTTATTGATGCTTATGGAACAAAAACGCCTTTGAATCAGTTAGGTAATATTTCCACACCAGATTCTAGTATGCTTACTATACAAGTTTGGGATACCAGTCATTTAAAGAATATAGAAAATTCAATATTAGAGTCTAACTTAGGAATAAATCCACAAATTGAAGGTGCATTAATTAGACTGCCTATCCCAAAATTAAGTGAAGAAAGAAGAGATGAGTTAACTAAGATTGCTTCTCAATATGCTGAGAATTCAAAAATTTCTATTAGAAATATTAGAAGAGACTTTATTGATATCAAGAAAAATGAAAAAAAAGAAGGTGATTTATCAGAAGATGAATTAAAAAAATTCCTTACTGAAACACAAAATCACACTGATAAATATATTTCAAATATTGAAAAAATCTTAGAGAAGAAGAAAATAGATATTATGAAAGTTTGAATTGCGCAAAAATAAACTGGAACATATTGCTTTAATTCTAGATGGTAATAAAAGATGGGCAAAACAAAATAATTTAGGATTAAGATTAGCATACAAAGAAGGTTTACGTAATATATCAAACATAATTAAACATGGTATTAATTTAAACATTAAATATCTTACTCTTTTCACTCTTTCTTCTGAAAATCTAAAAAGAGCATCAGTGAAAAATATATTTCAAGTTATATACGATGACTTCTCCTTTTTTTTAGACAAAATAATTGAAGAAAAAAAAATAAAAATTAATATTATTGGAACTAAAGAAAATTTACCAGACAATATTTTAAAACTAATTGATCATTGTGAAAAAGAAACTAAATTAAATAATATACTTTATTTAAATTTAGCTTTTAATTATGGATTTAAGGATGAAATAAAAGAGGTATTAGAAAAAGTAAGAAATGATAATTCAATTGATTTAAGCAATCCAAAAATAATTAAGGAACTTTTTTTACTAAAAGATTTCCCTGATCCAGATTTATTAATTAGAACTGGAGGACAGAGTAGATTAAGTAATTTTATTATGTTTAATTTAACATATACAGAATTATTTTTTATAGATACTCTATGGCCTGACTTTAATAATCAAGAACTTGATAGTATTATTAATAAGTATTATAAAATTTATAGAAGATATGGTTTATAAAAATTTTTTTTATCGTTCTATTTTTGCAACAATATTATTTATTTTGTATCTCTTTTCATTAAATATTAATAATTTTTTATTTATAGTTGCTACGTTAATTTATATGATAATTATTTTTGAATGTTTCTTATTTTTTAAAAGGAAGTTTTTTTTAATAATTTCTTATCTCTTAATATCTTTAATTTGTTTTTATGCATATTTTTTTATTTTTTTTGATTTTTTTTTATTTAATATATTAATATTTGTAATTATTTTATTTGATAGTTTCAGTTATTTTACTGGCTTATTATTTGGTAAAACATATATTTTTAAGAAAATTAGTCCTAAAAAAACATTAGAAGGGTATTTGGGGGGGGGATTTTTTACTAATATAATCATAATAGCTTTCTTATTATTGTATAAAGATAATATTAATATCATAAATATTTTATTATTAATTAATAGTATAATTATTTTCTCAATTGCAGGAGATCTTACTCAATCTTTTTTTAAAAGAATAAATAATATTAAAAATTCAAGTTCTTATTTGCCTGGACACGGTGGTTTTTTTGATAGATTTGATAGTTTTATTCCATCAATAATATTTTTATTATTATATAGTATATAAAATTATGACTGATGTTAACATATTTGGGAGTACTGGAATAATTGGCTCCAAGACGTTAAAAATCATTAGTAAACATTTCCCAAAATATAATATTAATCTCTTATGTGCTAATAATAATGTATCTAAATTAATAAAACAAATAAATTTATACTCGCCAAAGTTTGTATATTTAAATAATATAAAAAAAAATAATACCTTAAAAAAAAATATTAACAAAAACGTTCAAATACTTAATTATAATGAATTACTATCTTATCTAAACACATCTAAGTCTGATTTAACTGTACTTGCAGTATCTGGTTATAAATCATTAAATTATTTAGAATCTATTTTAAAAAACACATCGTCTTTAGGGTTGGTTAGTAAAGAGGCCGTTGTATCTGCAGGTCATCTTTTTAAAACTATAATAAAAAATAAAAATAAAAAAATTTACCCATTAGATTCTGAGCATTTTTCTATCTATCATCATATTAATAATATTGATAAAGATTTTAAATTAAAAAATATTATACTTACAGCTTCTGGAGGTCCATTTTTAGGTAAAAAATATTCTTCTTTACGTGATATATCTTTTTTAAATGCCTCTAAACATCCAAAATGGAAAATGGGTTATAAAAATAGTATTGACTCAGCTACTTTAGTAAATAAGTGTCTTGAAGTAATAGAGGCTCATTATTTATTTGGTATACCATTTGAAAAATTAAAAGTCTTAATACACCCAGAGTCAAAAATACATTCTATATTTGAATACAATAATTACATATACAATATGATCGCATTCCATAACGATATGACAATTCCAATTTTTCATTTTTTAAATCAAAATATTAATTTAAACTTAAAAGAAGATGATTTTAGGTTTAATGTTAATGAAAAACTTAGTTTTTTTGAAGTAATACGTGATGAATTTCCTATCTATAGTTTTTTTAAGAGTTTAAATAAGTCTGATCCATCTAATTTTATAAAATTTAATGTAGGAAATGAGTTTGCCGTTAACTTATTTAAAAGTAATTACATAAAATATACAGATATT
>JABHWG010000029.1 GCA_018657885.1 Pelagibacteraceae bacterium
AAATCTAAAATCTTTACCAACTTTATTTTATGAATTTCATGGGAGTGAAAGTACAAATAAAGAATCTATTGAAATTGTTGAGGAAATTTCAAAGAGTCATAGTGGGAGTGACTTTACTTGGGCAACAACAACAGAAGAAAGGAATAAAATATGGAAAGCGAGACATAACGTATACTATGCAGTAAAAGCTCAAGGTGACAACATAAGAGTTTATGCTACAGATGTCTGTGTGCCTATTTCAAATTTAGTGGAGTGTATTAAATTTGCAGAAAATGAAATTCAAAATAATGGACTCAAAGCACCTATGGTAGGGCATGTTGGCGATGGTAATTTTCATGTTACCATTATTTATGACCCGACAAAAGAAAAGGAATATAAATATATCAGAGATTTTAGTGATAAGTTAATTGACATGGCTCTCAAGCTTGAAGGCACTATAACTGGAGAGCATGGTATTGGTCTTCAAAAAAAAGAATACTTACTAAAGCAACATCCTGATAATATTCCTTTAATGAAATTAATTAAAAAAAGCTTCGATCCAAATAATATTATGAATCCAGGTAAAGTTTTTGATTAATTTATATTTGTTCTACTTTTTCACTTTTCATTGATCGATAAATTGCATCAAGAACTTTAACAGTTTTTAAACCAATTTCAGCATTTGCGTGATTTTCAACTTCTTTACTTAAACAGATATCAACAAAAGTATTTAGAGGATTTTCTGTAGTATAAGCCATTGTTCCTCCTCCTTCTTTAATTTCATCACGTATCTCATTGCCATCATTCAAACGAATAAGTAGTCTTTCTCTTTTAATTTCCATATCTAAATAAAGAGTTCCTTTTGTCCCATGGACTGTAATATAAAAAGTGCCTCCAAAATCTTTAGGGACAAAAGCAGATCCAGAAAAAGATCCTGTTGCTCCATTTGTAAACCTAACTGATATAGCATTTGTATAATCAACATTTGTTGGAGAAGGCACAGAAAAGCAAAAAGCTTTTTCTGCTTCTAATTGAGAAATTTTAAATACTCCTCCGAACATATGGGACAGTTGTCCCCAACCATAGCCTCCACCTCTATTTGGATCAGACCAAGTAGATGCCTTAGGTTGAAATGTATGTGCCTCAGACTCACTTAAAGGTATTCCTTGAAATAAATCTACTAAGGATGAAGAAAATGCTGCATCTATATGTTTTATTTCTCCAATTATTCCATCAGAGATATATTTTTCTGCTTTAGGCATATAATGCGTAAAATTAAATCCATTAGGAACAAGAATTTCTTTTTTACATTCTTTTGCTAATCTAAATAACTCTTCTGCGTCATGACTATTTGTCGTCATTGGTTTTTCAATCAATACATGACATCCTTTTTGAAGAGATGCTTTAGCATTTTCAAAATGTGCAAAATGCGGAGATGCTATGACAACTCCATCTAGAGGACTAAAGTCTAACATTTCCTTAAAGTCAGTAGAGGCAAATTTAAAACCAAATTTATCTTTTACAAAATCTAATTGATCCTGTTCTAACTTACATACACTTACTAACTCTACATCATCTCTCTTTTGTAAATGAGGTATATGAAATTCTGTTGCCCACCACCCTGCTCCTATGACTCCAATTTTTGCTTTATTCATATTTAATCCAGATGCATTTGAATGGGTAAAAGATAAGGAAAATTAGTTTTTGGATCAATATCAGCTTTTAATATATCAGACATATACTCTCCCCACTTTTTATTAACTTCACTTTTAATTATGTGATCAATTGATTTTTGTAAATCATCAGTTTCAAAATATCCAAATAAAGTTAAACCATGTCGAAAAATATTATAATTCCTTAAACCAGCCTCACTCAGCATTTCAACCATCTCCGGCCAGATTTCATCATGTCTTTTTTTATATTCTTCTTCATATCCAGGTCTTACTTCTAAAACCCATGCGTAGTTTGACATATTATTTTCCTTTCCAATTATTAATAAGATCTCTCATTTTAATAGTTTCTGAAAGCACATCTTCATATAATGTATTCATATAATCTTGATGAACATATTCAATCGATAAATAATTTTTATATTTAATTTCTTTTAATTTGCCTAATATTGCTTGAAAATTAATTGTTCCTTCCTCCAATTTAGTTTGTAAAAAACCTGATTTTGCTTGTCTTAAATGAATATGGCCTGCATGCTGAATTAATACATCTGTTTGATATTGGGTCCAACCAAGACATGTAAAGTGCGCATAATCTAAAACTATTTTCATTCCATCGGTTGCATTAATTAATTCTAATGTGTGTTCTGGACTTTCCAAAAAAGAGTGAACATGTGGTTCAAATAAAAGTTCAATATTATTTTTTAAACATACATCTCTTAATTTTTTTAATGAGTAAGAAGAATTTTCAAATGCATCTTTTCTAGATTGATCTTTATTAATTATTCCTGGAAGAATAAAAATACTCCCTATGTTTAATTCTTTACAAAACTTTGAAACAATCTCTAGGTCTTTAGAGTTTTGTTCTAAGGAGTCTTTAATCGCGAGATTTCTATCTGCTAAGGAGTTTCCAAATAAATGATATAAATTAGAATAATCAATTTCATATTTATTAAGTTTGTTAATAATATTTTTATGATCTTCTAGTAAATTTTTTTTATCAATCGATGATTTATAAAAATATCCAATATCAATAGCATTAATTGAAAGTATTTTTGAAATTCCTATACATTCTTTTAAACTACATTGTGGAAATGACCATGATGTTACTGATAGTTTCATTATTCTCCAAAGGACCTTCCTCTTACTTCTTTTTGATTTTCATAGATTGAACCTAAAGAATTTGAAGGTGGATAAGGCATTTTAATTGGATTGATCTCAACTCTTGCCTCAAGACATGGTCCTCCTCTTACTATATTATTAGTATAAACCTTCTTAAAGTCCTCCTGTGAAGTTGATGGAGATAAAGGTAAATCCCTAAAACCAGTTAAGGGCCAAGCATCTGCCGCAGCATATCCAATAAATAAAACTCTTCGTGACTTATTAGAGTTATTTTTTTTTGATCCATGCAAACTTCTTACATGGTGAAAACTTACTGATCCAGCACTAGCTAAAAAAGGAATAGCACTAGAGATATCATAATTAGATACTGAAGGATCAACTGCTCCAATAAACTTATCTTTGTAATGATGATCATCTATTGGTCCTTTATGTGATCCTGGAACAGCCATTAATGGACCGTTGTCATCATAACAATCATCTAAAAAAATACCTACCTCAACAATATTGTCATTTGTGTGAGGATAAAAAGCCCAATCCTGATGCCATTCAATTGCCTCTCCTCCTTTTGCTGCTTTAAAATTAAGTTTAGTATGATCACGTCTTATATTTTTCCCTACCAAACTTTCAACAACATTTAAAATGCAATCATCTGTTGTTATATTTTTATAAACTTCATGAATTAAATGTGGATTTTTAAGTCTTCTTAATTTCGGATTTTTCTCTGAATGGTCATCAGAGAGATCATAAATATCATCATTATGTTTTTTTGAAGCAGATTTACTAACAAATTCTTGTGTTGTGTTTTGAAGTTTTTGAAGTGTACCTTTGGGTATCAAGTCCTCTACTACCAAAAAACCATTTGTATGATAATTATCTATTTGTTTTTTTTGAATCATTTTAATTTATTAAAACAAAATATTTTTATATTGTCAAAAATAAAATTTAATAAGTAGCTCTTCCACCACTAAGATCAAATACAGCACCAGTAGTATAAGAGTTTTCTTCTGAAACTAACCAAGAAACCATAGAAGCAAGCTCATCTACTTTTAAAAAACGTCCTCTTGGTATTTTAGATAACATATAATCTATATGCTCTTGGCTAATTTGATCAAATATTCTTGTTTTAGCTGCTGCAGGAGTTACACAATTTACTGCTATATTTTTATCTGATAATTCTTTTCCAAGAGATTTTGTTAATGCAATAACACCTGCTTTTGCAGCACTATATGGCATAGCATTTGGGTTTCCTTCTTTACCGGCAATGGACGCTATATTAACAATTCTTCCATAATTATTTTTAATCATGTGTGGAGTAACTGCTCTACAACAATAAAAGACTCCTGTTAAATCAATATCAACAACATTTTGCCATTGATCAATGGGATATTCCCATGTTTTAAAACTGGGTCCGGCTATACCTGCATTATTAACAAGAATATCTATTGAATTATTTTTTTCAATAGTTTCATTTACAGAATTCTCAACACTATCATATGAAGTTACATCTGTTTGCACAGCACTTACGTTATCAGGAAGATCTAAGCTATCAATTAGATCTTTATCTTTATCCCAAATAACAACTTTTGCTCCAGATTTTGCGAACCGTTCCACCATTGAGTATCCAAAGCCTTGAGCTCCACCTGTTATTACAGCAGTTTTGTTATTTAGATCTATTTGATTCATTTAAGTCTCCTTTTTATTTCTGTGATTTAGAATAAATATAATTTGTTAAAATAATAGCTATAATTAACATAGCTCCTAAAATAGTTAGTTGTGATTCAATTTTTATTCTAGCAACATTAAATCCACTTCGTAGGATAACAACAATCCAAAAAGCAACAAAAGTTCCAAAAATATTACCTCTTCCACCAAAAATATATGTTCCACCCAACATAACCATTAAAACAATTTCTAGTTCAGCTCCTGTTGCCATATTAAAACGAGCTACTGCAAGTCTTGAAGTCGTTAAAACACCCGCAACACCACTAATTACTCCTGAAAAAGTAAATAATAATAATTTTATTTTATCAACTTTGATACCTGAATATTTAGCAGTTTGAGGGTTAGTGCCAATTAAATAAAGTTGTTTTCCATAGATTGTAGAACTTAATAAGAAGCCGACTATTAATGCAAAGACTGTAAAAATTATAACCGGAATAGGGATGATACCAACATAACGGTAATCAATTCCAATAAACCAAGATGGATAACCTCCAAGAGAAAAATCACTTGCTAAAGCTTGAGCAATACCCCTGTATAAAGTTAAGGTTCCAATTGTTAAAATGATAGAAGGGATTTTTAATTTAGTTACTAAAATTCCATTAAACAAACCACATAGAGCTCCAGATAAGACACCTATCAAAACAGATAAAGGCATTCCAAAACCAGCATTATAAACTGTTCCAAAAATTACTGCTGTTAAAGCTATCATTGATGCAATTGATAAATCAATTTCTCCTGAAATAATAATAAGTGTAAGTATTATGGCTATTAAACCATACTCAACATAGGGTGTTGCTGAGTCCATAATAAATGCTAAATCTCCAAAAAATGGTGATAGTTGAAGAGAAGCAATTATAGAAAGTATTAACAAAATGACGGCAACCCATTCTGGTCTTATTATCCAATAGCGAAGTGTGGGATTTTCGCTTAAATATATTGAAATTTTTTTAAGCATTAGAACCTGTGCGTAATTTTTTCATTCTAAATATAATAAGTTGATCTAATGAAAGCGCGAGCACAATTATTAAACCGTATATAGCTTTTTGAAACTCACCTGGAATATTTAAAACAGGCAAGGCAACATTTATAATTCCTAATAACAAAATCCCTAAAAAAGTACCTAGAACACTTCCAGAGCCTCCAGTGATACTTGTGCCTCCAATAATAACACCAGCGATTACAATAAACTCAATCCCAACACCTGTGACACCAGGGTTAACATAACCAAATCGAGAAGCATAAAATAAACCTGCTACACCAGCTAACATTCCACAAACACCAAAACAGAAAAGAGTAATTTTAGTAACATTAATTCCTTTCAGATGAGCAGCTTCTGGATTGCTTCCAGTGGCATATATTTCTCTCCCCAAAACAGAGTGACGCATAATTAAATGTGAGATCAAAACTATTATAACGGAAAAAATTAATATCGCAGGAATTGAAAAAAAAAAGGATGTCTGTGAAAAAGAAATAATATGAACTGGAATATCATTCCGATCTATTTGCCGACCTCCACTAACTATAAAAACAAGGCCTCTGTAAAGGCTCAGCGTGCCAAGTGTTACAATAATGGAATGGACGTTAAATCGTGTGATAATTATTCCATTTATTAAACCCATAATCAAGCCAACAAATGCAGTAATTAATAATGCCATCCAAAGTGATGTTTCAGGATAGTGTATAAAAACAAAACCAATTGTTATTGCTGCAAATGCCAATATTGAACCAATTGAAATATCTACATGCCTGCAAATAATCACCATCATTTGACCCATAGCCATAACAAGAATTAGAGGTATTGCTAACAATACGGCTCTCCAGCTATCTATCGTTAAAAATCGAGTATCAATTATGGAAGCAGCTATTACAACAATAATGATAATGGAAAATATTCCAAGTTCTCTAATTCTTAAAAACTTATCAAAAATACTCATGAGATTATTGCAAATTTCATAATAGTTTCCTGGGTAGCTTCTTTATTGTCTAATATTTTTGTAATCTGACCTTCACGCATCACTACAATTCTGTGTGCTAAAGATAAAATTTCTGGAAGTTCAGATGAAATTAAAATAATAGCTGTCCCCATCGCAGCTAGTTGATTAATAATTTCATACATTTCAGACTTTACTCCAACATCAACTCCTCTTGTTGGTTCATCTAATATTAGGATACTAGGATTAGATAGTAACCATTTTGAAATAATACATTTCTGTTGATTGCCTCCTGATAACTCTTGAATTAACTGTCTACCTGAAGTTAAAACAATATTGAATTTATTAATATATTCTGAAGATTTTAAAGTAACAGTTTTAGTGTCTATAAGGCCAAACTTGTTTGAAATTTCATTAGGAATAGATGACGTAATATTATCTTCAACAGCGACAGATCCAAAAATACCCATTTGTTTTCTATCTTCAGGAACATAGGCAAAACCTTTTTGAATTGCTTCATAAGGAGATTTATTAGAAATAATATTATCTTTGAAATAAATATCTCCTTCATCATAATTTTCAGCTCCAAAAATTGTTTTAGCTACTTCAGTTCTTCCCGCGCCAACCAAACCAGCAAAACCAAGAATTTCTCCTTTTTTTAAATCAAAAGAAATATTTTTGAAATTACCAAATTGAGAAATATTATTAACTTTTAATATTACTTCATCTTTTTTTAAAAAATCATTTTCTTTTACATCAATATCTTCAATACTTCTTCCAATCATGTATTTGATAATTTCTTCATTAGTTATTTCATTAATTTTTTGAGTAGTTATTAAATCACCATCTCTAAAAATTGTAACACGATTTGCAATAGATCTTATTTCTTCCAGTCTATGACTAATAAAGATTATTGCCATACCTTGAGCTTTTAGTTGATTCACAATATCAAAAAGCTTGCCCACCTCATTTGGAGTTAAGGGAGAGGTTGGCTCATCCATAATTAAAATTTTTGAATTTTTTGATAAAGCTCCAGCAATTTCTATCATTTGCTGATCTGCTATTGATAGACCTTCCATAATATTTTTTGGATCAATTTTTAATCCAATAGATGATAAAATTTTTTCAGAAGATTTGTTTATATCTTTCCACTTAACTCTAGAAAAATTATTGCCGTCCATATGACCCATGAAAATATTTTCAGCAACTGATAAATGGGAGAAAGATTGTGGTTCTTGATGAATTAAAGAAACTCCATTTTTTTGTGCAGCTATAGGTGTGTTTATTTTTATTTTTTTATTATCAAGAAAAATATCTCCATCTGTTGGAGTATAAACACCACTTAAAATTTTAACAAAAGTAGATTTTCCTGCTCCATTTTCTCCAACCAAGGCATGAACTTCTCCAGGTTCTAAAGTAAAGTTAACATTCCTAAGTACATTGACTCCACTAAAGGTTTTTCCTATATTTTTTGTATATAAATTCATATTTTATATTTAAAGTTATTGTATTAGTTATATTTATCAACATGAAATTAAATTAATATAAAAAAATATTGATTATCAATTTTTTTTAGATTTAATGATAACGTAAATTAAACAGGAGGAATAATGTCAAAATTACTTAAACTAATTAGTATAAGTTTATTAGGTTTATTCTTAACTTCAGGTGCATTTGCAAAAACTGAAGTTGTGTATATTCCAAAAAATACAGGTAACCCTTATTTTGATTCTATAATAAAAGGATTTGAAGTTGGTGCTGAAAAATATGGTTATAATTTTTCTACAGTTGCGCCAGCAACTGCCGATGCCACTTCTCAACTTCCATTTATTAAAGCTGAAATACAGCGTGGAGTTGATGTAATTGCAATTTCACCAAATTCAAACGATGCTCTAAATACAGTTTTTGATCAAGCGAGAAAAAAAGGTATTATCGTAATGGTTGTTAATGGTGACATTCCTGGAAGTGAAGCTCATAGAGATTTAGCTATTATGCCTGTTGATTTTTCAACAGTTGGAACAGCTCAAATGACTCTAATGGGACAATTAATTGATCACAAAGGTCAGTTTGCTATCCTAAGTGCAACAACGGATGCGCCAGATCAAAATACTTGGATTAAAGATATGGAAGACAACATCATCGGTACTGGTATGTTTTCTGATATGGAATACTTAGGTGTTGTATATGGTGATGATGACCCACAAAAAAGCACAACTGAGGCTGAAGCATTACTTGCTAAGTATCCAGACTTAAGAGGAATAATTTCTCCAACTACTGTTGGTGTTGCTGCTGCTGCTCAAGTAGTTGAATCAGCTGGTAAATGTGATCAAGTACAAGTTACAGGACTTGGTACACCTAATCAAATGAGGCCATTCTTAAAAAGTGGATGTGTAAAAGCATTTCAACTTTGGGATCCGTCTGTTGAAGGTGAAATCGCTGGATGGTTATCAGTTCAAATGGTTGAAAATGGCATGAAATTATCTGAAGGAATGACTATTAGTGTTCCAGATCAAGGTGATGTAGAAATTAATGCAAATAATTTAATTTATGCAGCTCCTATGCTTGATTTTATACCTGGAAATATTGATAATTTTAACTTCTAAATTAGTACTGAAGAGCAATAGCAATATTGCTCTTCACTTAAAATATTAAATTATGGATAATATAAAAATAGTAGATGCTCATCACCATTTATGGGATCTGAATAACAAAGATACTAAATACTCATGGTTAATGGTTACCGAAGGTGAGGCTTTCTTTGGAGATTACGCAGCTATTAGGAAAAGTTATTTACTTGAAGATTACTTTGAAGATGCAAAAAATCAAAACATAATTAAATCTGTTCACGTACAAGCGGAGCATGATGATGATAAACCAGTTAATGAAAGTGCTTGGCTTCAAAATTTAGCTAATACTCATTCTTCTAAATTACCTAATGCAATTGTAGCATTTGCAGATTTTTCAAAAAATAATGTTGCTGAAATATTAGATGCTCATCAAGAATATAAAAATACAAGGGGAATAAGACAGATTTTATCTTACAACAAAGATGAACCAAAATATTCTCATGCAACTGAAGATTTTATGAAAAATTCTTCATGGGTAGAAAATTTTAAAAACATAAGAAATCGTAATTTATCTTTTGATATTCAAATTTATAAACATCAAATGCAAGATGCTGTTGATCTAGCCACTAAATATAATGATGTTTTATTTATCCTTAATCATACGGGCGAACCTTGCTATCAATCAAAAGAATATATTCAAAGCTGGGAAGAAAATATGAAAAAATTAGCCAAATGTGAAAATATTGTTGCTAAAATATCTGGTTTGGGAATGTTTGATCCTCAATGGACAATTAATTCAACAAGAATATTTGTTGAAAAAACTATTCAAATTTTTGGAATAGAAAGATGTATGTTTGCTTCTAATTTTCCCGTAGATAAAATTTTTAATTCTTTTGACAACTACTGGAACTCTTTTAAAGAAATAACAAAAAACTATTCTGAGAATGATAAACGATTATTATTTTCAGCTAATGCAGAGAAATATTATAGGATCTAAAATGACTTCTACTATCACAGACGTAAGAGCAAAATTATATACCTGGAAAGGTGATGTTCAAAAAATTCATGAAAATTTTTGTACAAATGCTGCTGATTTAATAAACCAAGATAACATTTCAAATGATAGGTGGGCTACATACAAGTTTCTAAGTTGGCTTGTTGTGGAAGTAGAAACAAGTGATGGACATATTGGTATTGGTAATGCTGCCCTATCTCCAAAGCCGTGCAAATCGGTCGTTGATAATTATTTAAAACCCGCAATTATTGGAGAGAGCATTTGGGACTATGAGCATATATGGCAAAAAATGTATCGCCAAACTCTTGCGTGGGGAAGAAAAGGTGTTGGAATGACTGCT
>JABHWG010000028.1 GCA_018657885.1 Pelagibacteraceae bacterium
GATCACGGCATGCAACCAAAGTCAAAAGCAGATGGATCACCTAACGCAATATATCTTCAAGATATTCTTGATAAAAAATTGGGAAATGATGTATCAAAAGTAATTCTTCCCATTACCGATCCGTATGTAGTACACCACGGAGCCCTTGGTTCTTTTGCAACAATCTATTTAAAAGATAAATCTAAGATTGATGAAGCAATGGAAGAAATAAAAAAAATACAAGAGATAGAGATTGTGGTTACGAATAAGGTTGGCTGTAAGGATTATGACTTACCTAATGACAGAATGGGTGATATAATTTGTATGACTTCTAAATATATGACCATTGGATCCTCTGAAAGGGCTCATGATCTTAGTAAATTGAAAGAACCCCTTCGCTCTCATGGAGGACTACACGAGAGGGAAGTACCTTTTATTTCTAATAAAAAAATAAATTCTTTTGAAAGTAATAATAAATTAAATAATTATGATGCATTTTATTATGCAATAGCAGGAGCAATGTGATGACAAATACAATTAAGCACCAATCAATGAGAATTGCAGGGAAAAAAGTAGATGCAGAAAAAAATATCAATGTACATTATCCTTACACCAATGAAATAATTGGCACAGTGCCCGCTGGTACAGCTGAGCATGCAAAGCAAGCATTAGACATTGCAACTAATTATCAACCAAAGTTAACCCGTTACGAGCGTCAGCAAATTTTACAAAAAACAGCAGAGGAGCTTGTTAGGAGAAAAGATGAGATATCAGATGTAATTACATATGAGTTAGGTATATCAAAACAAGATTCACTTTATGAAGTTGGAAGAGCCTTTGATGTTTTTTCATTAACTGCGCAATTATGTATTTTAGATGACGGTGAAATATTTTCTTGTGATTTAACTCCTCACGGGAAAGCAAGAAAGATATTTACTGTAAGAGAGCCTCTTAGATCTATATCTGCAATTACACCTTTTAATCATCCACTTAATATGGTTGCTCATAAAATAGCCCCTTCTATTGCAACCAATAATTGTATGGTGTGTAAACAAACTGAACTGACACCCATGACAGCGATGCTCCTCGCAGATATTTTATATGATGCAGGTCTTCCCCCTGAAATGTTCTCAGTTATCACTGGGTGGCCACAAGACATTGGTTTAGAAATGATTAAAAACCCCAATATTGATCTGATTACTTTCACAGGGAGTGTTGGAGTTGGAAAATATATTGCTGAACAAGCAGGATATAAAAGAACAGTTTTAGAATTAGGAGGTAATGACCCCTTAATCGTTCTAAATGATTTAAGTGATGATGATTTAAAAAAAGCTGTTGAGTTAGCAGTTACTGGAGCTACTAAAAATTCAGGACAAAGATGTACAGCTGTAAAAAGAATTTTATGTCAAAATAAGATAGCTGATAGATTTGTTGAAATGGCTTTAGAAAGAGCAAAGAAAATCAAATTTGGTGATCCAATGGATTTATCAACTGATTTAGGTACGGTTGTAAATACTGAAGCAGCTGAGCTTTTTGATAAACGAATATCTATGGCTGAAGAAAATGGAGCAAAAGTATTGTATCATCCCGGAAGAGAAGGAGCATTGCTTCCTCCTATTGTTATTGATCATGTAAATTATAAAAGTGAATTAGTGCTGGAAGAAACATTTGGACCAATTATTCCAATTATTCGTGTTCCAGATGAAGATGAAGAGGTAATAAAAATATCCAACTCAACTGCTTTTGGTCTATCATCAGGTGTATGTACTAATAACTTTATGAGAGCTAAAAATTATATTCAAAATCTTGAAGTTGGTACTGTCAATATCTGGGAAGTTCCTGGTTATAGAATTGAAATGTCTCCATTTGGTGGAATCAAAGACTCAGGACTTGGATATAAAGAAGGTGTAATTGAAGCGATGAAAAGCTTCACCAATGTTAAAACTTTTTCTCTTCCCTGGTAGTTAAATAAGCTTTATTATCTGAATTACTGAAATTAAACTTATTTAAAAATAAGGTTACAAAAATAGATGGAAAAAAATTTTAGATTTTTTGATAATAGACAAAAATATTTATTGTTTGTAACAACAACAAATGAAAAAAATGTAATTGCTGATAATATTCATCCACATATAAAAAAAATTAAACCAACTAAACCAGCACTAAAAATATTTGATGCTGGAATGGGTGATGGATCTTTATTAATGAATATTATGAGGCAATCCCATCAAGAGCATCCAAATATCCCATTTTTAATATCTACTAAAGAAATTAGCATGGAAGATGTAAGGTTGGGATTAGAAAAGTTACCAGATAGGTTTGTTGAGCATAAAAATACAGTATTTATTATTTCAAATTTACATTATGCTGAAGCTGCTAACTTACAATCAAGAAACTTTAAAAAGCAAAAAAAAATTAATTGGAAAAGTGTAAAGTTAAAAGGAAATTCTTCTATTGATTTTGCTAATCAATTAAGAAAACTTAATTCTTTTTTAGAAAAAAATTGGCAGATTGAAAGAGATTCTAAAAC
>JABHWG010000059.1 GCA_018657885.1 Pelagibacteraceae bacterium
ACATCAAATTTTTATAAAAACTTTAGGCTAATTAGTAAAAAAATTAATGTAAAAAATTTTGATAAATTGCCAGCATGGACTATTATACAAAATAAAGAAATTAAAATTTCATCAACTGAAATTAGAAATCAAAGAGAACAACTGAGGCAAAAAGATTAGCTCTTCATTTTCATTAACTGATAAAATCTATAGCATTCTTGATGATGCTAAAGCTGAAGATATCAAAGTAATTGATTTAAGAAAAAAATCTTCAGTTGCTGATTTTTTTGTTATATCTACATGTCGTTCCACTAGACACGCTGATGCGACAGCTGATGAAGTATCAAAACAATTAAAAAAACTAGGATATAAAAATCCCTCTCCTGAAGGAAGACCAAAATGTGATTGGGTTATAGTCGATGCTGATTCAGTAATTGTTCATTTATTTAGAAAAGAAACGCGAGAAATATATAATCTAGAACAATTGTGGGAAACTAACTTTGAATCTGAAAAAAGTAAACTAGCTAATTAAAGGTAACAGAATGATATATTTATTAAGAAATTTTATAATTTTATTAATTTTACTAAGCTCATTTTCCTCTTATGGTGCTTCAAAAAATAAGGAAACTTATGAATATTTAGATTTATTTGGTCAGATATTTGACAGAGTAAGATCTGAGTATGTTGAAGAGGTAACTGATCAAGAATTAATCGAAAAAGCTATTGATGGAATGCTAACAGGTCTTGACCCTCATTCTGGTTATATGAATGAAGAAGTATGGCAAGAAATGCAAATGGATACTCAGGGGAAATTCGGTGGCCTTGGAATAGAAATTACAATGGAAGAAGGTTTTGTAAAAGTTATTTCACCAATTGAAGATAGTCCTGCATTTGAAGCAGGTATTTTGGCTGGTGATTTTATTATTCAAATTGATGATACGCCCGTTTTTGGGTTAACATTGAATGAGGCTGTTGATCTAATGAGAGGTGAAAAAGGTGAGCCAATTACCATAACAGTTTCAAGAGATAGTACTGAGCCTTTTGAGGTAAAAATTATAAGAGATATAATTAAAATTCAATCTGTAAAAAATGAAACTTATAATAATATTGGCTATTTAAGAATTACTTCTTTTACAGAACAGACTGAAGACGGTTTATTAAAGTCAATTAAGAAAATTGAAAAAGAATATACAAATATCGATGGATATGTTCTTGATCTTCGCTCCAATCCTGGTGGACTTTTAAGTCAAGCAGTTAAAGTTTCTAATATTTTTCTTAAACGTGGTGAAATCGTTTCAACAAGAGGTAGGGATAAAAAAGATATTAGAAGATACAGAGCAAAAAATAAAGATCACACTAATGGTAAACCACTTGTTGTTTTAATTAATGGAGGCTCTGCTTCAGCTTCAGAGATTGTTGCTGGCGCACTTCAAGATCACAGACGGGCAATAATAGTAGGAACACAATCATTTGGTAAAGGATCTGTACAAACTATTATTCCTTTTCAACGATCGAATGCAGATAATGTATCAGGCATTAGATTAACAACTGCAAGGTATTACACACCTTCAGGAGAATCTATACAAGGCAAAGGTATAACCCCTGACATCATTGTGGAACAAGGTGAGTTTGAGTCTTATGATTTTAAAAGATACTCGGAGTCAGATCTAAAAGATTCATTAGATAAAAAAGAGGAAAATATTAATGAAGAAAATAGTGAAGAAAATGAATTAAGTGAAAAAGAAAAAAGATTAGCTAAAGATTACCAACTGCAACGTGCTTTGGATTTAATTAAAGGCTTAAGTATTTATGAAGAGTCATTAGAAGAATAATATGTCAAATAAATATAGAAGATGTGTTGGTATGATGATTTTAAATACTCATAATGAAATACTTGTGGGAAGACGTCTCGATCACCCAAGTGGATATTGGCAAATGCCTCAGGGTGGAATTGATGAAAATGAAAATCCCGAAGAAGCTGTATGGCGTGAAATGATGGAGGAGATTGGCACAAATAATGCTCAACTATTCAAAACTTCTAATCAATGGGTAAACTATGAAATACCTCAAGAAACTCTTGATAAACTTCCATGGGGAGAAACATATATCGGACAAACACAAAAATGGTTTATTTTTAAATTTTCAGGACAAAATAGTGATATTAATGTTGATACAATTAATCCAGAATTTAGTGAGTGGAAGTGGATGAATTATAAAGAATTAGTTGATAATGCCGTTCCCTTTAAAAGAAAAACTTACGAAACTATACTTAATGAATTTTCAAATATTTTTTAATTTAATTTTATAAAAAGACTTTAATACTCGAGAAAAACAAATATTATTTTCTAATAATGTTTAATCTTAATATTAATGATCTAGATAAAAAAATATGGGAAGAAGAACTCAATGAATTTGTACCACAAAAAATTTATGATGTTCATACACATATATATCAATGGAAATCAAATTTAGATAAAGACAAAAATAATGGGCCTTATAAATATCAAGGTGAGAATTATGAAAATGTCTCTTATGAATTACTGGATCAAATAGATCATCAATTATTTCCTGGAAGGAATGTTGAAAGATTATCTTTTCCTTTTCCATACAACTATCCGTGTGACTTTAATAATTCTAATGACTATGTAAGCACGCAAACAAATAATCACAAACGCTCTGATAACCTTATACTCATCAACCCTAAGATGGATAAAACAGAAATAATAAATCATTTAGAGTCTTCAAAAGC
>JABHWG010000132.1 GCA_018657885.1 Pelagibacteraceae bacterium
AACTAAGCTCTAATTTTACTCCTTCATAATTAATTAATTCATCATCTATGGAAGAGATAAAGTTTTTGATAGTCTTATTATAATCTTTTGATAAATTTGAAAAATTTATATCAATAAATTCATAAGAAGCTTTTGTAGCAATTGCAGATTTGTAAATTTTATTTAATTTTTTATTAGTCAATAACTCATCATAAATACTTTCTACGCTTCCATAATTTTTATTTTTTATATGTTTTTCTATTAGTTCTAGTTTCGATAAAATTCCATAAAATCCACTTTGATTACTAAGCTCTTGAATTGTTTTGCTAATAGAGTTTTGATCTTCTAGATTTTGATTATTAAAAAAAACTATACTATTATTTTTAATTTTATTTGAAGAATATACACTATAAATTTGAAATATTAAAAAAATAGCGAAAAATAGAGATAATACAATAATTATACTTCTTATATTAGATCTAAGTGCACTATTTAACTGATTAAAAAAACTTTTTTTAATTACTGTATTGTCATTCATTCTATTTCCATTTAATTGAACAGCCAAAACTATTAAATTGTTTGTCTGGACCAGTATTATTATTTTTTATTTTTAGCATAGCTTGATATAATTCTCTATCAATTTTAGAAATATCACTATTCATTACTCCAGAATCTATTCTACCTCTATAAGCTAATTTATTATCCTTGTTAAAACCAAAAATATCTGGCGTGCAAACTGCCCCGTAAGCTTTTGCGACAAGTTGACTTTCATCAAATAAATATGGGAATTTAAAAGAATATTTTTTTGCAAAATTTATCATATTTTCGTAAGAATCTTCAGGGTATTTATCAACATCATTAGACATTATTGCTATAGTATTTATTGATATTTTTTTTAGCTCATTAGCCTCAAAACTTAATCTATCTGCAATAGCGAGTACGTAAGGGCAATGATTACATATAAAAGCAATAACTGTGCCGTTTTCGCCAGTAAGATGATTTAGAGACATCTTATCTCCACTAACATCAATTAAACTAAAGTCTGGAGCAGACCAACCTAATTTTTCATTTGAAGCATTTACAGGCATATTTTTTTTGTTATATTAAATAATGGTTTCAGTATCATCTACTTCTATTTCAAACAATCATAATTTATTTTTTTCAAAATCAGAATTAAGTAAAATTCTTAGTTGTTATTCTATAGGAGTTTCCAATGGAAGTTGGAAAGATTATGCTTTGAATTTTAATACTAATGAAGCTATTTTCTCTTTTTATAAGCACACTTTAGCTTCCCCTCATTGTATATTAAAAAAAATTAGAGAAAAAAAGAAAAGAAGAACTTTTTATCATCTTTTTATGCATAATAAAAAAAACAGCAAATATGAGGACATTGATAGACTGCTTTCCTCAATCAAGAGATCGCAAATATATCTGGTGTGATTTAGAACTGTTCCCACTCAATCGTTCTATTCTCGTAAGTTATAAATAATATTATTTTATTATAATACTATGTAATATCTATGTAACTTTTAAGCGAAGTGTTCTTCGTAATGATTTTCACGCTCAGACTTCAGCATTCCTGCGGTATCATCGACGAACTTATTTCTGTCATCTCGTGTTTTAAAAATCCAAATACATACAGTATCTTTGCTGTGATAAATCGCCTTTAGTTCATCGTCAATATCACATACACTTTGTGGTATATCTACTTGAATACAAATCATTTTAACTTACTCCCATTCAATTGTACCTGGAGGCTTTGAGGTAAAATCATATAATACCCTATTTACTTCTTCAACTTTACTTATAATTCTTTTAGAGATTTCAGTTAAATCGTTTTTACTAAACATATAAAAATCAGCAGTCATTCCGTCTACAGAAGTTACCGCCCTTAATGAAACGGCATAACTATATGTTCTTTCGTCCCCCATCACACCCACTGACTTTACTGGAAGTAAAACACTAAAAGCTTGCCAGATTTCATTATAAATTTTACTTTCTTTTAAATATTTTAAAAATTCATTGTCCACCCTTTGAAGGATATCTATTTTTTGTTTATCAATTTCCCCTGGAATACGGATAGCTAAGCCCGGACCTGGAAATGGATGTCTGTCTAATAATTCTGAGTTAATATTTAATTTTTTACCCAATTCTCTTACCTCATCTTTAAATAACTCCTTTAGAGGCTCTATAATTTTCAAGTTCATTTGCTTTGGCAGACCTCCTACATTATGATGACTTTTAATTTTTGCTGTCGGTCC
This sequence comes from Pelagibacteraceae bacterium, assembly GCA_018657885.1. Lineage (GTDB taxonomy): Bacteria > Pseudomonadota > Alphaproteobacteria > HIMB59 > CACPNW01. Next base: position 2,241 of record JABHWG010000132.1, read on the forward strand.
TCCAAAAAAAGGAATACTTTCAATAATGTCTGGATACAAAGTTCCTTGCGCAAGGTAATCAACATTCTTAATTCTTTTTGCTTCTTTTTCAAAAACTTCGATAAATGTTTTGCCAATAATTTTTCTTTTTTTTTCTGGATCTTTAATTTTTTTTAATCTTTTTAAAAAAATATTTGATGCATCAACTTTGATAAAATTTTTACCAAATTTTCTTTTAAAAATACTTTCTACTTCTATTGATTCGTTGAATCGCAAAAGACCATGATCAACAAATATACAAAATAAATTTTTCCCTACTGCTTTGTGAAGTAAATATGAAGTAACAGTGGAATCTACCCCACCTGATAAACCACAAATAATTTTTTTTCCGTGTAAATATTTTTTAAAATGTGCAATTTTATTTAAAAGAAAATTTTCTATTTTAAATTTTTTCTTAATTTTGCAAATTTTATTTACAAAATTTGATAAGATTATCTTCCCTTTTATTGTATGATAAACCTCTGGATGAAATTGTAATCCAAATATTTTTTTCGATTTATTCTCTATTGATGAAATTACGTTATTTTTAGAAACTGAAGTTACAATAAAACCTTTAGGTGATTTTTCTATATGGTCACCATGAGACATCCATACTTGGGTATTTTTAATAACCCCTTTCAATATGTTAGAATTATTCTTTATGGAAACAACAGCATGACCATATTCTCTTGATTTTGATTGACCAATTTTTCCTTTAAATTCTTTGCATAATAATTGCATACCATAACAAATGCCTAAAATTGGTATATCAAGATTTAAAATTTTTTTGTTAAACTTTGGTGAGTTTTTCTCTTTAACTGAATTTGGGCCACCTGACAGAATAATTCCTGCTATATTAGATGTATTGGTGAAAAGAGAATGTATTTTATTATAAGGTTTTACAACACAATATATATTTTGCTCTCTTATCTTTCTTGCAATTAATTGAGTATATTGAGATCCATAATCAATTATTAAAATAGTATCACTCATTATATAATTCTAAATTAAAAAATTTATTGCCACAATAAAAATTTCAGAAGAATCTTTTCTTGAAGACTCGGGTTTAAAATAAGAAACGGTATTAAATTTTGATTTTAAAGTTTTTATTAATTCTTTTTCCTCACTTCCTTTCCATATTTTACATATGAATACTCCGTTTTTAGCAAGAATCTTATCTAAAATTTTTATTATATCAAAAATCATATTACTGATTCTGAGATGATCTGTTGATTGATGACCAGTTGTGTTAGGAGCTATGTCAGATAAGATTAAATCAAAATTCTTTTTTAATTTGTCATAATTAAAATTTAAATAATCTTCTTTATGAAAAAATACGTTAGGATGATTTAACTTAAAATCTAAAACATCAAGGGCTGTAATTTTAATACGGGGATTAACTTCCAAAACTACTTGACTCCATCCTCCAGGGGATGCGCCAAATTCTAAAACATATTTAGATTTTTCAATTACTTTATATTTATTTTCAATTTCAACTAATTTGAATGCCGCCCTACTTAAATAACCTTTTTTTTTTGCTTTTTTGACGAAATGATCTCTTTTTTGACGGTTTAACCAATCTTTTGATTTCATTTGTTAATACTACACTAAATGCTATTGTTTTTTCTAACTAAAATCTTATATAACTGAAATATACAATGAAAAAATCAATATTTATAGCTAGTTTCATATTACTTCTTGTTGTTGGATGGATAGGGTCTGGTCAATTTACAAATGTTAACGCTCAAGATGATACATCTGTTTCTCTTTCAGGCTCTGAAGAAAATAATACCAAAGAAGCTATTGTTGAAGATAGCGGCAGCAAAGTAGAAGTAAAAGAATTTAATTTTAGTCAAATTGATCAATCTATAGAATTACAAGGACAAACCACTCATAATAAAAAAATTGACGTTAAGTCAGAAACTACTGGTAACATTACAAACATATCGTTTAATAGAGGCGATAAAGTATCAAAAGGCGATAATTTAATTACGATCTCTATAGAAAACAGAAACGAGCTTCTAAACAGTGCTAAAAAAGATTTAGAACGTCTGAATAAAGAATTAGAACTAAATGAAAAAAATAAAATTAATAGATTATCTCAAAATAAAGAATTAATAAAACTTTATGAGATTGAATTTGCTTCTGCAAAACAATTAATTGATAAAGGTCTAAGCTCAAAATCTAAATTAAGCCTAGCTTCTTTTAATCTTGCTAATGCTAGAGCAGATCAAGAAGATATTATGATAAATTTTGAATCTCAACAATCAAGTATTGAAGCTCAAATTGCATCTTTTAAATCACAACTAAAAAATATTGAGCTAGATATTCAAAACACATTAATAAATGCTCCCTTCTCTGGAATAATATCTGATAAAATGATTGAAGAAAGCGAATATATAACACCAGGGAATACTTTATTTACAATAATTGATTTAAACCCAATTAAAATTCAGGGTTATTTATCAGAATTTGATGTTAATAAAATAAATTTAGGTACGAAAGCAGTTATTGAGAATACAAATGGAATTAAAAAAATTGGAAAAATTTCTTTTATATCTCCTTCAGCTGAAACTAGTACAAGAACTTTTGAAATTACAATTGAGGCTGATAATGGTGATATCTCTTTTAAAAGTGGTATTACAACAAAAATAACAATTGCGGGCTCTGAATTAAAAGCCCACAAAATTCCACCTTCAATCTTAACTCTTCTAGATGATGGAACTGTTGGTGTTAAAGCCATTAACAATGAAAGTATTGTAGTTTTTTATCCAACCACATCAGTCAAAGATACAATTGATGGTATATGGGTTTCCGGTCTTCCTGACACAGTTAATTTAATTATAACTGGGCAAGAATACGTCTCTGTTGGCGAGTCAATCAGTAATTAAACTTCATGAATATAATAGATTTTGCTTTATCTAAAGCTAGAGTTTTTGTTGGTATATTAATTTTTATAATAGCCTCAGGAGCAGCAACTTACGTAACCATACCTAAAGAATCTACTCCAGACGTTAATATCCCTATTATTTATATATCACTCAGTCAGACAGGTATTTCAGCTGAAGACTCTGAAAGATTGTTAGTAAAACCTATTGAGGATGAGGTTAAAAGTGTTGAAGGTATTAAAGAGGTTAGATCAACTTCTTATTCAGGGGGCGGAAATGTTCTTTTAGAATTTAATCCTGGGTTTAATGCGGATCAAGCAATTCTTGATGTAAGAGATAAAGTTGACCGCGCTAAAGGTGATTTACCAGATGAAGCTAATGAACCTACAGTTAATGAAGTAAACATCAGCACTTTTCCTATTTTACTTATATCATTAGTTGGTGATCTTCCAGACAGAGCTCTTCAAGATCTTGCAATTAATCTGCAAGATGAAATTGAATCTGTGAGTAGTGTATTAGAAGCTGAAATTGGTGGGAAAAGATTTGAACAGGTTGATATATTAATCGATAAAACAGCTCTTGAGAGTTACGATATAGACCTACAAGCTTTAATTAATACTGTTAGACAAAATAACATGATGGTATCTGCTGGAGGCCAAGATACTGGGGATGGTAGTTTTGAAATTAGTGTACCTGGGCTCTTTGAAAATATAGAAGATGTTCTAAATACTCCAATTAAAACATCTGGTGACTCTGTTATAACATTTAAAGATATTGCAAGCATTAAAAGAACCTTTGAAGACAGGCAAACATATGCCAATGTTAATGGATCAAATTCTGTTACAATTCAAGTGTCTAAAAGAATTGGTGAAAATATTATTCAAACTATTGATGAAGTGAAAAGAGTTGTATCATTAGCTTCTTCTGATTTTCCACCGAATGTTGAAATACTTTATAGTCAAGATCAATCTAAAGGTATTAAGATGATGCTTAACAGCCTGCAAAACAATGTAATTGCTGCCATTATACTTGTGCTAATTATTATACTTGGTGCCCTAGGTGTAAGATCAGGTTTATTAGTTGGACTTTCTATACCTGGATCATTCTTATCAGGGCTGCTCGCTCTATCTATTATGGGATTTACAATAAACATTGTTGTCTTATTTGCTTTAATATTATCAGTAGGCTTGCTCGTTGATGGAGCTATTGTAGTTGTTGAATACGCTGATAGAAAGCTTAAGGAAGGATTATCCGTTGTTGATGCATATGCTGAAGCATCAAAAAAAATGGCTATACCTATTATCTCCTCCACAGCAACAACTCTCGCTGCTTTTCTACCATTAATTTTTTGGCCAGGTTTAGCAGGGGAATTTATGAAATATTTACCTATTACACTTATATGTGTGCTTACTTCTTCTTTGTTTATGGCTTTACTATTTGTCCCAGTTTTAGGTACAGTATTAAACAACTTGGCTAGAATATTTCTTCAAATTATAATTCCAGTAATATTTACTTTAATTAGCTTTAACTTAATTTCTTACTTTTCTGGATTTGTTAATATTAGCTACCTTTCCTTTCCACTAACCTTATTTAAGTATCTTTTTTCTATATTTATATTTGGATTTACATTTACTAAAATTATACCAAGAGTTTATAAAATTACTGAAAATAAAATTATGAAATCTGAAGAGATTTCTGAAGCATCTAAAATATTATCTTCGGAGTCAAATATTTCTGTCACAAATATTAAAGGTTTTATTGGTATATATGTAAAATTAATTAGTTTTTTACTGAACCATCCTGCTAAAGTAATCTTATCTGCTATTATAATTTTAATTGCCGTTAATTTTTCTTATACAAGAATTGGAGCAGGTGTTGAGTTTTTCCCATCTATAGAACCTGATCTTGCTAAAATTGTTGTTTTTGCTAGAGGAAACTTATCCGTACAAGAGAAAAAAGATTATGTTGGTAGAGTAGAAAATATTATACTTAAAATTCAAGATAGAAACAAAGAATTTAAAAGTATATACTCTCTAAGTGGTAACGTTTCAGAACAATCTGAAGCATCAGAGGATTTTATTGGCTCTATTAGTTTAGAGTATAATGACTGGAATAAGAGAAGGCCTTCTCTAATAATTTTAGAAGAAATTATAAACGCTACAAAATCTATAAAAGGAATAAAAGTAGAAACAAGAGAACAAGAAGGTGGTCCTTCTTCGGGTAAGCCAGTTAATATAAAATTAACAAGCAATAATAAAAAACTATTGCTACTTGAGTCAGCTAAATTAAAGAAATTTATTGAAACATACCCAGAGCTTATGAATGTAGAGGATAATTTACCAGCTCCAGGAATTGAATGGAAAATAAATGTAGATAGAAAACAAGCTGCAAAATTTGGTATTAATATTAACTCAATTGGTAATGTTATTAAACTTGCTACAAATGGCCTTAAGCTAGGAGAATATAGACCTGATGACTCTAATGATAGTATACCGATGTATTTAAGATATCCAAACGAAGGGAGAACTCTTAATACAATAAATAATCTAAG
>JABHWG010000051.1 GCA_018657885.1 Pelagibacteraceae bacterium
ATGCTTGAAGAGCAATCATCAAGTAAATCATCGTAACCCTTTTCAAGAAGTTCATCATTTACAAGACTGATTAGACCTTCATGTAAAATAAAAAAATTAACTGTCTTAGGTGTGTTTATTCTTTTAATTAATCGATAAGGGTAAATTTCTAATTTTGATGAGCTGTTATTAATCACTTCTTGTTTTACTGAGAACATATAATTTTCATCAACAATAAAATTCATTATAAAAGTATTATTTTCAGAGCTAGTCCAACTCAATCTAACTGAGTTTCCTGGAGTAAGATTTGATGAGTCTGCTTCCCATATTGTTTCTAGATTTGGCAATTGAGTACTTTGATTGTTTAACGCCTTCCAACCAAACTCAATATAATATGGATTTGCAGTCCCGTCAGGAGAGAGTAAATCAATATTTTTTGAACCCTCTTCCATACTAACTTTATAATTTGATAGTGTTAGATCATCTAAAATGGCTCCTTGTAAATTTATAGACCCTGTTACGGATGGCGTTTCTATATTAATTCTTTTATTTACTAAAAGAGCATCTTCTTTTGGCTTTATAATTTCTATTATATTTGTTTTTTGTTCATCAATAGATGTAGCTGGTGCTAAGACTTCATTCTCTACACTTTCAATCGATTTATTTATTGAAGTTGGAACAAGAAATTGAAATATTACTATTATGAATATTGAAATTCCAATTGCTAAAAATAAGTTTTTTTGTTCGTTCATATTTATTTTTTTTCTATCTTATTAGGTATTGGATCGTAGCCATGACCCCCCCAAGGGTGACACTTGCCAATTCTTTTAATTATTAAAAATAAACCTTTAATCAAACCATGCGATTTTAAAGACTCCATTGCATATTCTGAGCATGTAGGAGCAAATCGACAGTTTGAGCCAAGTATTGGAGATATAATAAGTTGATATGCTCGTATTAAAAATAATAAGAGAGCAGTTATGATTTTATTTAATATTAACACTTTTATCTAGCTCTTCTAATAGGTTCTTAAATTTAGTATCTAAAATTGATATTTTGGCTATTAACACATAATAAGTATTTATTTTACCATTAATCAATATTTTTTTTGCTAATTCTCTCATTATTCTTTTAGCTTTATTTCTTTTAACTGCATTACCTATTTTTTTAGTAGCAGTGTAACCAACTCCAATTTTGTTATCTAAATCTTGATTAATTAATTTTTGCAAGTTTATATTTTTACTTCTTATAAAAGTGCCATTATTTCTAACATGAACAAATATAGCTCTTTTTTTTATAGTAAATAATTGATGGGCCATAAGGCCTAATTAAGCGCTTAGTTGAGCTCTTCCTTTTGCACGACGACGATTTATGATTTGCCTTCCAGCTTTAGTTGCCATTCTAGCACGGAATCCGTGTCTACGTTTTCTAATAAGTTTACTTGGTTGATATGTTCTTTTCATAATATAATAATTTTTGAGCCCTATTACGAATTGATCGTATATAAGTCAAATAGATACTCAAAAAAACATGAAAATAGTTAAGAAAATATCAGAAATTAACCAAATAGTGTCTGATTTAAAGAAAAAAGAAAAAGAAATTAACCTGGTGCCAACCATGGGCAATATTCATGAGGGGCATTTATCTCTGTTATCTGAGGCTGAAAAATTTAAAGGGGTAAATATTGTGAGTATTTTTGTCAATCCAGCACAATTTAATGACGTGGATGATTTCAATAATTATCCTAATACATTTATAGAAGATGTGGAGATATTATCAAAAAAAAAATGTGATATCATTTTTGCTCCCAACAAGAATGAAATATTTCTTGAAGATATTAAAACTAAAAAAACAGTATTTGAATATAGAAATATTTTATGTGATCTCTTTAGATTAGGACATTTTGATGGTGTAACAACAATTGTAAAAATTCTTTTAGATTTAATTAGACCTTCTAACGTTTTTTTTGGCGAAAAAGATTTTCAGCAATTAAAAATAATTGAGCAATTAATAAATCAAAATAACTCAAAAACATTTTTAATTAAATGTCCATCAATTCGAGACTCAAACGGTATGAGTCTATCATCTCGTTATTCGGTATTTAGTCAAGATCAACGAATAAAATTTGAACAATATGCTAAAATAATTAATTCTAATTTATTAATTCTTAAAAAAAATTTTAATAAGAAAGCTATAGATAATATAGAAAATGAATTGAGAAATTTTGGAATTTCAAAAATTGATTATATTGAAGTAAGAAATGAAAAAGATTTGAGCCTCAGCAAGATACATGAAAGATCAAGATTGTTTATTGCATTATACTTAGATGAAATCAGAGTAATTGATAACTTCGTTCTATATTAAGGAATTAACCATTTAAAAGACGGTATATCTTCCTTTAAACCAATTTTTAATCTTCTGTGCCCACTTGCTGCTAAGTATAACCAATCAATCTGTTTGATTTTATTTTGGACAACTGTAAAATTTTTATATCCTTTTTCACTCTCTTCAAATGTTGGCTCTTTTCCTTTAAGGCTCTCATCAATTCCATCTTTAGGAATACTGGTAACAGAGCTCGGTGCTTTTTCAGTTAAATAACATTTTCTACTAAACAGTTCAGTTTTCTCCCAAATTTCTTCTGTGATTTTATTTTGATTATTAATTGTAGAAATTGTTTTAATTCGTAATTGGATTTTTAATTTGTGATCATAAAAAACAAATAAGGAATTATTGTTTTGTTGAAGACTTAAAATTTTTGGAGATCTAAAATCAGTATGAAAATTTAAAACCATATTTGGAGAGTCAAATTGACGTAAAACGACCACCCTTGACTCAATGCTGTTTTCATTATCTACATTGCAAAAAACAGGTGTATGAAAAGTATGC
>JABHWG010000026.1 GCA_018657885.1 Pelagibacteraceae bacterium
ACTTGCCGCTGATTTAATTAATATAAAAGAAGAAGTTAAATTAGTTGATATTAATGGAGCAGAATATATTCATATTGATATAATGGATGGGCATTATGTTCCCAATATTACTTTTGGACCCAATATAGTTAAATCACTTCGACCTATAACAAAAAAAGTGCTTGATGTTCATCTAATGATAACTCCAGTCGCTAAATATATTGATAGTTTCATTGAAGCTGGAGCTGACATTGTAAGTTTTCACCCAGATGCAGATGAAACTTTTGTAGATATTATTAAACAAATTAAATCTAACAACTGTAAAGCTGGAATTGCTATTCATCCAAATATAGATGTGTCAGATATTGTTCAATATTTGGAGATGGAAGATTTAGTTGTTGTCATGACTGTTGTGCCTGGATTTGGTGGTCAAAAGTTTATGGAATCTGAAGTAAATAAAATTATAGAGCTCAAAAAAATTAAAGATGATAAAAGATTTAGTTTTGAAATTGAAATTGATGGTGGAATAAATCAAGAAACTGCAAAAATTTGCAAAAGAAATGGTGCGGATGTTTTAGTTGCTGGATCTTATATATTTTCAAAAAATAAAGAAAATTACAAATCAATGATAGAGTCGCTTAGATAATGGACTGGGATAAATTAAAATCATTTTATGAAATAGCGCTTTCAAAAAGTATATCTAAAGCTAGTGCAAAACTAAATATTAGTCAATCAGCTCTAAGTAGACAAATTCAAGATTTAGAATATGATTTAAAAACACCATTGTTTATTAGACATCAAAAAGGTGTAAGATTAACAGAGCAGGGTGAAAATTTATTTACTACTGTTAGCCAAATCAATACATCCGTTTCAGGTTTTGAAAAAAAACTAATTGATAAAAAAACAAAACCCGTTGGAAGACTTAATATAAGCACCACAGTAGGGTTTGGATCTACATGGTTAACACCAAGAATTACTAAATTTACTAACCAATATCCAGATATGGAAGTTAGCATTATTATGTCAGATGAAGAAGTAGATTTAGCCAGTAGAATTGCTGATGTCGCTGTACGTGTAAAAAAACCCACTCAAGCAAATTTAATTTTTAAAAAATTTGTCAATTTTCATAATCATATTTATGGATCTTCTGATTATTTAAAAAGTGTAGGTATTCCAAGAAATATTAATGATTTAGATAAACACAGTTTAATATGTTTTGGATCAGGATTACCCTCTCCTATCTCAAATATTGACTGGATTTTAAAATTAGGGAAAGAAGGCATTAAAAGAAAACCAAAATTTAGAGTTAATAGTATTTATGGCATGTCATTAGCTGTTGAAAAAGGAGCTGGTTTGGCTTCACTTCCAGACTATATGGTTGCTGACAAACCCCATTTAGTAAGAGTTCTGCCCAACATAGAAGGGCCTTCATATCAAACTTACTTTGTTTATACGGAAGCTTTCAAAAATGATCGTAGATTAGAGGTTTTTAGAGATTTTTTGTTTAACGAAGCAAAAGATTGGCATTATTAATCTTTGACTTACTTAAAAGAATTTGTATAAACCTTCATAAATATGGGATATCCAAAAAAACATCGTGGTCGTCGTAAAAGAGGGTCTAAATACAGACGCAATAAAAGACGTCAAAAGAAGAAATAACTACTTTACCACCTTTAATCTTTTTCTTTTCTAATCTATTATGTTCTCCAACCTAGGAGAAATTATGTCTATTTTTAACCCTATTGAAGAAAAAAAAGCGACAGGAAAAGTAAAAAAGATTTTTAATAATATTAAAAAAGAAAGAAAAATAAAATCAATTCCAAATTTTTGGCGAACTATCGCTAATGATCCCGATACCCTTGAAAGAACTTGGACTTCTCTAAAAGCAATTATGAAGAAAGGTGCTTTAGATCCTTTAACTAAAGAAATGATTTATATGGCCGTTTCCATGACTAATAGTTGTGAATATTGTATCCGCTCTCATACAGCAGCAGCAAAAAAAAAGGGGATGTCAGATAAGATGTTAAAAGAACTTATCGCCATTGTAGGTATGGCAAATGAAACTAATAGGCTTGTAGAGTCTTATCAAGTTGAAGTAGATAACTTTCTAAAGTAATATCAATGATTGTTTAAAACTATAAAATAAACCATATATATTTAAATATGTTTAAATTCTTCACTAATCCTAAATGGTATTCTTGGGCATACATTGGTTCAGTCGTTATTCTAACTTCAATCTGGGTCCAGGTACAAATTGATGTAAAAATTAATGAGTGGTTCGGTGAGTTTTATGACATGATTCAAAAAGCACTTGGCACTCCTAATGCAATAACTATGCAAGAATACATGGGAGGATTAGCTGACTTTGCTAAACTTGCAGCATTATCTATTATTTTAGGTTTGGGTATTTCATTTTTGACATCACACTTTTTGTTCCGTTGGAGAACTGCAATGGTAGAATGGTATCACAGTGTTTATGATAAAGCCCGTACAATTGAAGGTGCTAGTCAAAGGGTTCAAGAAGATACAATTAAATTTAGCAGAATTATGGAAGGGCTAGGAACCAGCTTAATTGAGTCTGTTTTGGTGCTTATAGAATTCTTTCCTCTATTAATGACATTATCAGTGGGCATCCCAATTTTATGGTTTGGAGATTGGCAATATGGGCTTGTATCTGGTGCATTCATATGGGCAGTCGGTGGAACGATATTAATGATAGTGTTAGCGTGGATATTACGTTTAGTAGGCATAGAATATGATCTTCAAAAAAAAGAAGCCGCTTATAGAAAAGTATTAGTTATTGCTGAAGATGATGGCGGGGTAAGACCTAAAACTCTTGAAGAACTTTTTCAAGGAGTCAGACAAATACATTTCAAAAGTTATTTATATTATCTCTATTTTAGTATCGGCCGATTAGCTTATCTGCAAGCAAATGTTCTTGCGGCCTATATATTTCTTGCACCTGCAATTGTTGCTGGGGTAATGACTTTAGGCGTGATGCAACAAATTATTAGAGCATTTGGGCGTGTAGAGGGATCATTACAATATCTCTTTAGGGCTTGGCCTACTATAATTGAATTTGCAAGTGTGTTTAAGCGTTTACGAGAATTTGAAATTCAAATTGAAATAAATTTAAAAGAAGAAAATTTAAACCCCACACCTGAATGATATTTTTAATTTTTATAATAATTCCCATAATTGAAATTATTATTTTTATTACAATTGGTTCTAATATTGGAATTTTAAACACAGTCGCTATTATTTTATTAACAGCCCTAGTTGGTATATTTTTAGTAAGAAAAAGAGGGTTAAGTCTTCTTTTAAATGCCCGTCAAAATATGGCAGAAGGCGTGATGCCTACAGATGAAATTAAGGGTGGTATTTTTTTACTAATTTCTGGTTTACTCTTAATTACACCGGGTTTTTTTACAGATTGTGTTGGTTTTGCTGTTTTTCTAAAACCCGTTCAAGATATTATTGCTTTAAAAGCTAAAGATTATTTTACCTCAAGAACTAGAAGGTACTAAGGTATCGATTTGATTCACTAAATCTAATAAAGCAGTTACTTGCTTATTATTAGATGGATCATCAATTTTTTTAAGTGGAGGCATAATATTATTCCAATTTGGTATATTATCAGCAACACTATGATAAGCTTTAAGAAGACTTATTTGTTCATGGCTTGCTAAAACATTTCTAATTTTTTCAATCAAACTTTGAATTTCCATAAAATTATTGATTTGTTTTTCATTTTTAAAGTTATGAATTATAAAACTAAGGAGTTTAGCAGTAATATTTGCATCACCTGTAATAGCTCCAGCACCACCTCTTTTGCTAGTATGTAAAGCAAGGGCTCCATTTCCACAAAAAACAGCTAGTTCATTAAAATATTTTATAGTTTTGAGCATACTCTCTAAATCTCCAGTAGAATCCTTAAGGCCAACAACATTATTTGGATAGAGCTTTAGGAGGTTTTCGATTAGGTTAAAGCTGATGGTAACACCCGAGTGTTGAGGTATATTGTATAATAAATATCTATACTCATTTTCCCCAATTTGCTCAATTATATTTCTGTAATAAGTTATCACTCCATCATCGCTTACATTTTTAAAATAATATGGAGGTAAAACCAAAGCTGCTTTTGCCCCTATCTCAACGGAAAACTTCGTCATATCTATTGCATCCTCAAGAGATGAGGATCCCGTTCCTAATATTAAGTTTTTTGGATCAATTCGATTTTCTAGTAAAAAATGTATACTTTCTTTTTTTTGCTTTATCGAAAAACTACTAGCCTCACCATTTGTTCCAAATAATGTTAAGCCATCTAACCCTTTTCTTATAAGTGATTGACAATGTCTGAGGTATAAATCTTTATTGACTGTTAAGTCCTGATTTATTGGCGTAATTGCTGCGCAGTAAGCGCCATTAATTTTGTGCATATATTTACTGTTTTATAAATATATCTTTACACAGACTAACTGATTTATACAAATAGAAATATAAAAATTCCTAATAAGATTCTATAGAGAATAAAGATATTAAAATTAGTTATTAAAATTAATCTCATCATAAAAGTAATAGATAATAAAGCTGTTATAAAAGCTACAAAAGAAGCAAAAATAGATGGATATAAATTAGTTACTGAATCACTTGAATTATAAAAATTGATAAGAGATAGCGATAATGAGGCTAAAATAATCGGGATAGATAATAGCATTGAAAATTTTGTTGCATTAAATCTATTAAATTTTAAAAATCGTGCTCCAGTAATAGTGACTCCTGCCCTACTAGCCCCAGGAATAAAAGCCATTACTTGCCATAGGCCTATAATTAAAGCTTCTTTAAAAGTAATATTTTTCCAACTCTTACTTTTAGTAATTTTTTGATCAGCAACATATAATATTATAGCAAACACTATACTTGATATAGCCATTACTTTAATATTTCTGAAATATAAAGTTACAAAATCATAAATAAAAAAACCAATAATAATTGCTGGTATAGTTGCTATCACAATCTTAAGTATAATTTTATTGTCAAATATTTGAAATTTAAAAATATTTAAAATTAGATAATAAATTTCTTTTCTCATATAAAAAATAACTGCAAATAGTGTACCAAAGTGTACTGCAACATCAGTAAATAATCCTTGGTCTTCCCAGCTGGTCAATTCAGCAAATAATACTAAATGTCCTGATGAGCTAATAGGTAAAAATTCTGTAATCCCTTGTATAATACCAATTAAAAAAAACTGTAATTCGAACATTAACTAAAAATAATTTTAGCTAATTCTGGTCCGCTTGGAAGCGGTTCTGCATTTTTATTAGTAAAATATTTTTCTAAAAATAATAAATATTTATTGTAATCTTTTAAGATTGTTAGTTTTTTCTCTTTTTCCTCATCAGCATTCTCTTCTAATTTAGTAAATTCTGTATCAACATAATTCATCGCTTCAGGAATGGTGGTAAAAGGTCGTTCTTGATTAATTACCAACCTATCGTGTAGTTCACGATGCACCATTTTAAAATCTTCATTAGAAAGTATTTTTGGACTCTCATCAAAGATTAGACGTTTTAACATAAAGTTAGCACGTGGATCTTTTATGCTAAGTGCAATTTTATATTTATCTTCCCAAGTTTCTTTTTCATGAAATTCAGCAAGGTCTGATGCTTGACCAAACTGAGTAAAAAGATTTGCTTTGCTCTCAGGAAAAATATTATCCTGAGAAGACTCTTCTTCTTTTTCAATTTGACGATCAATTTCCATTAACTTAAATTTATCTGCAAGAGTTTTATTTTTATAAACCATCTTCGCTCTTTCATTTAAAACCTCTGCACCAATCTCATTATAAGGTTCATAGTTAGAAGCTATTTTACCAGGCAATAAAATAGGATGTTGATTACAAATAACATACCTGTTTTTCTTTTTTATTAATTTTTTAAATTCTTCTGCGCTACATTCAATCAAAGGTTCAGGGTCATGAGCTAAATCAATCGTATGAAACCATCCACTGTATTGTGACTCACATACCATTGATAATGCCTGAAGTTTTACCCTGCCAGCAAAACTAGTCATATAACAAAATCCTTTATTTGAACTAACATAGTTCATCGCTTTTTCTTTATTCATCGTCATCTGTAGTTGATTCCAGTTATCTTTATCACTTTCTTGTATATATTTTGTAAGAGCAATAGATGTTCTAACATCACTTAATGCATCGTGAGCAAATTCTATTGGTAAATTATTTAACTCAGCTAATTTTTCTAATTTAAAACTAGGATTTCCTCTGGCTGTTAAAGGTGTTTTAATACTACTGGGATTTAAAGCGTATAGCGCTCTTGCTAAGCTTAAAGTATCACCCCTATTCTTTCTTGTAATATAAGGAAAAAATAAATTATGGAATAAATTGTATTCCAAAACTGACTCATCAAAATCTATAATATTGTGGCCAATAAATACTGGTTCTTGAGTATCTTTTTTCCACTCATCAAAGGTAGCATTAATCTTTTTCATTAATTCATAAGAGGACATTTCAGCATGAAGAGCTTCTTTGATACCCTTTTGTGTTGTTAGCAATGCTCCTGGTTGCGATATAATTGACGTTCGTGGTCTACAAAATTCGTTAATATTTTGATTTGTTTCCTGAAAATTTTCATCTGTCACAATTGCAGCTATTTGCATTATCTGCTCCCATTTAGGAGTAGTACCAAAAGCCTTAGGGCTTTCTTTTTTCCCTCTCCCAGTTGTTTCTAAATCATAGAAAATATACTTTGGTGGCATTAAACATATCTACACTAATTTTTAGATTTGGAAAATAATTGCTAATTTTTTTTTGACCAATAAAAATGGTAAAAAATAGTCGCTACTATTGCTATAAATAAGCATATGAAAGCAACCCATATTATGGTCCAAATTGTCCATATAATTATAACTAAAAAAAGTCCAATAGCTGTAATGGCTGCCCAAAAATATAATAATCTTTCAAGAAATTGTTGCATAATTCTATATTACATTAATTAGAGAATTTTATCAATTTCCTCTCGATTTGGCATTGAATTTGCTGTTCCAATCTTCGTTGTCGATAATCCTGCAGTAGCACTAGCAAATGAAATAGCGTCCTTCATATTTTGATTTTCTGTTAATGCTGCAGCAAAACCAGCATTAAAAGCATCGCCTGCACCAGTTGTATCAACAACTGGATTAGGTAAATTTGCTATGGGGGAAGAAAATGTTTCTTCAGCATTAGCAAAATATGCTCCTTTTTCACCAAGTGTAATGATCACGTTTTTTATCCCCATGCCTAATAACGTTGAAGCGGCTTTACTTGCATCATCGTGTGTCTCAACAGGATGATCAACATAAAAACTTGCTTCTGTTTCATTTGGAGTGAAATAATCAACAAAGGGAAAAATACTTTTATCAATGTCTGCTGCTGGTGCTGGGTTAAGTATAGTTTGTAAACCTAATTCTTTAGCTTTTTTAATTGCATACATCACTGTATCTTTTGGTGCCTCTAATTGTGTTAGAAAGATTTTAGAATTTTTGATAGCCTCTTCTGCTTTATCAATATCACTATTTGTAATAGCGCCTGCTGCTCCTGGAAATACGTTAATAGCATTAGTACCTGATTGTTCATTGACCATGATAGCCGCTGCTCCTGTTGAATGTTCTTTTGAAATAATAACATTCGAGTAATCAACTTTTGCTTCATCATAAATTTTAATTGCCATTTCACCAAATTGATCTTCTCCAATTTTGGAAATAAAGTAAGTTTTAACACCTGCTTTAGCTGCAGCAACAGCTTGATTAGAACCTTTACCTCCAGGACCAATGACAAAATTATTGCCTAAAATTGTCTCACCTTCTTCAGGAATTTTTTTTCCAAAAAAAACAAGATCAGCAACATAAATACCAAGTACACTTATGCTCATTATTTATCTAAAAGCCAAACAGTTCCATCTGGTTTAATAACACCTTTTGTTAAAATAAAGTTACAATATGGTCGTCTCTCGCTTGTTGTAATAATGGCATACGTATTTTTGGACTCTTTATAAAACTGTTGACGCTCAAATGAACCAATTTTCCAATAACCTCCTGATACTTCTTTAATTGCATTAAAAACTTCCTGATTAGCTTCATTGATTTCATCAGGGCTATCATCTATTTCCATTCTATGTACTGCTGCCGGAACGAAACTATCCAAAGGAAAAGCAGAAAGAACAGCACGCATAACAGTTGTCATATCTAAACCATCAAGTCGGTGCACCCGGTTGTGATTAGAGTGAGCAGGAAAATTAATATCAGAGATAACTAGACGATCACCATGACCCATTTCACGCATTGTTTTTAAAATTTCAGGACTAAGAATAGGATCAATATTAATTAGCATAGTACTTTTATAGCTTATTCTCCGTATGGGATCCAAATATTTTTTACCTGTGATCCTTCATGTAGAAATTCATTAAGAAACTCTTCAGAATTATTTGACCAATCTATATTGGTATTTATTGGGCACCAATATCTTTTTAAATTAAATACAGTGCCATGAATAATAGATGATCGCACTTTTGTATCACTTGAAAAAGCCCATATTCCGTGAACATTTTCATGCTGTGTTAATGTTTCATTAAGTTCATTTTCTTTTGCTGTTAAAATATTAATCGATCCTGCTGGAATGTCAGAGGTATCAAAAACTTGATACAAAGATGTTGCAATTAATGATGTTTTTTCTGAGGGAACAATAATGCTCGCATTACCATTTGCAAAAAGAGAAGAGATAATAGTTGATAAACTAAGAAGTGGTTTATTATCGTTCATGATGCTTGCCACAATACCTATTGATTCTTTTACAGCCAACGTTAAGCCGCGCATAGGAGGATTATGAATATTACCTTCAAACTTATCAGCCATCGAAGCATAATAAAAAATTCTCTCACAAGATTGCTCAAATTCTTTTAACGCTTGATTTTTATTCACACCCGTGATGCTCATTAATAAATTAACAAATGTTTCTTTTCGTTGTGATAAATTCTCTGCTAAATAAAATAAAATCTGAGAACGATTGAAATTATTTAAACTTCCTATCTTTGATTTTGATG
Source organism: Pelagibacteraceae bacterium (assembly GCA_018657885.1). Lineage (GTDB taxonomy): Bacteria > Pseudomonadota > Alphaproteobacteria > HIMB59 > CACPNW01. Next base: position 9,078 of record JABHWG010000026.1, read on the forward strand.
CAGCCTCAACCGTATCTCTAACATCTTTTCTGTTAGCTCTAGCAATATCGCAAATAAAATCTTTTTGCGCAGATAACTGATTAAAAGAATACCCGCTATCAGGTCTTTTTTGTTTACCCCCAACATATAATTTGGGAGTCGCATCTATTGAAGGGAGCTCGACTTTATTTTTATTTATTTTTTTGGAAATTTTACTAGCTTCAGGAAGAGTGCTATTTTGATATGCTCTTATCCCTTCAGCACCACCTTCTCTTCCAAACCCACTTTCTTTATATCCACCAAATCCACAAGAAGCATCGAATAGATTAGTTGAGTTTATCCATATAACACCTGCTTTTATTTTTGGCGCTATATCTAAAGCCAGATTAATATTTTCAGACCAAACACTTGCGGCTAGCCCATAAGGTGTATTATTGGCAATAGATACTGCTTCACTAGGCGTTCTAAAGCTAAGTATTGATAAGACAGGTCCAAATATTTCAACTTGAGCTATGAAAGATGATGGAGAAACATTAGTAAAGATCGAAGGTGGATAAAATAACCCTTCTTTAGGACAAGCCCAACTTGGTTGCCATAATTTAGATCCTTCCTTTTCACCTTTTTTAACTATCGATTGTATCTTTTTTAATTGTACAGGGGCAACAATTGCACCAATATCAATAGATTTATCAAGAGGATTCCCAACTCTCAATTTTTCCATTCGTGCCTTCAATTTTTTTATAACAATTTTTTCAACACTCTCTTGAACTAATAAACGTGAGCCAGCACAACATACCTGACCTTGATTAAACCAGATTGCATCAACAACACCCTCAACTGCGCTATCAAGATCAGCATCGTCAAAAACTATAAAAGGTGACTTTCCACCAAGCTCCATTGTTAGTTTTTTTTCTTGTTTAGCAGTTGATTGAATTATTTTTTTCCCAACTTCAGTTGATCCTGTAAAAGCAATTTTTTTAGTATCAGGATGTGATGTAATCAGTTCCCCTGTGCTACCGTCTCCAGTAATAATATTTATCACACCCTTTGGAATTCTAGCTTTTTGACATAACTCAGCAAAATACAGTGCAGTTAAAGAAGTAAATTCAGCAGGTTTTAAAACAACTGTGTTGCCTGCAGCAATAGCTGGCGCTATTTTCCAAGCCATCATCAATAATGGAAAATTCCATGGAATAATCTGGCCAATAACACCAATGGGTTTATGAGTTTTTGTGTCAATTTTTTTTGCCCAACCAGCATGATAATAAAAATGTCTTGCTACTAATGGTATATCTATATCTCTAGTTTCTCTGATAGGTTTTCCATTATCAATTGTTTCTAATACAGATAAAAAACGAGAATGCTTTTGAATTAACCTTGCTAATGCATAAAGATATTTTGCTCTCTTATCTGAGGTTGTTTTAGACCATAAGATAAAAGCTTTTTTAGCAGCTCCTACAGCGGCATTAACATCTGCTTTATTAGCAATTGATAAATTAGTGAGTTTAGCATTAGTTCCTGGATTAATAACTTGAATTTTTTTTAAAGATTTAGATTTTATCCATGAGCCATTAATAAATAAAAGATTTGGATTTTCTAAAGAGTTTATCCACGACACTACATCTTTACTGTCTTCTGGTGCTGGACCGTAAGAAATATTTTTAAAGTTTTGTATAATTTTACTCATTATCCAATCGCTAATTTTTCTTTATTTGCATATCTACCTAAAGCAAAGTGATAGAGTTGTCTCTCAATATCAATAAGTAGACTGGAAGCACCAATACGCAAATATTTTGGATTGATCCAATCATGACCAAGTTCTTCCATCACTAATATTAAAAATTCAATCACTGTTTTAGCAGTAGAAATTCCTCCGGCGGGTTTAAAGCCAATTTTTTTACCAGTCATTTGATAATAATGCCTTATCATACGGAGCATCACAAGACTGTTATTTAAGTTTGCATTTATCGTTTCTTTACCTGTTGACGTTTTAATAAAATCTGCACCTGCCATCATACAAACCATCGATGCTTTAGCAACATTTCTAAGTGTTTCTAGGTCACCTACACCTAATATCGCTTTAATATGCTTGTTCTTTGCCACTTTTTTAAAATCTGCTACCTCTTCATAAAGTTTTTTCCAATTATTTTGCAAAACAAAACCTCTATTAATAACAATATCTATTTCATCAGCACCATTCTTTATAGACTCAGTGATTTCAATTTTTCTAGTTTTGTAAGATGATAAACCTGCAGGAAAACCCGTTGATACAGCAGCTACTGGAATATTATTAGGTAAATTTTTTTTAGCCTCTTTAATTAGATGATGATAAACACAAACTGCACCAACTTGTACATCACCTTGTTTCAAACCTAATAGATTCAGAAGATCAGAAGAGATTGGTCTTTTAGCTTTTTCACATAAACGCTCTACTTTACCTGCAGTATCGTCACCACTTAACGTTGTTAAATCAATTAAAGAAATTGCTTTAAGAAGCCAGGCAGCTTGATATTCTTTTTTGACTGAACGTCTTTTCGTTAATGTAGAGGTTCTTCTTTCAATAGCGCTAAGATTAACGCGAATATTACTCACTAAATCTGTATCTAGTTTCATTTATATTATTTAATTTTCTATTGTTAGCGGTCTTGCCATTAATTTATTAATTTCGTCTTCTATATTAAATTCATTATATAGAATATTAAAAACAGACTCTAAAATTGGCATATCAATATTATTTTCTGATGCAATTTTTATGGTTGCTTTAGCAGTATAATACCCTTCTGTAATTGCATTTTTATCAAGTTCTTTCTCAAAATTTTCGTGCTTGATATTCGCAATTTTAATACCAAAATTAGTATTTCTAGATTTAGCAGAATTACAAGTTAACATTAAATCACCTAAACCAGATAAGCCAAAAATTGTTTCTTTTTTTGCATTAAAAAACATTGCAAATCTTGATATTTCTACAAAAGATCGAGTAATCAGTGCACTTCTTGCGTTTTCACCTAAATTTAAACCATCTGAAATGCCTGCAGCAATAGCATAAATATTTTTTAAGGCGCCGCCAATTTGACATCCTATTAAATCTTCTGAATAGTAAATACGGAATCTCTTATCACTTATCATTTTAGATACCTTTTCAAATACTTGAAAATTAGAAGAGGCAAAAGTTGCTGCTGTTGGCAGATCCTGCGCTACCTCATCTGAGAAACATGGGCCTGATAAAATACTTAATGAATTTGGCTTTATTAAATTTTCTACTACTTGAGATAAAAATAAAGACGAAGTAATCTCAATCCCTTTAGAGGCGATAATTATATCAGCATTTATATTATTAAAATATGATTGTGATAATACCTCACGTATTTTTTGACTAGGGAGAGCAATAAAAATTAATTTTTTTTTGCTAATTTCTTCTAAATCATCTGTAGCTTTAACATTATCATTAAATATGACATATTTTAATTTAGGATTAAAATGATGGTTATTAATCGAGCTCATCGTTTTTTTATCTCTTGTATAAATTAATACTTCTTGATCACTAAAAAGTTTTGCTAGAGCGCTTCCCCAAACTCCTCCACCTAAAATTCCAATTGTCATTTACAATCTTTCCGTAACATATTTAGCTATTGCTAATGAAGATGTTAAGCCTGGAGATTCTATACCATATAAATTAATTAAATTTTCTATTTTATGGTTTTCAACAGTACTAATTGTAAAGTCTCGCTTTGTCTTATCATCTTTACTATTAATTGGTCGTAACCCTGAATAGGCAGGGAATAACATACTTTCTTCAATATCTGGTAAATAGTTTTTTATTGAATGATAAAACTTTGTCTTTAACCTCTCGTTCACAGAATAATCATAGGGATCATCAACCCATTCAGCATCTGGACCAAATTTAACAGAATGATCTATTTCTAAAGTTAAATGAATACCAAGACTTATTTTTTCTGGAATAGGATAAATCAAATGATTGATAGGAAGTTTTTTATTTAAAGAAAAATAATTTCCTTTGGCTAGATATGTAATGGGTACATATTTTTTATCAAGACCATCAATACAGTTAGCAATATCAGAAGAAAATATGCCAGCAGCATTAATTAAGTAATCACAAATAATAACGGTTTGATTATGTTGTTTATCCTCAACTACAATTTCAAATTTTTTATTTTTAGAAAATATTTTTTTTACTTCTGAACTATAAGAAACCATACCACCATTATTTTCAAACTCACCAAGGTAGGATTGCATCAACGTATGTTGATCGATTATACCAGTAGAGGGAACTAATAAACCTCCAGAAGATTTAATTAATGGCTCTAATATTTTAATTTGTTTTTCATCTAAAATTTCTAAATTTTCAACACCATTTAATTCAGCTTTATTTTTTATTTCAAATACTTGTTCTATTTGTGATTCATCATTAGCTACAATTAATTTTTTTGTATTAATATAAGGGACATTAAATTTTTTAGCATAAGCATAAAGTAATTGATTTCCTTCAACGCAAAACTTAGATTTTAAAGTATGTGATTGATAATAAATGCCTGCATGAATAACTCCAGAGTTTCTAGAACTCGTTATTTGTCCAATTTTATCTTCTTTTTCTAAAATAATAACTTCATTATTTTTTTCACTAATTGCTTTAGCAATAGCTAAACCTACAACTCCAGCCCCAATAACCACCGTATTTGTATAAAATTCTTCCATTTTTTGGTATTTTTTACTAATTTAACTAATTCAATATCATTGATTTCTGTACCTTGGAATTGATTTGATCTATATAAAAAAAATTATAATTTCTCGGAGGAAATATGAAAAAATTACTAGTTGCGGCTATCATCAGTTTGTCTTCGATTACAACTGTTGCTTTAGCTGAAATTAAAGTGGGTATTATTCTTGGTTTTACAGGACCAATTGAATCTTTAACTCCTGCTATGAGAGATGGAGCTAGATTAGCTTTTTTAGAAGCATCTAATTCTGGAAATCTTTTAGATGGAGAGACGTTAACAATTATGGAAGCTGACTCAACTTGTGTTGACTCTGCTGCTGCTACTGCTGCTGCTGAGCAAATGGTTGCTGATGGCGTTGCTGCAATAATGGGTGCTGACTGTTCTGGTGTTACTGGAGCTATCAATGCCAATGTAGCTGTTCCTAACGGAGTACTAATGGTATCTCCTTCTGCAACTTCTCCTGGTTTGAGTAAAGTTGCTGATAATGGTACATTCTGGAGAACTGCTCCTTCTGATGCAATGGGTGGTAAAGTTTTAGCTAACCTTGCTCTTAAAAGAGGTATTGAAAGTATTGCTGTAACTTACACTAACAATGACTATGGTAAAGGTCTAGCTGAAGTATTTGAAGCTTCTTTTGCTGCTGGTGGTGGCACAATTACTGCTTCTGCTTCTCACGAAGATGGTAAAGCTGATTATTCATCAGAAGTAGGTGTTTTAGCATCTGCTGGTGGTGATGCTCTTTTAGTTATTGGTTATATTGATGATGGTGGAAAAGGTATGATCGAAGCATCTCTTGATTCTGGTGCGTTTGATCTTTTTGTTCTATCTGATGGTATGATTGGTCAATCAATTGTTGATAATATCGGTGCTGACCTTGAAGGCTCATTTGGTTCTATGCCAGGTGCAATTTCAAAAGGTTCTGCCAAATTTGGTGAACTTGCTGCTGCAAACGGTATGGATGGATCTGGTCCTTACGTAGGAGAGTCTTATGATGCCGCTGCTATTATTGCTCTTGCAATTCAAGCAGGTGGTTCAGCTGATAGAAAATCAATCCTATCAAATATTCTCAAAGTATCTAATGCCCCTGGAATAATTATTAATCCAGGTCAATTATCTTACGGTCTGCAAATGTTAGCAGATGGTAAAGATATTGATTACCAAGGCGCAACTGATGTTGAGTTTAATGTATTTGGTGATGCAGCCGGTGCATTTAAGGAACTTGAAGTTTCTGGTGGTGGTTTTGTAACAGTAGGTGCCTTATAATATTATTTACTAAATTATTTAATTCTAAAAACCCAGCTTATTTAGCTGGGTTTTTTTGTGCCCTAACTAAGAACCTAAAATTAAATCTGCACATCTTAAACCTAGCATCATTGCTGGAGCAGACGTATTTCCAGAATTAATATTAGGCATTGCAGATAAATCACAAACTCTTAAATTCTCTATACCTCTGACTCTCATTCTAGAGTCAAGGACGGCCATCTTATCATTATCAGCACCCATTTTAGTGGTTCCAGATGGGTGATAGTTAGTTTTAACAGATTTACGACAATGCTCTTCTAAGTTTCTATCCTCTAAATTATCTAAATCAGGAAAAATAATTTTTTCAATTTTATTTGATAAAGGTTTTGTCTTTAGAACCTCTAAAAAAAAACGTTGGCCAGCTATCATCATTTTCATATCCTCTTCATGACTTAAAAGATTTAAATGGATTTCTGGAGGATCTTTATAGTTTGCAGACCTAAGTTTAACAAATCCTCGAGATTTAGGTTTAGTCATTACTGTTGTGATACTCATTCCATAATCTTCTTTAATTACTCCTATAGTATCAGCATACATGTACATACTAGGTATAAAAAAGGCTTGAATATATGATAAATCTTTTGGATTAATAGGATTTAGAAAAGCTCCAGCCTCTACTCCAGTAGAATTTACTGGACCAGATCCAAAGAGTAAAAACTCTAGACCATTTTTAATCATCCTCCATCCTTCTCCCTCTTTAAAATAACCATATTTTCCATTAGCCTTAGCTATTATGGGACATTCTGGATGATCAATTAAATTTTTTCCCACACCCGGTAAATGATTGATACAATTAATTTCATGTTGATTAAGTTCTTCACTATCTCCAATACCAGATAGATTTAAAATCTTAGGAGTTACAAAAGAACCAGCAGCAAGTACCACTTCATTTTTTGCATAAATTTTTTCAATTACACCATTTTTTCCCTCATACTGAACTCCTATCGCTTTAGAATTCTCAATAATAATCTTAATTACTTTTGTATTTAATTTTAGATTAAGATTTGGATTATTAATTTCAGGATCTATAAATGCATGAGCCGCAGAAGATCGCCTTCCTTTTGCATTCATATATTGGTATTTTCCAACACCTTGTTGAAATTCTCCATTAAAGTCTTCCGTTTTTCTAACTCCTAAATTTGACACTGAATCAATAAAATCATAAGTTAGGGGGTTAATAAATTTAGAATTTGAAACATTTAGTTGTCCTTTTTTTCCATGATATTCATTCTCAAATCTTTCATTATTTTCCATTGATTTAAAGTATGGAAGTAGTGTCTCCCAATTCCATTCTACATTGTCATTATTGACTCTTAAAATATCATTCCATTCATTATAATCTTCACTTCTACCTCTCATATAAATTTGTGAATTTATAGACGTCCCTCCGCCAAGAACATTACCTTGAGGAATAATACTTGTCTTACCTCCTAAATGATGTTGTGGTTTAGTTTTATAATACTCAGCATATTTTGTACTGTTAAGAAGTTTAAAAAAACCAGCTGGAACATTTAATAAAAAATTATGATGTGAATGTCCAGCCTCAAATAAAGTTACTTTTGAATTATTTTTTAACAATGAAGATGTAATTGCACAACCTGATGCCCCTCCCCCGATTACAATATAGTCAGTATCACTTAACATAAAAAAATATTATAGAATTAATAATAAAAAAAACAAATTCTAAAATTGTTGATTTAAAAAATATTTAAATATTAGTTTATCAAGTATTTACAATTATTTGATATGATTAGGCTTTAAAAGTTTTATATAGTTATTGGGGGGGAACAAAGTCTCTTCTCCACGGAGAGAAATTTTTTTTCCTATTTAAAAAAATTAAAGTAAATTACAAAGTCTAAGAATGCCTTACTTTCTCTGGAATAATTCCTTTAGGTCTGTAACGTAAGATCAAAAGTAGTACCATTCCCATTAATAAATACCTAAAATACGGAACACTATCCAATAAATGTAAGCGAATAGCATTTTGTTGATCTAGTCCTGAGGTAAATAAGTTAATTAAAAAAGTAGTTATAGGGGCCACTTCAATCCATGAAAACCAAATAACAAAACCTCCAAATATTGCACCAAGATTATTACCGCTTCCTCCCACAATAACCATAATCCAAATAATAAAGGTAAAACGAAGTGGTCTGTATCCAGATGGTGTAAATAAACCATCTAACGTAACTAGCATTGCCCCAGCGACACCAACTATAGCTGCACCAATCACAAAGATGATTAAATGCTGTTTCACAATATCTTTTCCCATCGCATTTGCTGAGACTTCATTATCGCGAATAGCGCGCATCATACGCCCCCAAGGAGATATTTGCGCTTTATTAGCAAAATAATAAATAACAATCATGACAGTGAAAAATAATATCGCATAATTTAGTTTCACAAATAAACTGGAGCTATCAATTATTAAATTATTTAGTATTTGTTGCTTTTGATCAGGATCTATAATTTGATTGAGTTTTGATGAGTTAAACCAAGTCACCATAGTGATAAACCAATCAGAAACTTGGAGATTAATCTCATAGGGCACAGGTCTTTTAAGGCCAATAACATTTTTAACACCTCTAGATAGCCATTCTTCATGTTTAAGAACACTAACAACAATCTCGGAGATACCAAGTGTGACGATTGCTAAATAATCAGAGCGTAATCCAAGTGCTACTTTTCCAATAACAAAGGCAACACCACCGGCAAAAAAACCTCCTACAACCCATGAAAAGATAATAGGTAAATTAGCTCCACCCAAAAACCCCGCTAAAGCTGGATCAACTTCTTCAATTCTATCTGTCGCATTAAGAAAAAAATATCGAATGATGATTAAGCCAAAGAAAATTACCAAACCGTTTAACCAATATTGATGTGATTTTTTTTCTACTAATTTGGTAATAAAATATACAGTTGTTACTAATGCTATTAATAAAACAAAACTAATACCAAGTCCTGATCCACCAACGTGCCAGGCTTCTTTGACAGGTGGATACGATACCAACACGGCTGCTAAACCTCCCATCGCTAAAAAACCCATTACACCAAAATTAATGACACCTGCATATCCCCATGAAATATTAACACCCATGGTCATGATAGCAGAGATGATACACATATTAAGAATAACTAAACTAACTGACCATCCTTGAATAAAACCAACTAAAATAAATAAGGACACCATAATAGATATTGCAATCCACTCATATTTATCAAATCTCATTACAGAACCTTTCCTCTAAATATGCCTGAAGGTCTAATTAATAAAACAATCACTAGAATTGTAAAGGATACGGCAAATTTATAATCTGTGGAGAGTAATTGTACTAGACTAGATGGCTCAAGACTCTCTGGCATTATATATTTAAAGAATTTTTTATATGCATAAGTGACCATGATTTCTGAAAAAGCTATAACATACCCACCTACCACTGCCCCAAAAGGACTGCCTATCCCTCCAACGATAGCAGAAGCAAATATCGGTAATACCAGATTTAAATAAATGATAGGTTTATAACTTTTATCCAAGCCATATAACGTTCCAGCAACACAAGCTAATGTTCCTACAATTAACCACGTAATAAAAACAACACGGTCTGGATTGATCCCAGATAATAAAGCTAAATCTTCATTATCCGAAAACGCACGCATTGATTTTCCTGTTTTCGTTTTTTGCAAAAACCAAAAAGTAAATGTTAATAGTGCAATCGTAATGAAAATAGTAATAACTTGAGAAAATTTTAACGCCAATCCTTCATTTAATCCTGTCATCACTTTAAATTGTTTTGCTTTCATGATGAATTTTTGTCCATCAGAAAATTTAATAGTTTGGGTGCCAACGATAATCCTAATGATGGCATTGACTACAAACATAACACCAATAGAAACCATAGCTAATACAACCGGGACACTTTTTTGTGTTCGGTAATATTTAAAAACAAATTTATCAGAGAGTAAACCCAGAACAATTGTAGCTAATATTCCAAATGGTAATGCTAGTAGCGCTGTTGGAAGGATACCTAAGCCAATATTCTGTGACTGAAAAAACCATGTGAATAATATTGTAATCATTGCTCCAAATGACATGAGTTCACCATGAGCAAAATTAGCAAATCTTAATATAGCGTAAACAAATGTTACACCCAAAGCTCCAAGAGCTAATTGAGAACCATACGTTAATCCAGGTATGATCACAAAATTCAGAAGAACAACGATAGCATTAATAAAATCAATCAAACTAACCTCCTAAAAATGATTTTCTAACTTCAGGATTATTAAGTAATTCTTGGCCTGTACCCTCTCTACTATTTTTACCATTAACTAATACATAGCCTCTATCTGCTATATTGAGAGCCTGTTTAGCGTTTTGCTCAACCATTAAAATTCCAACACCTGTTTTACCAACTTCAATAATACGTGAGAACAATTCATCCATAACAATAGGGGAAACGCCAGCAGTTGGCTCATCTAACATTAAAATCGTGGGTTTCGTCATTAAAGCTCTTCCAAAAGCAACTTGCTGACGTTGACCACCTGATAATTCACCTGCATTTTGATTTCTTTTTTCTTTAAGAACAGGAAAGAGATTATAAATATCTTCAATTGTATGATTAATATCATCTTTCCGTATAAATCCGCCCATCTCTAAATTTTCTTCCACACTCATTCCTGTAAAAACATTATGTGTCTGAGGGACAAAAGCGATACCTAAATTAACACGGTCTTGAGGAAGCATTATAGAAATATCATCTTGAGCAAAACTCACCGATCCATCCGTTAATTTTAGCATTCCTAATAAAGCTTTCATAGCTGTTGATTTTCCTGCACCATTTGGTCCAACAATAACAGCAATTTCTCCTTGCTTGACTTCTAAGGTAATATTTTTAATAATATCCACACCACCGTATCCTGCTGTTAAATTATTACCAACTAAACTAATCATTATTTTTTATTTTCTAACCCTCTACCTAAATATGCCTCAATAACATTTTCATTTGATTTGACATCAGAAAATTTGCCTTCAAATAATACGCTGCCCTCTGCCATTACTATGACAGGATCGCAAATTTTTTCTATTAAATCCATGTCATGCTCAATAACAAAAAAAGTATAATTTCTTTCTTTATTTAATCTTAATATAACATCAGAAATTTCATTAAGAAGAGTTCTATTAACACCAGCTCCAACTTCATCTAATAAAACTAATTGGGCATCAACCATCATAGTTCTACCAAGTTCTAAAAGTTTTTTTTGTCCACCAGATAAATTTCCAGCTATCTCTTGTGTTAAATGTGTTAAATTTAGAAAATCAATAACTTCAATCGCTTTAACTCTTATTTCCTCTTCTTGATTCTTTACTGATTGATCAGCAAATAAAGCAAACATTAATTTTTCACCACGTTGATTCCCAGGAACCATCATTAAATTTTCTAAAACAGTAAGAGATGTAAATTCATGAGCTATCTGAAAAGTTCTTAAGACACCCATATTAAATAATTCATGAGGTTTTAATCTAGCAATATTTTTTTCCTCTAAAAAAATTTCCCCATTATTGGGTGTATAAAGTCCAGCAATCGTATTAAATAAGGTAGTTTTTCCAGCTCCATTTGGTCCAATTAAACCAGTAATAGAGCCTTTTTGTACATTGAGATTAACGTTATTAACTGCCTTTAAGCCTCCAAAATATTTATGTAAGTTTTTAACTTTAAGCATTATTAAATTTTTTTAAATTATAATTGAGTTCAACGTTTAGTACTAATCCTATGGATATCATTATTGATAACATTACTGATCCGCCATAAGAAATTAGAGGTAAAGGTATTCCAACTACGGGCATTAACCCTGATACCATAGCTATATTCATAAAAACATAAATAAATATATTTGACGCAACTCCAAGAGCTATAATTCTTCCAAAAACATGAAAGCATTTGATGCTAATAAAATAACAAACTCCGATTAATAAAATAAAAAGAAAAATTATAAATATAGTTCCAAGAAAGCCAAACTCTTCTCCAATAAGAGTGAATATAAAGTCAGTTTGTTTTTCTGGGAGGTATTCAAGATAAGATTGTGTTCCCTGTAAAAAACCTTTACCTGTTCCTCCACCTGATCCTAGTGCTATTTTTGATTGAATAAGCTGATAGCCTTTGCCAAGTGGATCTGACTCTGGATCTAGAAATGAAATTACTCTATCTCTCTGATATGGCTTAATAAATCGTAAAAAAAGAGGTATGGAGATTATTATTACAGTAAAACCTAATAGAAATTTCCACAACCTAATACCTGCTAAAAAAAGAATAAAAATACCTAATATTAAAATACTTAATGATGTTCCTAAATCTGGTTGAATCACAACAAATATGAAAGGAATAGTTAATATTAAAAAAGGAAAAAATAAAAAACTAATCTTTTTAATATTTTCAAATTTTAGATCATGATAAAATTTTGCTAAAGCTAAAATAATAGTAACCTTAACAAGCTCAGATGGCTGAATACTAAAACCAAATATTTTTATCCATCGTGTAGCTCCTTTTCCAAGTACACCAATAATTTCTACTGAGATTAATAAAACTAAACTTAAAATAAATAATAGATAGGAGTATTTATAAATAATTTTTATATCAATCACACTAATTATTACTGCCATTATTAAAAAAATATAAAATCTTATTAAATGTCTCGATGTCCAGGGCTGATATGAACCCTCAGCTGCTGAATATAGTCCTGCGGCACCTATAAAAGATAAAAGAATAAGTAAAAAAATAAGTAGATAATTTAAATTTTTGATTTTTTCTATAATCATATCTTATTATTATAAATGTACTTAAATATCTGACTAGCAATTGGAGCAGCAGTTGATGCCCCTGAGCCACCGTGTTCAATAACTACTGATATTGCAAATTTAGGATTATCAAAAGGCATATAACCAACAAATAATGCATGGTCTCTACTTTTCCATTCTTTTTCTTTTTTTCGAAAATCATCACTTTCTCTTTCAGATAAAGAAATTCGTTTAACTTGAGATGTTCCGGTTTTACCTGCAAATTTTACATCTTCTAATCTTGATTTGTAAGCAGTTCCTTTATTTTCGTTAACAACTTTATACATAGCTTCTTTAATTATTTTAATTTCATTGGAATATTTAGTGTTTACTTTAAAATTTGATCTCTGATTTTTTAATATTGATGGTTTAATCATTTTACCATTAGAGGCTATAATTGACGTCATTACGGCTAACTGTAAGGGATTAGTTAAAACAAAACCTTGCCCAATAGCTGAAATAAGTGTCTCACCAGGGTACCAACTTTCATCCATTCTATTTTTTTTCCAAGATTTATTAGGAATAATACCTTTTTTTTGATTAGGCATTGAGATATCATATGATTGACCAAGTCCAAAATCTAATGCCACTTCAGCTATTTTGTCTATTCCTACTTTTTTAGATATTTCATAAAAGAATACATCACAGGATTGCTTAATAGCATCAGTAACATTCATTTTGCCATGTCCATTAGTTTTCCAACAATGATACAATCTATTTCCAAATTTAATTTTACCTCTACAAGTATGTGTTGTATTTGAATTTATTAAACCATGTTTTAGTGCCGCAATTGCCACTATCATTTTAAAAGTTGATCCAGGAGAGTATAGACCTTGTATACTTCTATTTGTAAGCGGGGATAAAGAGTTAGTAAGAATACTTTCCCAATATAACTTATTAGGTTTTTTAACTATCTGATTAGGATCATATGTTGGTGTTGATATCATACATAAAATTTCAGCAGTTTTAATATTAATGATATTTATGGAACCAGCTTTATAAGATTTTAATAAATTGTATGCATATTCTTGTAATCTCAAATCAATAGATAAAAATATTTCATCCCCTTTTATGCTATCAACTTTTGAAATTTCTCTTATTATTCTCCCATTTGAATTAACCTCAATTTCTCTTTGACCCGGTTTACCAACAAGGGTCGGGTTATAAGATTTTTCTAAACCTTCCTTTCCTATATCCAAATTTGGCATTTTGGAAATAAAAGGCAAAGAAAGTTCTTTTTGATTAGGTTTACTTATGTATCCAAGTAAATGAGAAAAAATTTCTTTATAAGGATATACTCTTAAGTAGTCTTCAGCGATAAAAATTCCTTGTAAACTATATTTATTTGACTCTACTTTTTCTAAGACTGACCAAGTAATATTTTCAAAAATTTTAATTTTTTCAAACTTTCTTACTTTTGAGCTTAAATCAATAATTTTTCTTCTTTTTTCAAAATCTATTTCAACAAACTTTGAGAGTGAATTTAAGGTATTATTAATAGATTTTGTATTTTCAGGAATTAAATATAAATCGAATACTTTTTCATTTGTTGCAATTATATTGTTATTTCTATCAAAAATCTTTCCTCTGGTTGGAAAAATAATTTCAAGATCAATCTGATTTTTTTTTGATAATGTTTTATATTTTGATGAATTTTTAATCTGTATATCGTACAATCTCCACCCTAATGTTGAAAATAAAGATAACTTCAAAAGAAATAAAATAAAAGTTCTTCTATTGTAGGTACTAACCTGTTTTTTTTGCTCAGAATAAAACACTATAACTTATCTATTCTAGAAAATAACAATAGAGAAGGTAAAAAAATAGCAATAGTTGTTATAATTAACCAACCTAAATCATCAAATTTAAAAGGGTAGTTAAATAGAATTTTTGCAAGCAACGATTCCTCAATGAACATGATAAGTATGCTAAAAAAAATTATATATGAAATTTTATTTGAAGAAAAATTTAATAAATATTTTTTAGTAAAATAAAATAAAAGAATAAATGATAAAAAAGAAATCAAGTGAGGAGAAATATAATTTATTAAAAAAAAATCTAATAAAACACCATAAGTAAAAAAAATAAAAAAAAGAATAAAACTAAAATAATAAAATACTAAATAAATTAATGTTAAATGAAAAAAAACATATGCTACATAATTAATAAACTTCAGATCATTAAAGTGATTAACACTAATACAAAATAAAATAAAAAGTATGATGTGATATATTATTGTCTTACTACTAAGTAGCTTTAGTGACATTATCTATTTTCAACAACTTGCACGTAATTAATATTTTTAAAATCAACAAAAGGTAACACATAAAATTTATATTTGGTTTTTTTAACAATTTTTCCTACCAAAATATCAGATGGAAAAATTTGAGCACTTCCACTAGTTACAACTAAATCACCAATTGAAGGTAACTGATCCTCTTTATTAAATATACTTACCAAATGAACGCCGTCATCAGCTCCTTGAAGAAGTGAGTAATTTTGATTTGAAATAGTTTTTACTGAAATAGATGAGTTATGATCAGTTAACAAAAGAACCCTAGAGTTATTAATAGAAGTATCGACTGTTCTCCCTACTAATCCTCTATGATTAACAACTGCCATGTTGTTTATAACACCATCTTTAAGGCCTGCATTAATATTAATCATCTTAGAAAACATAAAAGCACTTTTAGTTATAAGAGAAGCAGTCTTAACTAGTGCTAAATTATTATCAGTGGCATTAAGTAATTTTTTAAAAACTTTATTTTCCGAACTATTTTGAATTGCTAAAGTTTGCCATTTCTTCAATCGCATAATTTCTTCTTTAAGAATAGTATTTTCAGTTTTTAAATTTTTAAATTCATTAAATTGTGTTTTAATGCCAGATATTATATTTATAGGCGCTACTACAAAAGAAGTAATCGGATGAATATAATTATTTGAAATCACCTTAAACTTGTTAACAAGAAAATAATCAGATTTAGAAAAAAAAATTAATAAAAAAGATAATAAAAAAATAATCGATAAAGATAAATTTTTTAAAAAATTTGATCGTGATATTGCTTTAACTTTAAAAGATAGAGCCATAAAATTTAATCGGAAGCAAATACATCGCTAAGCTTAGATTTTTCTTCCAAAGCCTTACCTGTTCCCATCACTACGCATAATAAAGGATCTTCAGCTATTGAAACTGGAAGGCTTGTTGCTCTTCTTAAAACTTTATCTAAATTTCCAAGTAGAGATCCTCCCCCTGTCATCATAATGCCTCTTTCGACGATATCTGCAGAAAGTTCTGCTGGAGTTTGTTCCAAAGCTCTTTTAATTGTGTCTATTATTTGAGCAACTGGCTCGGCTAGTGCTTCAGAAATTTGTCTTTGTGAAATAGCTAATTCTTTTGGTAAGCCAGTTATTAAATCTCTTCCTTTAACATTCATAGATTTACCATCTCCATCTTCAGGCGTAGAAGCTGATCCTATTTCTTTTTTCATACGCTCTGCTGTCGTTTCACCAATAGCTAACTTGTGTGATGTGCGCATATATTCAATAATCGCCTCATCAAATTTATCACCTGCTGATCTAACTGAAGTCGCATGCACAACTCCGCCAAGAGATAAAACAGCTACTTCTGTAGTACCACCACCAATATCCACAATCATCGAACCTGTTGGTTCTGCTACTGGAAGACCTGCACCAATTGCTGCAGCTACTGGTTCTTCAATAAGGAATACTCTTCTAGCTCCTGCAGCATCGGCAGATTCTCGAATCGCTCTTCTTTCAACATTAGTAGCACCAGTTGGAACACATATAACTATTTGAGGATTGGAGAGAGTTCTACCGCTATGAACTTTTTTGATAAAACTTTTAATCATTTGTTCAGCAACTTCAAAATCAGCAATGACTCCATCTTTCATAGGTCTTATTGCTTGTATTTTTCCAGGCGTTCTCCCAAGCATTTGTTTAGCTTCATTTCCAACAGCTAAAACCTGTGTACCTCCTTGATTTTGAATAGTGGCTACAACTGAAGGTTCATTTAATACAACACCCTCTCCTTTAACATAAACTAAAGTGTTAGCAGTTCCTAAATCAATAGCCATATCTTTTGAAAACATACTAAAAAATTTATCTATAAACATATTCTTTTATACTCCTTCTATTTTGATTTCGGCAGACTTTTTTACAATCGATTTAGTTTTTTTAAATACCAACCTGTTTAAAGCACTTATATAGGCTTTTGCTGATGCAACTATAATATCTGGATCACTTCCTTTTGCTTGTGATGATAAATCATCATCCTCCAAGCGAACTGTTACCTCACCTTGAGCATCAGTTCCTGCAGTAATAGCATGAACCTGAAATAATTTTAAACGAAAATCTGTTTTAGTTATTTCTTTAATAGCATTAAATGTAGCATCTACTGGACCATTACCTTGGCTTATATTCTGCTTTTTTTTATCATCCATAATTAAATTTAATTTAGCTTCATGCTTTAATAAAGAGCCTGCATTAACTTCTAATGATACAAATTTAATATGTTCATCGTATGTCAGTGTTCTCTCACCTGCTAAGGCTATTAAATCTTCTTCAAATATTTCTTTTTTCTTATCAGCCAAATCTTTAAAGCGTCCAAAAAGCTCCATTAAAGTGTTATCACCAAAATCATATCCTAATTCTTTTAATTTTTCAGAGAAAGCATGTTTTCCAGAATGCTTTCCCAAGACTAATGAAGATTTGTTAAGACCAACAGACTCTGGTGTCATAATTTCATATGTTTCTGCATTCTTTAACATACCATCTTGATGAATACCTGCTTCATGCGCAAAAGCATTAGCTCCCACTATTGCCTTATTAGGCTGAACAGTAAAACCAGTAATTGACGATACCAATCTTGATGCTTTTGTAATGAATTCTGACTTAACATTTGTGTGAAATGGAATTAAATCTTTTTTTACTTTTAAAGTCATTACTACTTCTTCTAAAGCTGCATTACCTGCTCTTTCTCCAAGTCCATTAATTGTACACTCAACCTGTCTTGCACCCTCTTGTATTGCAGATACGCTGTTAGCAACTGCTAATCCAAGATCATTATGAGTATGTGTTGATAATATTGCTTTATCTATATTAGGCACATTATTTCTTACAAACTTAAAAATTGAACCAAACTCTGAAGGTAAAGTAAATCCAACTGTATCAGGAATATTTATTGTCGAAGCACCAGACGAAATAGCAAGCTCAATACATCTGTAAAGAAAGTCTAGATCAGATCTTCCTCCATCCTCACAGCTCCATTCAATATTATCACATAAATTTCTAGCATGAGTTACAGTATATTTAATTAACTCTAAAACCTCTTCTTCAGTTTTCATTAGTTTAAATTTCATATGAATAGGACTAGTGGCTATAAAAGTATGAATTCTCGGCGACTTAGCATGTTTTACTGCTTCCCATGCTCTATCAATATCCGAAATTTTTGCTCGAGCAAGACCAGCAATTGTTGAGTTTTTTATATTTTTACTAATTTCTGAGACAGCTTCAAAATCTCCATTTGAAGCAATTGGAAAACCTGCCTCAATAATATCAACTTGCATTTCTTCCAAAAGTTGAGCAATTTGCATCTTTTCATCAAGATTCATAGTTGCACCAGGAGATTGCTCTCCATCTCTCAGTGTTGTGTCAAAAATATATACTCTATCACTCATTTTGAATACTTATATACTAATATTTAATAGTTTAAAATTAATGACTTTTTAACCAAAGATACTCTGCATTTTTAGTTCTTTGATTTATCTACCATTTTGCTTTCAGCTATCCAAGGCATCAAAGTTCTTAGTTTTTCACCTACAGCCTCAATTGAATGTTCTGATTGTTGCTTTCTCATTAATTTAAATTTTGTTTGCCCACTCTTGTGCTCATCCATCCATTCTTTAGTAAACTGACCGGATTGAATTTCTGCAAGAATTTTTTTCATTTCTTTTTTAGTGTCATCAGTAATTAATCTTGGACCTCTTGAGTAGTCACCATATTCTGCTGTATTAGATATAGAGTAACGCATATTAGCCATTCCGCCTTCATAGAGTAAATCAACAATTAATTTTACCTCATGCAAACATTCAAAGTATGCCATTTCTGGAGCATAACCTGCTTCAACTAAAGTTTCATAACCTGCGGTTATTAAATGAGTAAGCCCTCCACAAAGCACAGATTGCTCACCAAATAAATCAGTTTCACATTCTTCCTTAAAAGTAGTTTCGATTATTCCGGCTCTTCCTCCACCAACACCTGAAGCATAAGCAATTGCAATCTCTAAAGCATTACCTGATGGATTTTTATCTACTGCAACTAAACACGGGACACCAGCACCTCTCTCATACTCTGCACGAACAGTGTGACCTGGACCTTTTGGAGCAATCATTATTACATCAACACCTTCTACCGGTTGAATTAAGTCAAAATGAATATTTAAACCATGAGCAAAAGCAAGAGTTGTACTCTCTTTAATGTTAGGTGCAATTTCATTGTTGTAAATTTCTTGCTGAAGTTCATCAGGAGTTAACATCATTATAATATCGGCCCAGTTAGAAGCTTCAGTTGGTGTCATGACATCAAAATTTGCTTTTTTTGCTTTTTCTCTTGTAGGAGATCCTTCACGAAGTGCTATTACTACATTCTCAATACCAGAGTCTCTAAGGTTCATAGCATGTGCATGACCTTGACTACCATAACCAACTATTACTATTTTTTTATTTTTAATTAAATTTAGATCTGCATCTCTGTCATAATATACTCTCATTATTCCTCCTTAGTATTTTTATGTGTTGATATTGCAACTGGCCCACTCCTAACAATGTCAATTCTAGTTATTTGATTTATTTCTTTAATAAATCGATTAATTCTATTTGATGCTCCTGCAATTTCAAAAATTATTGAATTATTTTCATTTTCAATCTTTCTTGCACGGTAAAAATCGCAAATTTCATAAATCTTTTTTTTATTTTTTTCATTTAAATCAATATTAACTAAAGCTACTTCAGCCTCAACTGCACTTCCTTCTTCATCTAAGTTATACACACTATGAACAGGGACAATTCTAAGAAGTTGTTTTTCTATTTGTGATACAACCTCTAATGTTCCTTCAGTAACAATAGTTATTCTTGATAAATGTTCATCATTACTAACTTCTGCAACATTCAAACTTTCAATATTATATCCTCTTCCAGAAAACATTCCGATAACTCTAGCTAAAACACCAGGTTCATTATCAACTAATACTGTTAATATATGCCTTCTTGATACTGAAGTATTATCTGGAGAGTCGTATACAGATTTATTCATTACACTAAAACTTTCCCTTTTTCTGCAGCTTCCCTATCTTGTTTTTGATCTTTGCTTAGAACCATCTCATTATGAGCAGAACCACTCTGTATCATAGGGAAACAGTTCTCTTCCTTGCTTATCCATATGTCTGCAATAACTGTTTTATCAGTATTAATCATTTCATTAATAACATTATCTAAGTCTTCTGGTTTTTTTGCACGTAAACCAACTGCTTTATAACTTTCTGCTAGTTTAACAAAATCTGGTAAACTATCAGTATAGCTTTCAGAATATCGACCACCATGTAAAAGTTCCTGCCATTGTCTTACCATTCCCATATATTCATTGTTAAGGATAAAAATTTTAACAGGCAGTCTATATTGAACAGCAGTACTCATTTCTTGAATATTCATTAAAATTGATGCATCTCCAGCAATATCTACAACTAGAGCATCTGGATTTGCAATTTGCGCACCTATAGCAGCTGGAAATCCATAACCCATTGTCCCTAAACCACCTGAAGTAAGCCATCTATTTGGTTTTTCAAATTTATAATATTGTGCAGCCCACATCTGATGTTGTCCTACCTCAGTAGTAATAAATGTTTTTTTATTTTTAGTTAATTCATATAATCTTTGAATTGCATATTGGGGCTTAATTTCTTTTTCATTATTTATAAAATGTAAACAATCTATTTTTTTCCAATTATTAATTTGATCCCACCATAATTTAATGTCTGTTTGATTTATTTTTAAATTTTTTTTCTTCCATATCTTAATAATTTCTGTCAAAACATTCGTCACATCACCAACCACTGGAACATCTACATTTATCGTTTTATTAATATTGCTTTCATCGATATCAATATGAATTTTTTTTGAATTTGGAGAAAATGCGTCTAATCTTCCTGTAACTCTATCATCAAAACGTGCGCCAATATTAATCATTATATCACAATCATGCATTGCCATATTTGCTTCGTACATCCCGTGCATTCCAAGCATTCCAAGAGAGTTTTGATGCGAAGATCCTAAAACACCAAGGCCCATAAGCGTCATGGTAGCAGGTGCTCCTGTCATTTCAACAAATTGTGTAACTAGTTCAGAGGCTTTGGGACCAGAATTAATACAACCACCACCTATATAAAAAATAGGTTTTTTAGCTTTGGAAATTAAATCAACTACTTCATTTATTTTTTCATTATTATTAAATATTCTTGGCTCAAATAATCTGTGAGATGGTATAATTATATTTTCTTTTTTTGTATAATTTCCATTTGCAAATTGCACATCTTTAGGAATATCTACTAAGACAGGGCCAGGTCTTCCGTTTTGAGCAATTACAAATGCTTCATGAAAAACTGGAGAGAGTTTATTGGGATCTTTAACAAGATAATTATGTTTAGTGCAAGGTCTAGTTATACCTGTTGTATCACACTCTTGAAATGCATCACTACCAATTAAATGCTGAGGTACTTGACCGGTAATACACACGATTGGTATGCTATCCATCAAGGCATCTGTTAATCCAGTAACAACATTTGTTGCTCCAGGCCCCGATGTAACTAACACAACACCAACTTTGCCAGTTGAGCGAGCATAACCTTCTGCAGCATGTATTGCTCCGCCTTCTTGTCTAACTAAAACATGCTTAATGGAATTTTGTTTAAACAAGGTATCATATATGGGTAAAACAGCACCACCAGGGTAACCAAAGACCACCTCAACACTTTGATCTACAAGTGATTGTAATACTATTTCAGCGCCTGTCATTTCTTGTTTCATTGCCATGATCTCATAGGCTGTGGATAAAATAAAATCAATAATTTACTTTAAAATCACTCAAATTTAACTGAATTTATATCAATTTCATCCGGAAACTTATCAAATTTGTGAAAAATTTCTAATTTTGATGAATTCCACCAGGTATGTTGTCGTTTAACATAATTTCTAGTGACTTGTTGTCCTTTCACAATACATTCTTCTAAAGTGGTGTCATTTTCTAAATATTTTTTAATTTCTGGGACCCCGTGAGCTCTCATTACAGGCAAAGATTCATTTAGGTTTTCACCTAATAAACTTTTAACCTCTTCTATTGCACCTCCATTAATCATTTTAATAAATCTAGAATTAACTATCTCATAATTTTTCTTTCGATCAGGTAAAAATAATATTAATTTAAAATTATAATTTTTAATAAATGATTTATTTTCATTTAATTTCCATTCACTAAATTTTTTCCCAGTAGTTTCAAAAACTTCCCAAATTCTCCTCAAGCGAACATTATCATTTATATTAATTTCCTTAAGTGAATCTGGATCTATGTTTTTAATTTGATTAATAAGAAAATCTTTGCCAAATTTTGTTAAAATTCTTTCTGACTCAATTTTTATTTCCTCAGGTATAGAAGGAATATTAATTATACCATTGATTAAAGTATTTATATACAACCCAGTTCCTCCAACTAAAATAGGAGTAATATTTTTTTCAAAACTTTCTTCAATAACTTTAGATGCATCCTTACACCACTTTTCAACATTATATCTTTTACCACCATCAACATAACCATATAAGGAATGTTCAACATTATTCATGTCTTCTGTTGTTGGTCGTGCTGTTAAGATACTTAAATTCTTATAGACTTGCATACTATCTGAATTAATTATTATTCCATTTAATTTTTTTGCAAGATCTAAAGAAAATTTGGATTTTCCAGTAGCTGTTGGACCAGCTATAACAAAAACAGCTTTTATCAATTAATAAGAAACTTTATTGTTACCCAGCTCTTCTCCTCACCTCTTTGAATTTTCAATAATAGAGACGATCTTCCTGTTTCTTTGTACTTATCAACGATTAATAATAATGACTTTATTGAACTAACTATCTCCCTATTTACTTCTAAAATTATATCTCCCTTTACCAAATTAACAGTTTCAGAATTAACCTTATTAACTAGAACTCCTTTTGAATCTTTAGTTTTGGTAACAGTGATACCAAGAGATTTAACAAAACTTTCTTCAATTTTTTTTTCTTTATTTTGGAGATTTTTTTTAGTAAAAGTTTGTTCTGGCAATTCCCCAAGTTCAACTTGAATAATAATTTTTTTATTTTTACGCCAAATTTCTACATTAGCAACAGAGCCAATATCAGACTCAGCTACAACTCTTGGAAGATCAGTCATCTTGATAATATCAATTTCATTAAATCTTAAAATTATATCACCA
>JABHWG010000027.1 GCA_018657885.1 Pelagibacteraceae bacterium
AACTAAAGCTGAATTAGAAGAATATAAAAACTCAGATCCAATAGACGTTGTAAAAAATGAAATAATAAAAAAGAAAATAGCATCAAACAAAGAATTAGAAAAAATTGGAAAAGAAATCATTGAAGAAGTTAAATCAGCAGCTGATTTTGCTTTAGAAAGCAATTTTCCTGAAAATAAAGAATTATATACGGATGTTTATCTTTAATGACTATTGAAATCTTAATGCCAGCATTGTCTCCCACCATGACAGAGGGAAATCTAACCAAGTGGTTGGTAAGCGAAGGACAAGAGGTAAAAGCTGGAGATATAATAGCAGAAATAGAAACTGATAAAGCTACTATGGAAGTAGAAGCTGTTGATGAAGGTTTTGTTGAAAAATTATTATTCAAAGAGGGTGATGTTAATATACCTGTCAATAAGCCAATCGCCTTAATTTCAGGAGAACAAAAAACAAAGTCAAAAAAAATAAAAGAGGAAATAGAGCCTGGTGAAAAACAAGAAATTAAAGAATTAAATCACAGTCAAAATCAACAAGTAAAAGAAGATGTTATTATTGATAATGAATATATCTCTATGAGAGAAGCAATTAGGGATACTATTGCTGAAGAAATGCGAAAAGATAAAAAAGTATTCATTCTGGGTGAAGAGGTTGCTGAATATCAAGGGGCATACAAGGTTACTCAAGGCTTGCTTGAAGAGTTTGGTGAAAAAAGAGTAATTGATACACCTATTTCAGAGCAAGGCTTTACAGGTCTTGCAGTAGGAGCTGCATTTAAAGGATTAACTCCTATCGTCGAGTTTATGACTTTTAATTTTTCAATGCAAGCAATAGATCAGATTATTAATTCTGCAGCAAAAACATTATACATGTCTGGTGGTCAAATTAATTGCCCGATTGTTTTTCGAGGACCTAATGGAGCAGCATCTCAAGTTGCAGCTCAACATAGCCAAGACTTTTCTTCATGGTATTCCCATATTCCTGGCCTTAAAGTTCTTGCTCCATCAACACCATTAAATGCCAAGGGATTATTACGTGCTGCAATTAGAGATCCAAATCCAGTCATATTTCTAGAAAATGAAATTCTTTATGGTCTAAAAGGAGAAGTTTCCTATGATGATGATTTTACAATACCATTTGGAAAAGCAAATATTGCTAAAGTAGGCGCTGATACAACTATTGTAACTTATTCCATAATGCTACAAAAATCACTTGAGGCTGCAAAGATTTTAAAAAATGAATTAGATTTAGATGTTGAGGTAATAGATCTTCAGAGTTTAAGACCTATTGACTCAGAAACAATTATAAATTCAGTTAAAAAAACTAATCGAATTATTACAGTCGAGGAGTCCTGGCCAATATCAAGCATAGGTTCTGAGATAGTTAATATTGTCCAAAAAAATGCTTTTGATTATTTAGATGCGCCAATAATCAAGGTAAATAGTGCAGATGTACCAATGCCATATTCAAGTTCATTAGAAGAGTTATATCTTCCACAAATAGATGATATTGTAAAAGCTGTTAAAGAAGTTAACTATATTTAATAAATTATGTCATCAAAAATTTTAATGCCGGCTTTATCGCCAACCATGACTGAGGGTATTATTAACCAATGGTTAGTAAGAGTTGGGGATAACGTTAAAGCAGGTGATATCATTGCAGAAATAGAAACTGATAAAGCTACTATGGAGGTTGAAGCAGTTGACGAGGGGAAAATTACACATCTATTAGAAGATAATGCGAATAAACTAATACCTGTAAATAGTGTTATAGCAATCATTGATGGAGATGATAATGAAATAATAGAGAATAAGAATAACAAAGTTAAAAAATTCGATGAAGATAAAAAAACTTCTGCAATTGAAGAGTCTAACAAAATACTAAATACAAATGTTATTCAAAATAATAAACCTCAAAATTCAGATGATAGATTAAGAGCATCACCTTTTG
Source organism: Pelagibacteraceae bacterium (assembly GCA_018657885.1). GTDB lineage: Bacteria > Pseudomonadota > Alphaproteobacteria > HIMB59 > CACPNW01. The sequence continues at coordinate 1,949 of JABHWG010000027.1, forward strand.
TAAAAAAAATCGCAAAAGAAAATAATTTAGATTTAAGTAAGTTTAATGGAACAGGGCCAGAAGGTAGAATTATTAAAAGAGATATTGATTCTAATAATGTTATTAATACAGATTCAAATAATAAAATTGATGGAGAAGCATCTATACCTAGCACTATGAGAAGAGTGATCGCTAAACGAACACTTGAAGCAAAGCAACAAATTCCACATTTTTATTTAACTGTCGAATCTAATGTTGACAAACTTATTAATTTAAGAAAAAAAATTAATGAAAGCAACTTAGTAAAAGTATCATTTAATGACCTAATTGTAAAGGCGATTGGTCTGGCGATGAAAAAAAACCCCAATACAAATGTTTATTGGCAAGATGATAAAATTTATCATTTAAATGATATTGATGTATCAGTTGCTGTAGCCATAGATGAAGGTCTAATTACACCTATTATTAAAAAAGCTGACACTAAAGGCATTAACACTATATCTAATGAAATTAAATATTTGGCTAAATTAGCAAAAAATAACTCTTTAACACCTGAGCAATATACTGGTGGGTCCATAACTGTATCTAATCTAGGCATGTTTGGTATCAGTGAATTTGCAGCAATCATTAGTCCTCCACAAGCGTCTATTTTAGCTGTTGGTAGAATTATTAAAAAACCAATTGTTGTCGAGGATGAGGTTGTTGTGGGAAATGCTCTTAAATCAACACTTTCCGCAGATCATCGAGTGCTAGATGGAGCTGTTGCTGGTAAGTTGTTAAAAGATTTTAATGATATTATTGAAGATCCATTTGAAATCTGGATGAAAAGCAATGATATGGAAGTTATTTAATAAATGAGTGAAGTTAGGCATCCTGAGAAAATTAATAGAGTTATAAACTCTATACCAAAAAAACCATCTTGGATCAGAGTAAAGGCACCAACATCCAAATTTTTTAAATCAACAAATAAAATCTTAAAAGACAAAAAGATAGTTACTGTTTGTGAAGAGGCTTCTTGCCCAAATATTTCAGAATGTTGGCAAAAAAAACATGCTACTTTCATGATACTTGGCGATATTTGCACAAGAGCATGTTCTTTTTGTAATATTAAAACAGGTAAGCCTGGCTTTGTTGATATTGATGAGCCTTTAAAAATAGCTGAAGCAGTTGCTGAGTTAGACCTTGAGCATGTAGTAGTTACAAGTGTTGATAGAGATGATTTAATTGATGGAGGGGCAGAGCACTTTACTAAAGTTATAAATTCTATTAGAAAATTAAATTCAGGTTGCTCAGTTGAAGTTTTAACTCCTGATTTTAATAAAAAACCAGAAGCTTTAAATATTCTTTCAAGTGATTTGCCGGATGTTTTTAATCATAACCTTGAAACAGTACCTCGATTATATTTAAGTATTAGACCCGGCTCAAGGTATTTTGTTAGTTTAAAGCTTCTATCAGATATTAAGAAATTAAATCCTAATATTTTTACAAAATCTGGATTAATGGTAGGTTTAGGAGAAACAAAGGCAGAAATATATCAAGTAATGGATGATTTGCGTTCAGCAGATGTTGATTTTATTACTATAGGTCAATATTTGCCTCCAACACAAAAACATGCAAAACTTGAAAGATTTATTACTCCAAAAGAGTTTTATGAATATAAGCAAATGGCGATTGCAAAAGGTTTCTTAATGGTTGCCTCCTCTCCACTTACGCGCTCAAGTTATCATGCCTCCGAAGACTTTAAGGTTATGCAACAAAATAGAGCATCTAAATAAATTTAATGAAAAACTCTTTAAGAGAAGAACTTGTAAATCATTCAGCAAAAAAATTGTTTGATATTGTAATAGATATAGAGAGCTATCCTGAATATATACCTTGGTGTAAAAAAATGGTTATAAATGAAAGAAAAAAAAACGAAATTTATGCAGATATGTATGTTCAATATAAATTTATCTTAGCTCAAAAATTTGGATCATATGTAAAGTTTGATGTAAATAAATTAATGATAGAGACTAGGTATATTGAAGGACCTCTAAAAGATCTCAAAACAAATTGGATATTTGAGGAAATTAATAATAAAAAATCAAAAATTATTTTTGATGTTAATTTTGAATTCAAAAATTATCTTCATCAAAAACTTGCTGAAACTTTTTATCCACTAATTGAAAATAAAATGATTAATTCTTTTAAGGAAAGAGCAGATGATCTTTTAGATTAAATTATCTAAATATTGAAAAATAAAATTTACACATTTTTTTTGTATCTGCAATCTAGTACCTTCAAAATTTTTTTTAATAATTTTTATTTTTCCTTTAAATCGTATACCTATAAATATTAATCCAATAGGTTTGTCATCAGTTCCTCCTTTTGGACCTGCAATTCCTGTCGTAGATATGCATATTTTAGCTTTATTTTTTTTATATATCCCATCAATCATTTCAGCCGCAGTTTCTTTACTAACAGCACCATGATTATTTAAGGTTATTTTTTTTACATTTAGGTCATTAATTTTTAATTGATTTGAGTAAGCTATATATCCACCTAGAAAAATCTTTGAAGAACCAGTATTTTTTACAAAACTATAAGCTAAAAGACCTCCAGTACATGATTCAGCAGTTGAGATAGAGATATTCTTATTAATTAATTTAGTTAGTATTTTTTTATATAAAAGCATTTAATATTACCAAAGTTAAAATTGTATATATGCCTGCAATGATATCATCTAAAATAACCCCAAATCCATTTTTATAATTTTTATCTATGTAGTTAGCTGGAAAAATTTTAATAATATCGAAAAACCTAAATATCAAAAATATTAATAACAGCGTAAAAAAAGTATTGTAAATAAAGACAAAATCATAAAAAAAGAAAATAAAAAATATACCAAGAAATTCATCAATCACAATATGCTTTGAGTCATGCGAGTTTTCAAAAGAAGAAAAATAGTTAATTAAAAAATTTGAAATAAAGAAAACTATAATAAAAGTTAAAATCAAAATTAATAAAGAAGGAGACAAGAAATTAAATAGTAGAAATATAATTACTATAGAAGCTAAACTTCCCCATGTACCTGGAGCAAAATTTATGTATCCAACAAAAAAAATTGAAAGAAATAATTTAGTAAGTTTTTTCATTTGAAATTTGAACTATAGACTCTGCAGCAATTCCTAAACCATCACCTATAAAGCCAATTTTTTCATTAGATGTTGCTTTAATTGAAATAATTTTTTCTGGTACTTTTAATATTGATGATATATTTTTAATCATTTTGCTTCTATGTTTGTTTATATTGGGTTGTTCGCATATAAAATTTATATCTAAGTTAACTATGTAGTAGTTATTTTTAACAAGCTTATCCCTTGCAAATTTTAGAAAATGAACGGAGTTCTTATTTCTCCATTTTGAGCTATTGTTTGAAAAATAATACCCAATGTCTTTCATAGATAATGCTCCAAATATACTATCACAAATTGCATGTATTCCAACATCAGCATCAGAATGTCCTATTAACTTATTATATTCAATTTTTATGCCACATAGTTTTAAGCCTTTTTTTGATTTTGTGTCAATTCTATGAATATCATAACCGATACCTGTTTTAAAAACTGTTTTTGAAAATAATTTAAAATAATTTAGATCCTCAGGATATGTTATTTTAATATTTAATTTCTCTCCTTTTATGAATTTTATTTTTTCTTTATTGATTAATTCAGAGTCATCTTTGGCATTTTCTAATAAAGTTTTTTTATGTGCATTATAAATTATTTTAAATTTAAAACCTTGAGGGGTTTGGATAAATTTAATAGTGTTTGTAACTTCTACTTTTGAAAATATTTTTTTATCATGATTTAGGGTATAGGGAATTACTGAATCATTATTGTTAAGCTGCTTAATTAATTTAACGATTAGTTTGTTAGAGCAGAAAGGTCTTGCAGCATCATGAATAAGAACATTTTTTGGTTTATAGGGGCTTAATTTTTTTAAGGCATTAAAAGATGATAATTGCCTATTTTTTCCAGAATTTGCAAATAAAAATTTAATTGAAGGAAAGTCATTTTTGAGTTTTTTGATATGGTTAAAATAAGAGTTTTTATGAACGATTAAGATAATATCAAAATTATTTATGTCCATACGTTTTAAAAAAAAATGTATTAGATTTTCACCATTAATTTGAATAAATTGTTTTGGTATTGGTTTATTAAGCCTTGATCCTTTACCTCCGGCAAGGATAACAAGTGCATTTTCTATCTTTTTCATCTATATGATATCTATATTATATTAGTATATTATTGAATTATAATTATAAATATAGCCTACCATTGTGATTAGTTTAACTAAAATATTAAATAAATTATATTTAACCAAATTTTCATTTTATTTATTATTAGCATTAATACTTATTAGTTTTTCTATAACTTTCTATTTGATGCTTCCAAATAATAATTTGGTTAAAAATCCACTTCAATTACAGTACTTTTTACTTGCTGATGTTTTTTTTGTAATTTTATTGTTAGCTCTTATAATAAGGCAATTAATATTAATAGTTATTTATAGAAGAAACAAAAAAGATGAATCTAAGTTATATATAAAATTTGTAAATTTATTTGCCGCTATGGCTGTTGGACCAACTATTGGACTTGTAATTATTACTTCACTTTTTTTCAATTTAGAATTCAGGACATGGTATGGTGGGGCTGTTAGAGAAGCAGTCGTTAATTCTAATATTGTCGCTAGAGATTATGAGAATGAAATTCAAGCAGAAATTATATCTGATACTCAACTTATTATGAGAGAAATTGTAAAAGTTTCTCGTAACAATGAAGTGAATATTAACTCAATTAATCAGGGATTGAGTGAGTTTATAAATTTGAGAACAATTTCTAATATTTATATTTTTAATAGAACAGGTGAAATTTATTTAAATTTTAAGGATAGTGAAAATAAAAACTTTGCATTGCCATCCATGGATATATTTCAAACACTAGATCAAAATAGAGTCTATATTTTTCAATTAAATAAAAATTCTATATCTGCATATAAAAAAATTAATTTTCTAGGTGATGTATTTATGCAAGTTAATAGAGAACTTAATTCAAATATATGGGATCATGTTACAGCTACTAAAGAAGCTTATGAAATTTATACAACTAAGGAAAACGAAAGTGCCGGTATTCAAATAACTTATTCAATGATTTTTGTATTATTTTCTATTGGTTTTATTTTAATAGCAGTTTTGATAGGTTTTAATTTAGCTAGGAGATTATCAAAACCCATATCTAATTTAATTGAGTCAGCTAATGAGATTTCTAAAGGAAATTTTGACTCTAAGGTATCAGAAGTAGATCAGTTTGAAGAAATTAAAATATTGATTTCTTCTTACAACAAAATGATAGGAGAAATAGAAAATCAGCAAAATCAATTAATTGCTAAGAGTAATGAGGATGAAGAAAAAAGATTATTTATTGAGGCCATACTGAGCTTACTTACCATTGGAGTTATTTCATTAGATAGTGATTTTAAAATTATTTTTTTCAATCAAACTACAAATACTCTTTTTAAAAAAACTAAATATCTTGAAAATAATAAAAATTTTTTAACAATATTTCCTGAATGGAATAAAATATTTTATAATTTTGAAAAATCAAAAAAAATTCTTGAAAACTTTCAAACAGAAATACTTATTAAAGATGATCTAAGAAATTTTAATGTGAGGATTATTAAAGAATTTAAAGATAATAAAATAAACGGTTATATCGTTGCTATGGATGATACTACATCTTTTATTTTAGCAGAAAAACATGCTGCGTGGTCAGATATTGCTAGAAAAATAGCTCATGAAGTTAAAAATCCTTTAACACCAATTAAATTATCAGCAGAAAGAATAGAGAAAAAATATAAAAATAAAGAATTTAATAACGACGATATTAAGCTTTTAACAGGAACAATTTCTAGACAGGTTGATGATATAGGTAAGTTAATTGATGAATTTTCTTCTTTTGCAAGAATGCCTGAAGCAGAAATGAAGCTTGATAATATATCTAAATGTTTAAATGAGTCTTTCTTATTATTTTCTAATTCACATAGAAATATTAAGTTTAATATTATTTTAGAAAAAAAAGATATTTACTTTCAATTCGATAAATTTCAACTTTCTCAATGTTTCAATAATTTAATTAAAAATGCTGTTGAGGCAGTGGAAAAAATACCAAATCCATCAATTTCAATTAATTTGAAATCTATAGACCATAAAATTTTTATAGAAGTTATTGATAATGGTGTTGGAATTTCTAAAGAAATGATTAATAAAATTTTTGAACCATATTTTACAACAAAAAGTAAAGGAACGGGTCTTGGATTGTCTATAGTCAAAAAAATAATTGAAGATCATAACGGGAAAATTAGAATTGAAAAAAATAAAAATATGGCTGGCACAACTAGTTCAATTTCATTTGATAACATAAATGTATAAAGTTTTAATAATTGATGATGAAAAAGATATTTGTTTTTTAATATCTGAAATTCTAAAAGATGAAAATTATTTGACATATTCTGCTTTAAATTCAAATGAAGCAATTTCATATTTTAATAAATATAATCCAGATTTAGTCATTCTTGATGTCTGGTTATCTAATAGCAAATTAGATGGAATAGAATTATTAAAAGAGTTTAAAAAAATTAAAAATAATATCCCAGTAATTATTATCAGTGGACATGGTACTGTTGATTTAGCAGTTAGTGCAATTAAGAATGGTGCTTATGATTTTTTAGAAAAACCTTTTAACAGTGATAAACTTATTATTTTGTCTAAAAGAGCAATTGAAAGTTCCAATCTTTTAAATGAAAACAAAGATTTAAAAGAACTTGTATCACCAATTGATAATTTAGTCGGTAATTCTAGCTTTACACTTCAGACAAGAAAAAAAATTATTGATTTTTCTAAGTCTAAATCTCGACTTCTAATTGAAGGCTCTTTTGGTGTAGGTAAAAAGTTAATAGCTAATCAAATTCATCAAAACTCCAAATATAAAAATAAGATTCCTTTATTTATTGATTTTGCTACCTTACAAGAGAATAATTTTGAAGTTCTCTTCTCTGAAGATATTAAAAATTTAAACGAAAATCTTTTTATAAGATCCAATCAAAATACATTAATACTTTCTAACGTTGATCAAATTCCTTTAAAATTCCAAAAACAATTTTTATTTTTTTTAGAAAATCCAAATTTTTTTCAATCTTCAAATATTTTTCTTGATCACAAAATTATAACAATTTCAGAGCATAATTTAAGAGAAGAAATCACTAGTGGAAATTTTTTATCTAGATTATATGAAAGATTAAAATTGGACTATTTATTTTGCCCAAGTTTATCAGAACGAATCCCTGATATTCTTCCAATTTTAAATTACTATGTTTCTAAATTTAATAATAGAAATATTAATTTAACATTTTCAAAATCTGCCATAACTAATTTGGAAATGTTTGAATGGCCAGGCAATATTGCTCAATTGGTAAATTATGTAGAAAAAACTTTAATTCTCAATCAATCAGCTACTGAAAACTTAATTCTTAATGTTGATAATTTAGCTTTAGAGATGGGTGATTACAATAAAGAGCAAATTGTACCCAATAATTATGATTTATCCCTTAAAGAGGCGAGAATAGAATTTGAAAAGGAATATTTATTATCGCAAATAAAGAGGTTTAGTGGTAATATATCTAAAGTATCAGAATTTACTGGTATGGAAAGAACTGCGCTATATCGAAAACTTAAATCACTTAATATTTCTGTAAATTAATTGAAATGAAAACTATAATTTGTGGATCTGGCGATGTAGGTTACAGTATCGCAGATAAACTATCAAAAGAAAACTTTGAAGTTACTGTTGTTGATGAACCTTCAAAAAAGTTAAATAAAATTTCTGAAAATTTGGATGTTAAGGTTGTAACAGGCTTACCTAGCCTACCTTCAGTTTTAATGAATGCTGGAGCAAAAGATTGTGAAATATTAATTGCTGTCACTAAAAGTGATGAAACTAATATGATTGCCTGTCAGATTGGCCATTCATTGTTTGAAATACCAAAAAAAATAGCAAGAATACGTCAGCAAGATTATTTAAAGGGTGAGTGGCAAAATTTATATACAAAAAATAATTTACCAATTGATGCAATTATTTCTCCTGAACAAGAGGTAGCAAGTGCATTTCACAGAAGAATTATCTCTCCTGGTACAATTGATATGGTTGAGCTCTCTGAAAAACAATTAAAATTAATTGGATTTAAATGTGAACACAATTGTGACCATATAGGTTTAACAGTGCGTGAGTTATCAACTAAATTTCCTAATTATTTAGCAAATATATTGTTTATATTTAGGAATGATAAAAATTTTGTAGTTAATTCTCTAACAAAAATTGAAAAAAACGATTTAATTTATATGGTTGTAGAAACTCAAAATTTAAAGGATGTTCTTGGAGAATTTGGGCATAAAGAACTACAAGCAAAAAAAATTGTTATTATTGGAGGAGGTAATATAGGTTTTTCTTTGTCTGAACTAATTGAAAAAAATGATTCTGGGATTTCAACAGAATTAATTGAGATTGATAAAGAAAGAGCTAATTTTTTAGCATCTCATCTAAATAATGTAACAGTAACAAATGGTGACGGCTTAGATAATCAAATTTTAGATGAAGTTAATATCTCAGAAGCTGGTTATTGTGTTGCCGTTACTGAAGATGATGAAGTTAATGTCCTTGCATCATTATTAGCCAAAAGAGCTGGTTCAGATCAGTGTATGGCACTTATAAATAATAGCTCATATACATCATTGTTAAGTAATATTGGTATTGATATTACAATAGATCCAAAAATTATTACTATTTCAAAAATTTTGGAAAAAGTAAGAGGTGGGGGGATAATGAATGATTACTCTATTGGTGATGGATTTGGTGAGGTAATTGAGGCAATGATAAAAAAACAATCACCATTATGTAATAAAAATTTAAAAGATTTAAGTCTTCCAAAAGGTATTAGGATTGCCTCAATTTTAAGAGAAAGTAAAATAATTATTCCAAACAGTATTACTGTTTTTAAAGAAAATGATGATGTAGTATTTTTTGCAGAAACTCAATATATTAATAAGCTAGAAAAACTTCTCTCTACTCACTAAATTATGTCTAAATTTGTTTTTTTGAATACAAGATATGTAGAATTTAAAGATGCAAAAATTCATATAGAAGATAGGGGGTTTCAATTTTCAGATAGTGTTTATGAGGTCATTAAAGTGATAAATAATAATTTATTTGATTTTGATTATCATATGGGGAGATTAAAGTATTCAACTAAAGAACTTAAATTTAATATTAAAATTGATAATATTTTTTTTAATAAAATATTTATTAATCTTATAAAAAAAAACAGACTGACCAACGGTATTGTTTATCTTCAAATTACCCGAGGAGAACAGCCTCGTGAACACGCATATAAAAAAAATCTAAAACCAAATATTATTGCATATACATCAAAGAAAAAATTTAATTTTCCTAATAAAAACTTTAAAGGATACAAAGCGATTACTTACCCCGATATAAGATGGGGAAGACCAGATATTAAAACAACTTCACTTTTAGCTAATATTTTGGCTGCCTCAGAAGCCAGTAATAAAGCAGCTTATGAAACAATTTTATTTAAAAATAATAAAATTACAGAAGCATCACATTCGAATGTTTGGATAATAAAAAAAAACAAAATTATAACTCACCCCGCTACTAGAGAGATATTAAAGGGAGTAACAAGAACTCTGCTTATAAATATAATTAAGTCTCTTGAAATAAATTTTGAAGAAAGGGAATTTTCGATTAATGAACTTTATAAGTCTGATGAAGTTTTTATTACGAGTACAGGCTCTTTAATTACTCCAATTATTAAGATAGATAAAATTAAAATTAATAATGGCAAGATTGGCCAAGTAACGAAATTTTTAGCTTTAAGTTTTTATAAGGCTATTATTTAATAATGATGATTGATCCAAACGATATGAGAGAAATTTTATTTAATATTAGTAAAAGTATTATTATTCCTAGCTTTGGTAATTTAACTAAAAACCAAATTTCATATAAAAATGGCATAGATATTGTAACAGATATCGATATTGCTGTTGAGCAAGATTTAGATAATCAATTGTCTAAATTAATTAAAAATTCATATTTTATAGGTGAAGAAATATATTCTAAGAACCCTTCAATTTTAAAATATTATTTATCCGATGAATATTGCTGGACTGTAGATCCTATTGATGGAACAAATAATTTTGCGAAAACAAAAGAGAGATTTGCTGTAATGGTGGCTTTGACTAAAAATAAAAAAATTATCCAATCTTTTATTTATAAACCCATGACTGATGATTTCATGTGTGCTGATCATACTGGAGCCTTTTATAAAGATAAAAAGATTAATATTAAAAAAAAATCATTAATTGAGAATGCTGTTGGCTCGATAAGTACTAAATATTGGGATGACACAATTAAAATAAACATTTTAAATATTAAAAATAATTTTAGAGAAATAAATTCTTATGGCTCAATAGGATGTGAATATTTTGATATGGCATTGGGACTTAGAGATTTCACTCTATTGTCTAGATTAAACCCATGGGATCATATACCGGGTGTTTATATTGTAAGAAAATCAGGTGGACATGATTGTCATTTTGATAAAATAGAATATAAATTCTATGAAAATTCAAATAATCTCATTGTTAGTAATTCTGAAGTGTTGAGTAATAAAATTTTAAAATTAATTGAGGAGAAATAAAATGCAAATAAAAAATGTTACTTTTATAGGTTTAGGTGTGATGGGTTATAATATGGCTGGACATCTTAAAAAAAATAATTTTAATACTACAGTTTATAACAGAACATCTTCTGTTGCTGATAAGTGGGTAAATGAATTTTCAGGTACATCTGCTCCAACTCCAGGGATTGCTGTTTCTAATGCGGATATTGTTTTTATATGCGTTGGAAGAGATGAAGATTTAATATCTGTTATGGAGGGTGATGACGGTATTATTAAAAACTTAAAAGACAACACTATTGTTGTTGATCATACAACAGCATCTGCAGATATTGCGAGAAAATATTTTCAAAAAGCTAAGGAAAATAATTTTATTTTTCTTGACGCCCCTGTGTCTGGTGGACAAGCTGGTGCTGAAAATGGTATTTTATCAATAATGGTAGGAGGGGAAGAAGATCATTTCTCTATTGCAAAGCCTGTTATGAATTCTTACGGCAAAACCATTGAATTAATTGGTCCCGCTGGTTCAGGTCAGTTGGCAAAAATGATTAACCAAATTTGTATTGCAGGACTCGTACAAGGTTTATCTGAAGGTTTAGCATTTGGAAAGAAGGCTAAGTTAGATATGGAAAAAGTACTTCAAGTTATATCAAAAGGTGCTGCTCAGTCATGGCAAATGGAAAATAGATATAAAACAATGCTTAAAAATGAATATGAGTTTGGATTTGCTGTAGATTGGATGAGGAAAGACTTATCTATTTGTTTTAATGAGGCTGAAAAAAATGGAGCATTACTTCCTGTAACTAAAATAGTTGATAAATATTATGAAAAAGTTCAAAAAAACGGTGGATCAAGATATGATACATCATCACTAATGACTTTAATTGATGATTAATACAAAAAGTGCTTATTTTGCCTTTATTTTATTAGTAGCTTCTTCTTTATTTTGGTCAGGTAATTTTTTTACAGGTAAGATTGCTTCTTTATCGAGTCTTTCACCTTTTAAATTAAGTTTTTTAAGATGGTCTATGGCATTTTTATTATTAATGCCGTTTACTTATAAAAGAATAATTGATGATATTGATAAATATAAAAAAAATTTTTCCTATATATTAATAACTTCTGTTCTTGGCGTAACAATTTTTAACTCATTTACCTATTTATCACTTCAAACATCTATGGTTATTAATTCATCAATTATGACATCTATTACGCCATTATTGATCATTTTTTTTTCTTGGTTAATTTTTAAGACACCTACATATCCAAGGCAATTTTTAGGTATAATTTTATCCCTAATTGGGGTCATATTTATTATTTCTAAAGCTAATTTTATAAACTTAATAGATTTAAATTTTACTAAAGGTGATTTATGGATGCTGTCAGCAGTTTTTTCTTGGGGATTATATTCTGTTCTTTTAAAAAAAATTGATAATACTTTATCTCAACTTGCAACTCTTGAAGTTATGATTTTTTTTGGATTAATTTTTATTTTCCCTTTTTATATAATTGAAACTTTTGATAATTCTTATTTTCCAAAAGACTCAAATGAGTTTCTAATGATTAGTTATGTTGCAATTTTTGCAAGTATAACTTCTTTTTTTGCTTGGAATAAAGGAGTGTCTATTCTTGGCGCAAATAAAGCTAGTCTTTTTTTGCATTTAATCCCTGTTTTCAGTTCAATTTGGGCAATATTTTTTTTAGGTGAGAATTTTTCTTTCTTTCATTTACTAGGTACTGCATTTATTATATTTGGAATTATATTATCTAACCTGAATAACAAATCAATATGAGTAAAATAACTAAAACTGAAAAAGAATGGAAAACTATACTTTCTGAAGATGAATACTATGTTACTCGACAGAAAGGAACAGAGCCTGCTTTTTCGGGGAAAGCTTTTGATATTTCTAAAGAAGGAGTTTTTAAATGTAGATGTTGTGGTTCCGAACTTTTTGAAAGAACTTCTAAGTATGAATCAGAATGTGGATGGCCTAGTTTTTTCAAAGGTATTTCGAATGAAGCTATTAAAACAGAACAAGATACTTCTCATGGTATGACCAGAACTGAGATTATGTGCGCTAATTGTGATGCTCATTTAGGTCATGTCTTTGACGATGGGCCTGAGCCAACTGGTCAGCGTTATTGTGTTAATTCACTATCTATACAATATAAAGAATTTGAATAAATAATTAGCTGGGATTTTTTTTTAACAACTCAAGGTATGCAACAACCTCATCAAATTTTTCATCCGGAATATCTTTATAAGTCATTTTGAAATGATTTTTTACCTCTAAAGCAACATGAGCATATGGGTTTCTTCCTTTAGGATGATTGGGGTGATCCGGAAGTTTACCTAGTAAATCATTCCCAGTTTCTTGAATTAATCTCCAGAGTTTACTAGCGTTTTCTTTTAGCAATATTTAACGAGCTAATGCCCCCATTGGATCCCAAGGTGCAAGAGAAATAGGTTTAGAATCTAGATATCTTAATAATTTTTTATTAAGATATTTTTTATCAATAACTACTTCGTAAGTATATTCATCAAACCATTTGTCTGTCATCATCATATATCCCTTGTTTCCACTTTTTGGCCCCCAACTATTTTCTATTTTCCATTTAATAGAATTTCTTTTTTTAATATCTACGCCAGTAAGAAGCATGGCATGAGTCATTTCACTGTCACCATATTCTAATCGTGTTTTTTTGTTCATCTTAAAAGATGTTTGAAAAACGTTTTCATAGTCAAATATACCCATATCTAGAACACCCATATCACGGCTAAACCTTTTCCCTACATCACAGCCAAACCAAACGGCTTCATTATTTTTTATCGATTGCATTGCTGATTTTTTTAAATCTTTAATATTAACATTGAGGTATTTAATTATTTGCCCTTCAATTACATTTCCTAAATATTCAACTGTATATACTGTGTTAAATTTCTTATTACTCATAGGTGCATGTATTAAACATACTTTGTTTGTAATATTTATATCCGCATATTTTTTATAAAAATTTTTTGGAGTAACATTAGATATAGAAATATATATATTTTCTGTATTACGAGTAGACCAATTGACTAAATCAGGAGGTTGCCCTAAAAACATTGAAAGTAAATTATAGATAATTTCCATCATTTCTTTTTTCAAAGCAGTAGAATTTTTTGCAGGTTTTTTTCTTAGTATAGATGCAAATTCTCTTAATTTATGTGTAAGAATATAGTTCATTGCCATAGATTTACTACTATGATTTGTTTCTGGCATAACATCTTTTGGAACTGCTCCATATTTTTCTATTAAGTTGACGAACATATCCCATTGACCTCCGTCCTGCACTGGTGCTTTAACTAAATGCATAATTAATCTACTGTCATATGAGTGATCAATTGTCTTAATTATATTTTCTAAAAAATAATTGGCTTTTTCAAATTTATCCCAAAACATAAAATAGTTTTGAGAAAACTCAAAATTTGATAAATTCAGTTTATTAACAACATTTAAACGCATTAAGTTTAAGCCAGCAAATCCCCAGCATCGACCTGAGGCTTTTTGATTAGTAACTGGCAATTCTTTTTTTATCAAATCTGAGAAATGATGATTGATTTGACTAAAATTTTCCCAATTTAGAGCAACAGTATTTAGATCATTCTTAATTAAAGCATTACGTAAAGCAGTATTTTTATTATTCTTGAGAAATTTATTTTTATATTTTTTGATCTCTGTTAAAGATATATTTTTTGGCATATCTTATATTTAAATATATTTAATCTTAAATCAATCTGAAACTACTTTTTTCCTTTTCTTTCTTTCTTTAATCCTTTTTTTAATCCCATTTTTTGCTTTCTTTCATCGATTAATTTTATTGCGTCCTCTACGGTTAGTGTATCTATAGTTAAGTCACCAAGTAACGATGCATTAATCTTACCGCATTTAACATAAGGTCCAAATTTACCATCATGTCCAGTAATATTCTTTTTTTCTTCTGGGTGTTCACCAAAAGTTTTAAGCGTCGCATTACCTCGTTGTGTTGGTTTTGCTATTAATTCAAGGGCTCTTTCTAACTCTATATCAAGTATATTATCCGTTTTTTCTAAAGCCTTATATTTTTTATCGTGCAAAATATATGGGCCATACATACCAATACCAGCACTCACTGTTTTATTATTTTCTGGATTAAATCCTAATTTTCTTGGCAAACCTAATAATTGAATTGCAGTGTTAAGACCTATTTCATCGGGTTCGAAATTTTTTGGAATAGAAACCCTTTTTGGTTTTTTTTCAGAAGTTCCTTCTCCAACCTGCATATAAAAACCATAAGGTCCTTTTCGTAGTGTTATCATTTCACTTGTCTCAGGATAAATACCAATTTCTTTTGGGCCACTTAATGAGGTTCCATCTTTGTCATTTAATTGATTAAATTGAACGGTGTATTTGCATTCAGGGTAGTTAGAACACCCTATAAAACCCCCAAATTTTCCTACCTTAACACCTAATCTCCCATTATTGCATGTTGGACATGATCTGCTTTCATCTTTTCCTTCAGGTGGAAAAAAATGAGCACCTAATGCCTCATCTAAAACATCAATAACCTCTCTATTAGACTTACTAACTGTATCATCACAAAGTTGCTTAAACGTATTCCAAAAATTTTGTAAAACCTCTTTCCAATTAAGTTTTCCATCAGATATTTCATCCAATTGATTTTCTAAATCCGCAGTGAAGTCATATTCAACATATTGTTTAAAGTATTTTTCGAGAAATATAGAAACTATGCGACCTCGATCATGAGGATTAAATCTTTTTTTATTTAAAATAACATAATCACGGTCTTGCAAAACCTTAATAATAGATGCGTAGGTTGAAGGTCTTCCAATTCCAAGTTCTTCTAATTTTTTAACTAAACTTGCCTCAGTAAAGCGAGGAGGAGGCATAGTAAAATGCTGCTTTTTATTTATTTCTTTAAGGGTTAATTTTTCACCTTCATACATTTCAGGTAGAATAGTTTCTTTTTCCTCTTCTTTATCATCATCTTTTGCTTCTTGATAAACTTTGTACATGCCAGTAAATTTAATTGTTGATCCATTAGTTCGTAAAGTATTTTTATTATCTTCACTGATTATATCAACCGCCACTTGATCTAGGACGGCACTTGCCATTTGTGATGACACTGCTCGTTGCCAAATTATTTCATATAACTTGTATTCTTCGCCTGTAATAAATTGTTTTATCTCTTTTGGTGTTAAATCAATATTTGTTGGCCTTATACATTCATGAGCTTCTTGTGCATTTTTTGCTTTAGATTTATAAACTCTAGGAGTTCCAGGTAAATATTCTTTGCCGTATGTTTTTGATACAAAATTTCGAACTTGATTAATTGCGTTTTTTGCCATGACGACACTATCTGTTCTCATGTAAGTAATTAGGCCTGTTGTTTCACCATTAATTTCAGCTCCTTCATATAATTTTTGAGCAGTGCGCATAGTTTGACTAGCGCTTAAGCCCAACTTTCTACTAGACTCAATCTGCATGGTTGAGGTTGTAAAAGCAGGGTAGGGATTTCTTTTTGCTTCTTTTTTAGTTATATTTCCAACTTTAAATTCAGAGTTGCTTAATGTTCCATAAATTTCTGTAGCTTCTTTTTCACTCTTAATATCAAGTTTATCTATTTTAATTCCGTCAAATAGAATCAGGCGTGAATTTATAATTTTATTTTCTTTGTTTATAAAATTACCTTGAATTGACCAGTACTCTTGTGGATTAAATTTTTCAATTTCTAGTTCTCTCTCGCTAATTATTCTTAAAGCAACAGATTGAACTCTTCCAGCTGATTTTGAGCCGGGTAACTTTCTCCACAAAACTGGTGAGAGGTTAAAGCCAACAAGAAAATCTAATGCACGTCTTGCTAAGTAAGCATTGACAAGGTCTTTATCTACCTTTCTTGGTTCTTTAAGACTATCTAAAACTGCATTTTTTGTAATTTCATTAAATGTAACACGGTGAATATTTAACTTTGATAAAGAGGAATTCTCTCTTAATAATTTTTCTACATGCCAAGCTATAGCTTCGCCTTCACGATCTGGGTCAGTTGCTAAATATAAGTTCTCTGATATTTTTGCAGCGGCAATTATTTCTTTTATTATTTTTTTACCTCTATCACTTGTTTCCCAATTCATTTGAAAATCATTCTCGGTGTCTATAGCATCATTTTTGGGTGAAAGGTCTCTTACATGGCCAACGCTAGCTAAAACCTTGAAGCCAGAACCTAAATATTTATTTATAGATTTAGCTTTTGATGGAGATTCAACAATTAAAACATTCATAAATTTTTAGTCCAAATTTCAGTTTAAATTTACTTCGTCAAGAATTTTTTAAAAAAAGTAGAATTCTACTTGCTAAATTTTATTTTATTTTCTGATTTATTTAATAATTTTTTAATATTTTCATGGTGTTTAAGTGCAATAATTATAAAAATATATAATAAAAAAAAGCCAGTAAATTTTTGAGGACTCATAAATATAAAATAGATTGGTGCTATTAATGATGAGAGTAATGAGCTTAAAGAGGAATATTTAGATATATAAGCTATTATTAACCATAGGAATAGAAATGCTATTCCAAGATATAGACTTAATCCTAATAAAAAACCTATGTAAGTTGCAACTCCTTTTCCACCTTTGAATTTTAACCAAATGGGAAATATGTGCCCTAAAATGGCAAAGTGGCAAAGAAAAACCCTAGATAAAGTATCTATTTCATCAAGATAAACTCTTAAGATAATAAATGGTAAAAGACCTTTTAATATATCAGCTAACAGTACTGAAAAGGCCATATACTTGTTTCCCATTCGAAGAACATTAGTAGCGCCTACGTTTCCAGATCCAGTATTTCTTATATCTCCATAACCAAAAATTTTAGGAATGATTAAAGCAAAGGGTATTGACCCTAAAAAGTAAAACAAGATTATAAATAATAAATTAGAACTTAAGGGTATCATCTTTATTTTTAATTAATATTTCCAAACAAGCCATTCTAATAGCAACTCCCATAGCTACCTGTTCTTGAATTAAACTTCTTGTTACATCATCAGCTAATTTTGAATCAATTTCAACCCCTCTATTCATTGGCCCTGGATGCATGACAAAAGCATTTTTATTTGCATATTCTAATTTTTTGTAATCTAATCCATATTTTGTAAAATATTTTTTTTGATTTGGCATTATTTTTTTATTTATTCTCTCTTTTTGAATTCTAAGCATCATAACTACATCGCAATTATTAAGACCTTTTTTCATATCCGTATAAAGTGTAACAGGAAGGGTGTTTATATTTTTTGGTAACCACTCCTTTGGAGCAATAACATTTATTTTGGCACCTAGCTTAGATAAAATAATTATATTTGATCTAGCAACACGACTGTGAAGAATATCACCACATATTGCAATTTGTAATTTTGTAAATTTTTTAAATTTATTTTTAATTGTTAAAGCATCCAATAATGCCTGAGTAGGATGTTCATGACTACCATCACCCGCATTAATAACACAAGCATCCACACTCTCTGAAATTCTTTTACTGATACCTTCTTCTGGATGTCTAATTACTAGAACATCTGGGTTCATAGAATTAATTGTAGTCATTGTGTCTAGTAAGGTCTCACCTTTATTAATTGAGCTATCTTTGACTGCTACATTTATTAAATCTGCACTTAATCTTTTTGCCGCCACTTCAAAACTTGTACGAGTTCTAGTAGAGTCTTCAAAAAATAAATTAAAAACAGTCCTCCCCTCAAGTAAATTATTTTTTTTAATTTTTTTCTTGTTAAAAGATATAAATTTTTTTGCTTCGTCTAATATAAATTCTATGTCTTTTTTATTAAGATCAGCAGATTCTACAAGGTGAATTTTTTTATATATATTATTAGGATTTCTTCTTATTACTATATTGTTTTTTTTTTTTAAAAATGAATAATTTTTAATTGCAATTTGTTCTGCATCTTTTAAAGTTTTAAATCCTGTAGATGATCTAACAGCTTGCTGTTTTGGTAATTTAATTTTCATCTGCCAATATTTAGAATTTTCTCTTTTGTATAATTTTATCTGATTGGATTTAAGAAATTTAAAACTCATATGTGTTAATATTGTGCTCATATGTGTAAATGAATTTAATAGGGATTTCTATACTTATCTAAATATCCTTGTAATATATAGGCTGCAGATTGTTGATCTAATTTCTTTTTTATTTTAGTCTTACTTAAATTTGACTTTCTCATTTCTTTAAATATTATATCTGTTGAATATCTCTCATCCCAATATTCAATAGGTAATGAAAAATAGGTTTCTAATTCATTGGCAAAAAATCTTATCTTTTTAGTTTGTTCATTTTCACTTGCATTTAGACTTAAAGGTAATCCTATTATAAATCCACCAATCTCATATTCAGTTAAATAATCCGTAATTTTTACTAAATCCTTTTTTGTGCCTTTCCTCAAAACAGTATTTATAGGTGTTGCAACAATTAAAGATCGATCAGAAACTGCTATTCCAATTGTTTTAAAACCTACATCTAGACCTACAAGAATTTGTGATGTATGAAGGCCATCAATTAAATTTTTAGATTCATTCATTGGAGACATATAAATTGAAGTTAAATACAAACACAATAAATAAAATAGCTAAACTTGCAAGAATTAGGTTGTCTGAGAAGGAGGCTGATGAATTTCTAAAAGATATAAACTCAATTTTAGATTGGGTTGAGCAATTAAATGAAGTTAATACAGACAATGTTGAGCCATTAACTAATATTTCATCATCAGCACTTACTAAAAGAAGAGATGAAAATCAGGATATAAATTCATCAGATGAAATTTTACAAAATAGCCCTGATAAGCTTGAGGGATATTTTGCTGTACCTAAGGTAGTCGAGTAATGGAATTCCAATCAATTTCTCAGTTAAAATTATTATTAGATGATAATAAAATTTCTGTAAAAGAAATTGCTCAAACATATATAAAAAAAATAAAAGAAAAAAAAGATTTAAATATTTTTATTTATTTTAATGAAGATAAAATTTATGATCAGGTTAAACTGATAGAAAAAATATCTAATGATAATTCTTTAAAAGGAATTCCAATTGCAGTTAAAGACCTATTCTGTACAAAAAATATGCCAACTACTGCTGGATCAAAAATTCTTGAGAATTTTAACCCAACTTATGAATCTTTTGTAACGCAAAAATTAATTAATCAAGGATCTATGTTTGTTGGTAAAACAAATTTAGATGAATTTGCAATGGGATCAGCAACTAACACTAGTTATTTTGGTGACACCATAAACCCTCTTTCAAATGAAGGATCTCCATTGGCACCTGGAGGGTCATCTGGTGGGTCTGCAGCTGCTGTAGCAGCAGATTTGTGTTTGGGTGCAACTGGAACTGATACTGGAGGTTCGATAAGACAGCCAGCAAGTTTTTGTGGTGTAGTGGGTATAAAACCTACATATGGAATCTGTTCTAGATGGGGTATTGTTGCTTTTGCCTCAAGCTTAGATCAAGCTGGGATATTTTCAAAAAATGTTACAGACGCATCAATTTTACTTAAAGAAATGGCTGGTCATGATTTAAGAGATAGTACCAGCTCTAATGTTAAAATTCCAAATTTTTCAGAAAATTTAAATATTGATTTAAAAGGAAAAAAAATTGGCATACCTAAAGAATATACAATTGATGGAATATCTGATGAAATTAATGAAGTTTGGGAGCAGGCAATTAAATCATTGGAGCAAAAAGGAGCGATAATTGAACATATATCTCTTCCACATACAAAATACGCATTACCTACTTATTATATAATAGCCCCTGCTGAAGCATCTTCAAATTTAGCAAGATATGATGGAGTTAAATATGGCCATAGAGCTGAAAACGCTAAAAGTTTAGATGATATGTATGAGTTAACTAGAAGTGAAGGGTTTGGCAAAGAGGTTAAGAGAAGAATCTTAATTGGCACATATGTTTTGTCTGCAGGTTATTATGATGCCTACTACTTAAAGGCTCAAAAAGTAAGAAAGTTAATTGCAGATGACTTTGTCAAAGCTTTTAAAGAGTGTGATTTAATTTTGACACCAACAGCACCTAGTGCAGCATTTCCATTAAATGAAAAGCAAGATGATCCTATTAAAATGTATTTAAATGATGTTTTTACTGTACCTGCTTCTCTTGCAGGAATTCCTGGAATTTCCATTCCATATGGTAAAGATAAAAATGGATTGCCACTCGGTATTCAGCTTCTAAGTAAGCATTTTAATGAACAGGAAATATTTAATGCTGCTTTTGCTTTAGAGAAAGATTATGAGTAATTTAATCAAAGGCAAACATCATGATTGGGAGACTGTGATTGGTCTTGAGATACATGCACAAGTAAAATCTAATTCAAAATTATTTAGCAGTTCATCAACTACTTTTGGATCTAACCCAAATAGCCAAGTATCCCTTGTGGATGCTGCTATGCCAGGTATGCTCCCAGTTATAAATAAATACTGCATTGAGCAAGCAGTTAAGACAGGAGTTGGTTTAAATGCTAAAATCAATAAATATTCTATTTTTGATCGTAAAAATTATTTCTATGCAGATTTGCCCCAAGGCTATCAAATAAGTCAATATAAATACCCTATCATTGGCGAGGGTAAAGTTACTATTGATTTTAAGGATGGTAGCTCAAAAGAAATAAGAATTGTTAGATTGCATTTAGAGCAAGATGCTGGAAAAAGTCTTCACGATCAAAATCCAACTAAAACTTATGTGGATCTAAATCGATCTGGAGTAGCTTTAATGGAGATTGTAAGTGAGCCAGATTTAAGAAATGCTGACGAAGCAGGCTTGTATATTTCTAAAATTAGGTCAATTCTAATGTATCTTGATACATGTGATGGAAATATGCAAGAAGGATCTCTAAGAGCAGACGTAAATATTTCTGTAAGAAAACCTGGTGATGAATATGGAACTAGATGTGAGATTAAAAATTTAAATTCAATCAAATTTATTAAACAGGCAATTAATTATGAAGTAAAAAGACAAATAGAGGTTTTAGAAGATGGTGGTTCTATTGAACAAAACACACTATTATTTAACACTTCAACAGGAAAAACGAAACCAATGAGAAGCAAAGAGGAGGCCCATGATTACAGATATTTTCCAGACCCAGATTTATTGCCTTTAGAAATAGATCAGGAAGAAATTGATAATATAAAAAAACTAATACCTGAGCTACCTGACGAAAGAAAAAAAAGATATGTAGATGAGTATAATTTGTCTAATTATGATGCATCAGTTTTAACTTCAGATAAAGCAATATCAGATTATTTTGATAGTGTAATTAAGTCTGACTTTTCATTAAAAGCATCTTCAAAAATTGTTGTTAACTGGATAACATCAGAGTTATTTTCCATACTTAACGAAAACAATCTTGAAATTATAAATTCTCCAATAAAACCAAAAGACCTAGGCAAGTTAGTTAAATTAATAAACGAAGATATAATATCTGGTAAAATTGCAAAAGAAGTTTTGATTGAAATGTTTAATACCACAAGTGATCCTCAAATAATTATTGATAAAAAAGGATTAAAACAAGTTACAAATACTGATGAAATAGAGGCTTTTGTTGATGAAGTTATTGAAGAAAATAAAAAAATGGTAGAGCAATATTTATCAGGAAAAGATAAATTACTAGGTTTTTTTGTTGGTCAGTCTATGAAAAAAAGTAAAGGAAAAGCCAATCCTCAAATATTAAATGAAATAATAAAGAAAAAGCTATCCAAAAAAAATTAATCTTAAGGTAAAAATTCTATAAGATAAGAAAAGCAAAGTGCAAATAATCCAAATCAAACTGCCTTTATACCTTTCCGCTGATCTCCATATTCCTACTGTGATAAAAACTGTCCAAATTATTAAAAATAGTTTTGAAAGAATGCTAAAGTTACTAAAATCTAAAAAAGGTAAAGAGTTTGAAAATTGATTATTTTTAAAAAAATAAATCTCAAAATTAAATATTGCTAAAATAAATAAGGCATTAGATAGCTCTCCAACTAACCAATACGATTTCCATAAGGGAATTTTTCCATTCCAAAATTTATTTATTAATTTTTCCATATTTTTGTCTTTCTATATTTAGTAAGACAATGAAACAAATGTTTTATTAATAATCTTATGAATAGACATAAAGGATTATAAATAATATATAGATAATATGGATAATCAAAAGGAGAGATGGGTGAGCGGCTTAAACCAGCAGTTTGCTAAATTGCCGAAGGAAGTAATTCCTTCCGTGGGTTCGAATCCCACTCTCTCCGCCAATAATTAATATGTTTTTTGGAAGTATACCTGCTGTTATAACGCCATTTAAAAATCACGAAGTTGATTATGAATCCTTGAGTGTAATTTTAAATCATTTAATTCAAAATGGATCTAACGGTCTCGTTCCATGCGGCACAACAGGAGAGTCTCCAACACTATCACATGAAGAGCATAAGAAAATAATCGAAGAAACAATAAGGATTTCAGATAAAAGAATTCCTATTATTGCAGGAACAGGATCTAATAATACTGCTGAAGCAATTGACTTCACAAAGCATGCAGAAAGTAATGGAGCAGATGCAGCTTTAGTCGTTACGCCGTATTACAATAAACCAACTCAGCAAGGTTTATTTGCTCACTTTGAAAAAATAGCTAAATCAGTAAAGATACCTATTATAATATATAATATTCCTGGCAGATCGGTGGTTGACATGTCTATTGAGACTATGATTAAACTCTCTAAAATCGATAATATTGTAGGCGTTAAAGATGCAACAAATGATTTATTTAGACCTCTTCTTACTATAGCAAACATGAAAAGTGATTTTTGTTTTTTATCTGGAGAAGATGGAACCGCGCTAGCTTTTCTTGCACAAGGTGGTCATGGTTGTATTTCAGTTACAGCAAATATCGCTCCAAAATTATGCTCAGAATTACAAAAAGCTTGGAGAGAAAAGGATATTCAAAAAGCTCAAGAATTTAATTTAAAGTTAGCTAAACTTCATAACTCATTATTTGTTGAGTCTAGTCCTGGTCCTGTGAAATATGCAGCATCTTTAATAGGACTATGCAATAGTGAAACAAGGCTACCCCTTGTAGAAATAACTGAAAAAACTAAAAATGAAGTATTTAATTGCCTGAAAGATCTTTCATTAATTTGATGTGAAAATAATAGCCGCAAATAAAAAAGCAACCTATGATTATAATATTTCCCTTAAATTAGATGCTGGAATAGTTCTTACTGGTTCAGAGGTAAAATCATTAAGAAATATTTCTCCATCAATTAAGGAGTCTTATATTGAGGAAAAAGATGCAGAATTATGGCTTAAAAATTGTTTTATTAAGAAATATGCTTCATCAAGTGATAAAGATAATGATCCTACAAGATCAAGAAAATTATTAGTTAACAGAAAAGAATTAAATAAAATCCTAGGATCTATAAGAAGAGATGGTTTTTCTGTAGTTCCAATAACTATGTTTTTTAGCACTAAAGGATTTGTGAAGTTAAGTATAGGTCTTGGTAAAGGCAAGAAAAAATACGACAAAAGAGAAGATCAAAAATCAAAGGATTGGAACAGAAATAAACAAAGATTGTTAAAAAATAACTAATTTTGTTTACTTTTGTCTAACCGATATCTATAAGCCAAAACATATGGCAAGAATTACAGTAGAAGATTGTATTGATAAATTTGAAAGTAGATTTGAGCTAGTTCTTGTAGCTGCAAACAGAGCTAGAAAAATTCATTCTGGTGAAGCTCCTACAGTTGAAAAAGATAATGATAAAAACACAGTAATTGCTTTAAGAGAAATTGCTGATGAAACAATACCAGTAGATAATTTAAAAGAAAAATTAGTTGAAGAATATCAGGCAGAATCAATGCAAAGTGAAGAAGAATTTTCTTTAGAATATTCAAATGATGAAGAGATTAATGTTGAAGATGAAATTATTGATGAAAATATTATTCAAGAAATCAATGATTCTGAAAATTTATTCCAAAAAGAAAATAACTCATCTCTAACTGAGGATGTTAATATAGTAGAAAATAACAATGATAACCAAGTAGATAATTTAAGTCAAAACACTCAAGAGGAAACGAACTAAATATTAGCTACTTTAAATTGTCTAAAGAAAATCTCTTAATGATAAAAGAAAGAATTAGAGAGTTAGAAGTTTTAACATCATATCTCACAGATAAAGATAAAAAAATAATATATAAAGCTATTAATTTTAGTGAACAGGCTCATAAAAATCAGCTAAGAAAGTCAGGGGACCCATTTATAGTTCACCCAATAGAAGTTGCAAAAATATTAACGTCAATTAGTTTAGATGCTTCAGGCATTGCAGCAGGCTTGCTGCATGATACTATTGAAGATACTGAAATTTCAATTAATCAAATAACTAATACTTTTGGAGACCAGATCTCTGAACTTGTTCAAGGATTGACAAAGATAAGTAAATTTTCTTTAAAAATAAACAAACAAAAGTTTGGAGAAAATTATAGAAAATTAATTTTAGCTTCATCTAAAGACTTAAGAGTTATACTAATTAAATTAGCTGACAGATTACACAACATGAGAACTATTAGATTTATCCAAAATGAAAAAAAGAAAATTAATATCTCTATGGAAACCCTTGATATATTTGCACCTCTAGCTCAAAGATTAGGCATGAAAGAGTGGCAAGATGAACTTGAAGATTTGTCTTTCCAATCTATTAATCCAGAAGCTCGAAAATCAATTATTGATAGACTTAACTATCTTAATTCTAAAGATGAAAATATAGTTGATGAAATTAGATATGAGCTTAAAAAGAATTTATTAAGTGAAGATATTGATTGTAAGATTGATGGGCGTATAAAATCAGCTTACTCAGTTTGGAATAAGATAAAAAATAAAAATATTTCATTTGAGCAATTATCAGATATTATGGCTTTTAGAATTATCACTAATTCAACTCGTGAATGTTATAAATGTTTAGGGATAATTCATAGAAAATTTCAATATATTCCTGGAAGGTTTAAAGATTTTATTTCTTCACCTAAATCTAATGGATATAGAGCATTGCATACTACTGTAATGGGGCCAAAAAATAAAAAAATCGAAATCCAATTTCGTTCAAATGTAATGAATCAGATTGCTGATTTTGGCGTTGCTGCACATTGGAAATATAAAGATCCAAAAAGTATCAAAGAGAAGGATACTAAGGAATATAGATGGATGCATGATTTAATTGACTTAATGAATTCGTCAGTTAGCCAAGATGAATTAATTGAAAATTCTAAAATTAATGTTTTTAATGATGAAATTTATGTTTTTACCCCAAAAGGTGACTTAATTGAATTGCCCACAAACGCAACCCCTGTAGATTTTGCCTATGCTATCCATACACAGGTAGGAGATAAATGTGTAGGAGCTAAAATTAATGAAAAATTACAACCATTAAAAACTATTTTAAAAAATGGTGACCAAATAGAAATTATTACTTCTGAAGAATCACAACCATCTCCATTATGGGAGAGATTCGCTGTCACATCAAAAGTAAAATTACAAATAAGAAGGTTTTTTAGATCAAAAAAAAGAGATGAATATATCTTATTTGGTAAAGAAATTCTCAATTCTTTTTTTAATAAAGAAAATTACGAGTTAAATGATTCTACTATAAAAAAAATTAAAAAAGAATTTATTGTTAATCATATAGACGACTTGTATGAGATAATAGGATCTGGACGAATTACAGCATTATCAGTTTTAAAAAGAGTTTATCCTGAATTCAATTATAAAAGTTCAACAAAATTTGAAATTAAATCTGATAATTCTATTAGGCTTAAGGGACTAACTGCTGGGATGTCATATCATTTAGCAGGATGTTGCTCACCTATTAGGGGCGATACTATAGTTGGGATTGTTACGGCAGGTATTGGTGTTGCAGCACATACTATTGACTGTGAGACCTTATCTTCATATGCAGACAATCCTGAAAGATGGCTTAATATATCATGGGATAATTCAGCTCAAAACAAAACAATATCAAATGCAAGGATTTCAGTTGTCTTGAAAAATGAACCTGGCAGTCTTGGTAAAATAACTACTATAATAGCAAAAAATAATGGCAATATTTCAAATATAAATTTTTCTATTAGAAAAACTGATTTTTTCGAAATTGTAATAGACATTGAAGTAAGGGATGCTAGTCATTTAAAAAATATAATTGCAGCTTTGAGACTAGTTTCAGAAGTTTCTTCTCTAGAAAGAATAAAGGGTTAAATATGATTATAAGGACTGGTATTGATATAATTGATATAAGAAGAATAGAAAAAACAATTAAGAAATATAATTTTAGATTTAAAAATAAATGTTTTCACTCTAGTGAAATTACCAAATCTGAGTTAAGATTTAAATCAGTAGAATCATATGCAAAAAGATATGCAGCCAAAGAAGCGTGCGCTAAAGCATTAGGTACAGGATTAGCTAGAGGTGTGTTTTGGAAAGATATTGAAATTCAAAATGATAGTTATGGAAAGCCTATTATAAAGCTCCATAATAAAGCTTTAAAGTTTTTAAATTTATTTTCTAAGACAGATCAGTGCTCAATTGAAGTTTCATTAAGTGATGAAAAAAACTATGCAATTGCAAATGTAATTATATATGAAAAGTAAAGAGAATAGTTTTTTTAGCAATTTAAAATCAATTGGCTTAGCAGTATTTATAGCGTTATTAATTCGCTCTTTTGTGGCTGAACCTTTCAATATTCCTTCAGGATCAATGAAACCTAATTTGTTAGTCGGAGACTTTATATTTGTTACAAAATGGTCATATGGTTATTCTAAGCATTCACTTCCATTTTCTATTCCATTAATTCCAAAAAAAATATTTTCTAATATACCTAATAGAGGTGATATCGTGGTTTTTAAAACTCCGGAAGATAATAGGACTGACTATATAAAAAGAGTAATTGGGTTACCGGGAGATAAAATTAGAGTTACGAATGGAGAAATTTATTTAAATGAAAATAAAATTTTAAGAAAAAAACTAAATGACTTTATTGATAATGATAAAAATGCATTTATAAAAAGAATAAGGAAATATCTAGAATACCACGATGATTTAACTTTTGAAGTTTTAGATATTATGGATGATGGAATAGCAGATAATACTAAATTATTTTTAGTTCCAGAAGGACATTTTTTTGTAATGGGTGATAATAGAGACAACTCACAAGATAGTAGATTTAAGACAGTAGGGTTTATACCTATAGAAAATTTGGTTGGTAAAGCTAGATTCATATTTTTTTCTTTAGAAAATTCAAGATTTTTACAAATTTGGAAATGGCCTAAATCAATAAGAGGGAATAGGATTTTCAAAAAAATAATATGATTTCTAATAAAAATATTGATAAATTTGAAAAACATATAGGTTATATTTTTAAAAATAAAAATTTATTAATTGAGTCATTGATTCATCCAAGCTTTATTAAAGATAATAAAATAAATAAAGTGTCTACTTTTAGTAATTTTGAAAGACTAGAATTTTTAGGAGATAGGGTTTTGGGTTTAGCAATATCTGCAATAATATATAAGAAATTTTCAAGTAATAATGAAGGAGATCTCTCAAAAAGACTTTCCTATTTAGTTCAAAAAAATTTTTTACATAAAATATCTGTAGATCTTAAAATGAATAATATCTTAAAGTACACATTCAAAAAAAATGAAAAAATGAATATATCTATTTTAGCTGACTCCATAGAATCTTTGATAGGTGCAATATACCTGGATGGAGGTTTTTTAAATGCTAAAAAATTTATTAAAAAAATATGGGGACCTTAT
>JABHWG010000038.1 GCA_018657885.1 Pelagibacteraceae bacterium
GTATCAGCAATAACTTCTGAATAATCTAATTCTTCAAATTTTTTAAAATTTGATTTTAATATATTATTTAATTCTTTTTTTTCCCAACCTTCTACAATTGTAATTTTTTCATAATGATTACCTGGTAATGTAATCAATTTTATTAACTTAATAAAATTAATATTTTTATTAATCTTGAATTTTCCATGATGAATCTTAATATCATTTAATAACATTAACCTTAAGGCTGTTTTAAAAAAATATAAATTAATAGAAAAATCTTTAATATTATAGTTTATTATACTTTGATAACTCTGATTTTTTTTTATTACTAAATATTCATTTTTAAATACGATTTCTTTAATTAAAAATATGTAAGTAAAATAAACTACAAATATTAAGAATATACTAAATACTTTTGAATAAAAGCGCAGTATTTGTCCCCCCAAAACCAAATGAATTACTTAATGAAACTTTTAGATTCTCTTTAATAGGATCTTTAGCAACCAACTTTACATTTCCTGAGTCAATCGGGTTATCTAAATTTAAAGTGGCTGGAATAGTATTGTGATTTAAAGCTAGAATAGAAAAAATTGCCTCTACACTTCCTGCAGCTCCAAGAAGATGTCCGATTGAAGATTTCGTAGAACTGACAAAAATATTTTGGTGATTTTTGAATAGCCTCATTATTGCTCCTAGTTCTATTTGATCTCCTAGGATTGTTGATGTTCCATGAGCATTAATATAATTAACTTCATCAGAAGATAAATTACCCATTTTTAAAGCTTCAGTCATTGCCCGATAGCCTCCATCGCCATCCTCAGCTGGGGCCGTTATATGATGAGCGTCTCCTGACATACCGTAACCTATTAATTCACCATATATCTTGACACCCCTTTTTTTTGCAAACTCTAGTTCTTCTAAGACAACAATTCCGGCACCTTCACCCATTACAAAACCATCACGATCCTTATCCCAAGGACGAGAAGCTGTTTCTGGAGATTCATTATTTGACGTACTTAAGCTTCTGGCAGCACAAAAACCTGCAACCCCGAGTCTACAAACTGCTGCCTCAGATCCACCAGCAACCATTACATTTGCAGCCCCTCTTTTAATCATCTCTCCAGCATCTCCAATTGAGTGTGCACCAGTTGCACAAGCTGTAACAACTGAATGATTAGGTCCTTTAAATCCATACTTTATAGAAATTTGACCTGATAATAAATTAACAAGAGATGATGGAATAAAAAAAGGTGATAATTTTCTAGGACCTTTTTCATTAATAGTTAGAGAGCCTTCATATATTGTTTCAAGTCCACCTATCCCAGAACCAACACTTACACCAATTTTCAATTTTTCTTTTTCACTAATATCCTTAAGACCTGCATCTTCAACTGCCATTTTAGCAGCAGCAATGCCATATTGAATGAACCTATCATTTCTTTTAATATCCTTAGTATCTAAATGAATCAATCTGTCATAATAATTCTCATCATTACTATTATGAGAAATATGCCCAGAAATTTTACAGGTTAAGCCCTCAGTATCAAAATGAGATATTTTTTTAATTCCAGATTTGCACTCAAGCAGATTATTCCAAGTGTCTTCCTTGTTATTACCAATTGAAGTGAGTAGACCTAATCCAGTAACGACTACTCTTTTCATTAATTTATAAAATTATTTTTTACTTTGAATATAGTCTATAGCATTCTGGACTGTTTGTATCGTTTCCGCCGCATCATCGGGAATTTCAATTCCAAATTTTTCTTCAAATGCCATTACTAGCTCAACAGTATCTAAACTGTCAGCGCCTAAATCATCTATAAATTTTGAGTCAGTAGTCACTTTGGCATCATCAATTCCCAGATGATCAACGACTATTTGTTTTACTTGTGTTTCAATTTCGCTCATCTTCTCCTCCTTAGTTTTTTAAATATTAATAGAATATAATGTCCAAACATGTCAATACATTAAACCATTAACATTCCACCATTTACATGAATGTTTTGACCAGTAATGTAACTTGCTTCATCGTTAGATAAAAAATAAACTAAATTAGCTATTTCTTTTGGGTATCCAAATCTTTTCATAGGAATTTTATCCAGTATAGTATTTTTTTGATTATCACTCAACTTATCCGTCATTGGAGAAATAATAAACCCAGGAGATATAACATTAACATTTATATTTCTCGACGCTACTTCTAGAGCAACAGATTTATAAAACCCTATCATGCCTGATTTGGCAGCAACATAATTTGATTGTCCGGGATTACCAGAAGTGGCAACTACAGAGGAAATACCTATAATGCTTCCAGATTTATTTTTAAGCATATTAGGAAGTAAATTTTTAATTATAGAAAAATTAGAAGTTAAGTTTGCTTGAAGAACATTATTCCACTGCTCTAATTTCATTCTTAAAATTAGTGAGTCGTCTGTAATTCCAGCATTATTTACAATAACATCTAAATCCTTATGTTCTAATGAAATTTGTTTAAGAGTCTCCTCAAAATTAATTGGATCATTAAAGTTTAAAACATAATAACTATGATCACTCCCGTATTTATTTTTTAGACTTTGTAGAGTGGCTTCTGAAGAAGATGTTAAGATTAAAACATAATCCTTAATTGCAAATTTTTCAACAATTCCAGATCCAATACCTCCGGATGCTCCAGTTATAAGAATTTTTTTCATATATTATTTAAATTTATCTAAATCTGCAATTTTATCAATTGATATAATATCAAATTTTTTTGTAATTCTTGAAATTAAACCTGATAAAACTTTACCTGGGCCAATTTCTATAATTTCAGATATTTCAGTTTCCTCAAGTTTTTTTATACTTTCTGTCCACCTAACTTTATTAGCCATTTGATTTTTTAAAGAATCTATAATCTTATCAGTGTTTGAATTAATAACTGCATCAAAATTTGAAATAATAGGAATAATGCTGGGGAAAAAAGATATTTTATCTATTTCATCTTTTAACATATTTTGAGCCACTTCCATATACTTACTATGAAAAGCAGCTGATACATTTAATTTAATATACTTCCTAACTCCATTTGAAATAAAAATACTTTCAGCATCATTAATGTTATTTATAAGACCAGATACAACTACTTGCATTGGAGAATTATCATTAGCAATTACTATATCTAAATTGTTTTTGCTTATAATTTCATCTATGTCGTTTGCATTTTTACCTATTATGGCGGCCATACCTGATGTGTTTGGTGCTATGGCAGAATTCATTAATTCACCCCTTATTTTAATTAATTTAGAGGCATCAGCGAGGTTTAGTGAATTATTTGCTACAAGAGCACTATACTCACCTAGCGAGTGTCCAAAGACTAAATTAGGTTTTATAACCTCTAAGCCAACTTGATCAACTAAGGTCTTAAAAATTACAGTTGAGGCAGAAAAAATTGCAATTTGTGTAAAATTAGTTTGGCTAAGTTCATCTTGTTGATTTTCAAGTATTATTTTTCGAATATTGATTTTTGTTACATCTTCTATCTCAGAAAAGGTATTATTGGAAACAGTAAAATTTTCATTAAAATCCATTGCCATAGATTTATATTGACTTCCCTGTCCAGGAAAAATAATTGCTGACATATATGCTTGATTTATTGAAAAATATAAATATATGCAACAAATACTTCTCTCAATAATAATTTTTGAGATTTAACCATGGAGTTTATGACTAAATTTGAAGCAGTAATACTTTTAAGTCCTGAAATATCAACAACAGTAAGAAGTGATATTGTTAATAGCTTCAACGATTTAATTTCTGATAGCTCTGGAAAAATTATAGCTAATGAAGATTGGGGGCTTAGAGACTTAAGTTATAAAATAGATAATTTTAGCAAAGCCTTTTATAATTTTTTTCAAATTGAAATAGATGGCAATAAAATTGAAAATATAAAAAAAACAATAAATCAAAATGAGAATTTTATTCGACATATATTCGTTAAAGTGGATAATCACCAGGAACTTCCAACAAAATTAAATTATGAAAAAAAATAATAAAAAATTTAAATCAAGAGGGAGGGATGAAAATAAAAACTCCCCTTTTGAAGATAGAAGAAAATTCTGTCCTTTCAGTCAAAAAAATTCACCTAAAATTGATTATAAAGATATAAAATTATTATCAAGATATGTGAGTGAAAAAGGGAAAATCGTTCCTAGTAGAATAACCAATGTGTCAAGATCAAAACAGTTAGAGCTATCAAAAGCAATTAAAAGAGCCCGTTTTCTTTCTTTGATGTCCTTTACTACTAAGTCTTTCTACTAATATGAAAGTAATCTTAACTACTAATATTAAAAAACTTGGGAAGATTGGTGAATTAGTGAATGTTAAAGACGGATATGCAAGGAATTATCTATTTCCAAATAACATGGCTTTAAGAGAAAATAAAAAAAATTTAGAGCATTATGATAAAATAAAAGAAGAAGTTAAAATTAAAGAAGATAAAAAACTTCAAGACGCAAAACAAATAATTGAAAAAATAAAAAATTTAAACATTGAATTTAATAGAGAAGCTGATGAAAAAGATCAGCTTTATGGATCAATTTCTAAAAAAGAAATAATTAATTACCTAAAAGAAAATGGTATTATTATACACTCTGACGATATTTTTATGAAAAATTCTTTGAGAACAATTGGAGAGCATGAAGTGGTAGTAAGTCCTTATATTGACATGACTTTCACAATTATCGTTAAAGTAAATAAAAATTAATATATTTTTATACACACAATTAATAAGATACTAACTGTTTAATTAAATTTTCCAATTTGTTTTCTTGTCTAAAAAGATAAAAATATTTATCAAGTAAATTCTATGGAGCAAGGTAGTGTTGTAAAAATCTCTGATAATAAAGATAATACTATTGAAAAATTCTCTAATATTGATGCTGAAATTGCTTTAATTGGATGTTTGTTATGGGATAACAGAAATTTCGAAAAAATATCTGATTTTTTAGATGAAATTCATTTTGTTGATCAAAACAACCAAATTATTTATAAGCAAATAAAAGAACTACTAAATAAAAATATATTAGTCTCCCCAATAACTCTAAAAAATTACTTACCCGAAAAAGAATTTGGAGTAGAGATAACTAAATATTTGAATGAAGTTAAGGACTCGTCTCCTTCCACGCAAAACACATTTCAATATGCAAAAATTATATACGAATTACATTTAAAAAGATCCTTAGTTGGCATTGGTCAAAATATTATTCAAGAAACATTTGATAATGGCTCTGAAAATACTGGAGAGTCACTTATCGAAATAGCTGAAAATGATTTATATAATTTATCTAATACAGGGAGTGCAGAGAGGAAATATTCAAAATTTGGTGATTCTTTAAAAGAAGCAGTTAATATTATTAACGAGGCGTTTAAAAGAGAAGGAAAAATTGCAGGGGTTGCTTCTGGATTAAGAGATTTAGATAATAAATTAGGTGGTCTTCATAAATCTGATTTAATAATAATTGCAGGAAGGCCCTCAATGGGGAAAACTGCACTAGGAACAAACATTGCTTTCAATGTTGCAAAAAATTTCAAAGAAAAGATTGATGAGTTTGGAAGTAAAACTTTAGTAGACGGAGGAAAAGTTGTTTTTTTTTCATTAGAAATGTCATCGGAGCAATTAGCAACAAGAATATTAGCTGAGCAAACTAGGGTATCGGGTGACAAAATGAGAAAAGCTGAGTTATCTAAAGAAGACTTTAAAAAAATTGCCAAAGCATCATCAGACTTAGAAGATTTAAATTTATTCATTGATGATAATCCTATTCTAACGATAGCCACTTTAAGAGCAAGAGCAAGAAGGTTACAGCGCTTATATGGCATAGATTTAATCATTATTGATTATTTGCAACTTATGAGTGGAAGTAATAGAAACAAAAACGAGGGTAGAGTTCAAGAAATATCTGAAATTACAAGAGGATTAAAAGCTATCGCAAAAGAATTAAATATACCAATTATAGCTCTATCTCAGTTATCAAGACAAGTTGAACAAAGGGAAGATAAAAGACCACAATTATCAGATTTGAGAGAAAGTGGAACAATAGAACAAGACTCAGATGTTGTAATGTTTATCTTTAGAGAGAGTTATTATCTTGAGAGGATGGAGCCAATAAAAAAACTAGAAGAATCTGATGAAAAACACAATGAACGAACTAGTAGATGGCAAGAATTATGTGAAAAAGCACATAATACAGCTGAGGTTATAATAGCCAAGCAAAGACATGGACCAATAGGAACTATAAAGACTCATTTTGAATCTAGTTATACAAGATTCAGTAACCTTAATGTTAAAGATTATGATAATATAATGGAGTAATCTGCAATCATAAAAATACAATTGAGAGAAATAGTTTGCCTAAAATAAAATTAATTTTTTTTATAAGTCTAGCATTAAGTATTTTAATTTTATCATTTTTTTTTATAAAAAATTTTAGAATTGATGCATCATCAGATACCTTAGTTGCTCAAAATGATAAAGATTTTGAATATTTTAATAATTATAGCAAATTGTTTAAGTCAGAAAATTTTTTAATTTTAGCTGTTGAAAATAATAATGAACTTAATGAAGAATTTATAAGAAACATTGAATCTATATCGTCAAAAATACTATCATTAAAATCAGTATCTCAGGTATTTAGTTTTATAGATGCTCCCATTTTTTTTTTAAACAATACTTCGCTCTCAAACTTAAATGCTAATAATTTAGAAAATTTAAGAAACACAAATTTAAAAATAGATGATGTTGTTGAGGAATTTATTAAAAATCCAATTTATTTAGATCAAATCGTTAACAAAGAAGCAAATGTATTTTCTGTAATTATTTATCTAAATAAAAATATGGAATTAATCAAAGCTAAAGAAGATTTTAAAAAACTATTAATTTCAAAAAAAGAATATCTTAAAATCAAAACTTTGAATGATCGAGCAAGGACTACCCTAATAAATAATCTCAGAAATATTATCAATGAAGCTGACAATAAGAACACTTACTATCTTGGTGGAGTAGAAATGATTGCTAGCGATGTCATTAGTTTTGTTAAAAATGATATTTTAATTTTCAGTCTATCAGTAGTTCTAATAATAATTTTTGTATTATTTTTTATTTTTCGACAAATAAAATGGGTATTTCTGTGCCTTTTAAGCTCTGCATATTCTGTCATAATAATATTTGGAGTCCTGGGATTAACTCAAATTGAAGTTACTGCAATATCATCAAATTTTTCAGCCCTAATTTTCATTTTATCAATTTCAATGAATATTCATATTATTAATTACTATAGGCTCCAAGATAATCAAAAAAATAGCTTGAACAATACGTTCAAAACAATGTTTTGGCCTTGTTTTTACACAACACTAACTACAATGGTTGCTTTTGGATCACTAATTATAACTGAAATTAAGCCTATAATTGATTTTGGTTTTATTATGTTAATAGGATTAACTATTTCTTTAGTTTGTTCTTTTACTATATTACCTTTGCTAATATTTATTTTTCCTAAAAATAATAAATTAGATAGAAATCATCATATATTAAAATTAAACTTTTTATCCATAGCAAAAAATAATTCTAAAAAAATCGTTTTTATAGCTTTTCTACTTTTTATTTCATCCATTGGAGGTATTTATAATCTTAGTGTAGAAAATAGTTTTGTAAATTATTTTAAAAAAAATACAGAAATTTATAAAGGTATGAAATTAATTGATGAACAATTAGGTGGAACCACACCTGTTGACATTATTCTTAACTTCAATGAAGAAGAGTACGAGCTTTCTTTAAACAGTAGTGAAAATGAAGAAGTGATTGATGAAGATATTGATTTGGAAGAAGATTTTTTTGACGATGATATGTTTATTGATGAAGATAACAACAATTGGTTCTCTGATGAAAAATTGCAGCTAATCTATGATATTCATGAGTATTTAGATGCTCGAGAAGAGATTGGAAAAGTGCAATCAATTAAATCATTAATAGATTTAGCTAATTTAATTAATAAACAACCATTAAGTATCTTCGAGCTATCAATTCTTTATGAAGAAGTTCCTGATAACTATAGAGAGCAACTAATTTACCCTTATTTATTAATTGATGAAAACATGGCTAGAATTACTGCTAGAGTTCGAGACTCTGGTAATATAAATCGGAAACAACTTATAGAAGATATTCAATCATTCATAAAATTAAATAAAAATTCATCTTTAGAAAATTTTAAAATTAATGGCCTACTTGTTCTTTATAATAATATGTTAGACTCACTATTTAGTTCTCAAATTAAATCTTTAGGATTTGTTATTGGGTTAATATTTCTTATGTTCTTAATACTTTTCAAATCATTTAAATTAAGTGCTTTAGGTATAATACCAAATATTTTTACTTCTAGCATGATATTAGGAATAATTGGCTACCTGTCTATACCTCTAGACATAATGACGATTACAATAGCAGCGATTACAATAGGTATAGCTGTAGACAACACAATTCATTATTTGTATCGTTATAAGGAATTTAAAAAAAATAATACTGTGATAGACTCAATAAAATACACTAATGCAAGTGCTGGCTTGGCTGTTTTTACTACATCAGTTACTATAGCATTAGGATTTTCCATACTAAGCTTATCTAGCTTTATTCCCACAGTAATATTTGGAATTTTTACATCAATAGCAATGGTATTGGCAATGATTGGAGTCCTATTATTCCTACCATCTCTTCTACTAATATCAAAAAATGATTGAAAATTTAATATTCCCTCTCGATTATATAATTTTAACAATGGGGGGGATAGTAATTCTATTTAGCTTTTGGAAAGGTATAATTAGTTCTATTTTAGGATTATTAACTTGGATAGGATCTATATTAATAACTCTTTACTTTTATGATAATTTATCAAATTTTATAAATACTCAATTACTTAAACTGAATTTACTCAATAGTTATGAGCAAATAACAAATATTTTATCTACAATCATTTCAATTCCTTTAATTTTTTTAATTTCACTTTTTGTTTTAAAAAGATTCAGAAAAATTATTTCATCTGACTTAGATAGGCAAATACTTGGATTATTTATAGACAAGTTTTTTGGCTTCTTATTTGGGTTCGTACTTAACTATATAATATTAAGTACATTAATTTACTGTTCAGATAATTTTGAATTTTTAAATTTCTTAAAAGATTGGCTTATAGAAAACTCTCATATTATGATTGAGCTAGATATTTTTAATAATAATTTATTTATTTCTATTGTGGGAAACGAGGAAATAACTTCTAATTAAAAGGATTTTTAGAAGAAGTAAAAATTAGATTTACCTTAACATCAACAATATTAAAAGATTTAATAATTTTATTAGTAAGATAAGTTTTATAATTTTTTTTAATATCTTTTGAAAAATTAGAGAAAATTTTTATTGTCAAGGGTGATGAGCTAACTTGTACTGCGTATTTAAATTTTACTGCCTTACCTTTTACTAAGGGGTGGGGATTTTCATCTGAAATTTTTTTAATACATGAGGTTAATTGACTGGTAGATAGTTTTTTAACAATTTTATTTGCTTTAGCAAATAAGGTATTTTTTAGTTTATCAACATTTTCTTTATTTATTGCAGATAAAAAAATAATAGATAAATTCTTTGTTTGTGAGTAAGTTTCTTTTACTATTAATCTTGTCTCTTTAATAAAAAAAATTTTTTGTTTAATTGTATCAATTTTATTAAAAACAATAATAACTGATCTAGATTGATTTATTAACATATTTAAAATTTTTTTAATTTGAGAGTCAAATCCATCATTAGAATCAATAAGCATAATACTTAAATCAATTTTATTTATAATATCTAATGATTTTCTTATGGCTGCAAAGGTTACAGAATCAGCATCAATTTTATTTTTTCTAAAAATTCCTGCTGTATCCAGTATTTTAAAGTTATTTTTTTTATAAATATAATTATCTTCAACAAAATCAGAAGTTGTTCCAGCTATAGAGCTAGTTTTAACACGATCAAAACCTAGAAAAGCGTTCGCTAAAGTACTTTTACCTGCATTTGGCTTCCCAAATATTGCAATAGAAAATTGATTTTCAATTTCTTTTTCTGTAATCTTATCGTCATAACTTTCAAAATAATCATATAATTCATCAAAACCAATCCTATGAGAACAGGAAATAAAAAATAAAGCATCTATTCCAAAAGGTTTGGTGTTTAAGTTTTTTTTATAATTATCATCTTTATTAATCACTAAGATAATTTCCTTATTAAAGCTTCTTAATTTATTGATTGATTCAATTTCATTTTCATAATTTTTAGTTTTATAATCAATAACATAAATAAATTTATCTATTATTTTAAATAAGTTAGAAAACTCTAACTTGTTAATTTTATGATTTTGGATAATTATACCAGGAGTATCATAAAGAAATAAGTTATTAGAATTTCTTACTTTGCCCTTATGCCAATCCCTTGTTGTTCCTTCTTCTTTGTGAATAATATTTTTATTGCCTGAGGTTAATATATTGTAGATTGATGATTTACCTGCATTAGGCTTTCCTATTAATAATAAATTCATATTAAAAAACTACAGTTTTTCCACTATCTGTGTTTACAATAATATTTGTATCTTTGAAAAAAATACTTTTAATATCTTTAATACCAATATTGTTAATTTCTAGTAATTTTTTATTTTGAATTACTAAAACGTCACCACTTTTTAAAAAAATCTCAATATTTTCTTCAATACTCCTTATGGCAATAATTGAGCTTTTCTGTGATATATGTCTATCTTCTATCAACCAAAAAGATTTACCATCATATATATTAATAGCATGCAGATACTTACCCTCTTTAAGTATTAGTGCATTGTTAAAAAATATATTTGATGAAGACGATTTAATATTTTTTTTAAAAAGATTGAATTCATTAGTTAATATATCGACCGTATATAAATATTTACCTTCATCTAAATATGTAAAATAATTATCAAAAGTATGAATTTTATCTTCTTTATTATTAATAGGACTAATTAATGGAATTTCATTAAAGATAAAATTGTTCTCTGTACCAAAATCTAAGTCAATTGATCCAACTCTATTATTAGGAAGTATAAAAAAAAGTATGTTTAAAAAATTTACTAGCTGACCACCTTTTGCTTGATACACAGGAAGGTCAGTGTAATTTTCATGCCATATTAATGATCCATCTTCTGATGAAATACCATAAATTTCATCAACATATAAAGCAATTATTTGATCACCATATACAAATAATGGAGTATTTAAAATTTTATTAGATTCAAATTTCCAAATTAGTTCACCATTTAAATCTATATTTAATACGATGCCAGATTTAAGAGCGAGAATAAAAGAATTATTTAAATAATTGAAAGAAACTATAGTTTCAGATTTGATATTTATAAAATTTATTATTTTAGTAGAAATAAGCTCACCTGAATTTAGGTCGAACTCTTTTATATTATTATTTTTACTTAAAGCAAAAACCTTATCCTTAATAATAATAATACCCCTTTGATATTGACTTTTATTTTTTAATTTATTTAATGTAATTTTATTTTCATAATTTTTTTTATTTGAATATGAAGAATTAAGAATTATTTTTTGATCAACTAAATTTTCAATAATTGGTACTTCATATTTAGTTGGCTTTATTTTGTTATAAACACTTTTTGTGCTACTACACGCACTTAAAATTACTAAGCATAAAAATGTAAAAAATACTTTATTTATAAGTGTAATATTCATGAATTTTATTTACTCTTTCTTTAATAGAAGAAGAAGCAACATCAGAACTCATTATATTATCGTATAAATCAATAGCTTCATTATCATTTAAATAATTTAAATTATTTTTTTCAATATTTAAAATTACAGCCAGATAACTAAGCTCTAATTTTACTCCTTCATAATTAATTAATTCATCATCTATGGAAGAGATAAAGTTTTTGATAGTCTTATTATAATCTTTTGATAAATTTGAAAAATTTATATCAATAAATTCATAAGAAGCTTTTGTAGCAA
>JABHWG010000025.1 GCA_018657885.1 Pelagibacteraceae bacterium
AGACAAAGCCATTGCAATCATAGCGCGTTGTAACATTCCTCCTGATAATTGATGTGGGTAATAGTTAATTACTTTTTCAGGATTTTGTATTTCAACTTTTTTTAAAAGTTGCAAAGCTTCTTTAAATGCCTCTTCTTTATTTGTGTCTTTATGAGTTAGAATTGTTTCTATTATTTGATAACCTACTGTAAATAATGGATCAAACGATGTCATAGAGTCTTGAAAAACCATAGAAGCAATTTTGCCCCTTATTTTAGATAATTGTTTTTTTTGATTAGTTAATAAATCAATCCCTCCTACTTCTAGCTTATCTGCATTAATGATAGCATTAGGTGAATTAATTAATCCTAATAAAGACATGAATGTAACTGATTTACCTGAACCAGACTCACCAACTATACCAAGACTTTCACCTTCAGATAAATCTAAAGAAATATTTCTTACAGCCTGTACTAAGTTACCATGTTGTTTAAATGTAATATTAAGATTTTTAATTGAAACAATATTCATATTTTTTGAAAATTAAATATACCCCTTTTTTAATATAAAGAAGGGGTATAAAATTTATGAATTTACTTTGTAATATGCGTAAAGAAATAATGACCCCTATTATCTAATGGAGCATAGCCTAAGCTATTATTAGTTGCTCCTTCTCCTTTAATAGTTTCTTTTACTAAAGAAGTGGTAATTGGGTGCATTAATGGCACTATAGATGCATTATTGATTAATTCCATCTCAGCACTTTCATATAATGATAATCTAGTATTATAGTCAGAGTTAGAGTCAGCTTTAGAAACTAATTTATCAAAAGCTTCTAAATTGTGACTGTGTCTTCCTCCATCATAAAAAATACCATAGAAATTACTTGGATCCAAATAATCATACTCATAAGGAGATAGGAATAAGTTGTGCTTATTATTTGTTAAAGCATCATACCATTCAGAGATTGGCATTGTTTTAATTCCCATATCAATATTTAAATGCTCTTTAAATTCAGCTTGCAAATATTGAAGCATAGGTGCTGTAATTGCACCATTGTATCCACCTTGAGTACGGTACCAGATTTCAATTTCAGGAAATCCTTCACCATTTGGATAGCCAGCTTTTGCAAGATGTTCTTTTGCCTTTTCTGGATCAAAGACAGCATATTTAGTTAAATCTTCGTTATACCCAGGGAAACCTGGAGCTAATAAAGATCTAGCAGGAATAGCTAAATTTTTAAGAACTGTGCTTGTCATTTCATCTCTATCAATTGCATACCAAAGTGCTTTTCTAACATCTATGTTATCAAAAGGAGCTGCATTAAGATCATATGAAATATAAGAAATTGCAAAAATTGCATTAGTTCTTAAATTTTCAGCATATCTTTTTTCTGCAAACGGAATTTGACCTGCATTCAAAGTAGTCATATCAGCTTCGCCTGCTAAATATGCAGGAAAACCAACTTCAGGTGGTCCAATTGTTGGATCTACAACTAAAGAATCAACCATTGATGGCCATGGAGCATTATAATTTGGATTTTTAACTAATACCATTTTATTAGTAGATTTTTCCCAACTCTTTAACATGAAGGGTCCAGATGCTACCATCGTATCTACATTTGCAGCATATTCATCACCATGTTTTTTCCAAGCATGTTCTGGTACAGGATACCATAAAGAAACAACACTAGGTAGGTATGGCTTAACAGTTTCCGTAGTGACTTCTATAGTTTTATCATCAACAGCTTTGATACCTAGTTGATCAACATCCATAGAACCGTCTGTAACAGGTCCCCAGTTTTTTAAACCACCGGCAAAACTCCAATACCAACCAAAATCATAACCAGTAGTAGCAGCTCTTTTTAAAGCAAAAATATAATCACTTGCTTTTAAAGTTTCACCATCACTCCAAAGGAGATTATCTCTAAGGTTGAATGTCCAAGTTAAACCATCATCTGACTGTGACCAGCTTTCAGCCGCAAGTCCATTTAGGTTAAATTCTTTATCAAAAGATGTTAGTGATAACATCATAATTTCTGGCTTTCCTGCTCTAGCATAAACTGTTTTCATATAATCAACATAACTTCCACTAGTGGAGTCGTGAGTTGCATATATTGTTGTTTCTGCTTTAACAGAAAAAGAAAAAGAAATTATAGAAGCAATTACTAAACTGTAAAAAAATCTAAAAATTTTCATTTATTCCTCCAAAGTAATATTATTTTTTAATAAATAATAATTAACAGATATTAGTTTATATGATCATATAATCAAGCGGTGTAAATAAATTTACTAATAAAAATTAATTTTACCTGTAAAATAATGATTTTTAAGAGTTTTTTTAATGACAAGCGATATTATATTTTTTTAATCGGTAATAATTATATGGCCACGCTGTAAAAAAGCCAGCAATTAACATAAACGGTAAAATCCACCAAACAAGCTTAGCCTCACTTAATAAAATCAAGTCAACAGTATTCATTGCTACTTCCATAGAAACCATTGATATTAAACTCATTCCTATAGCTGTTCTAAAGGCTTTACTGATAATCATTTGTTTTGATAAAATTGCAGTTTCTAAAATGATACTAGTAATAATCCCATTTATTATTGCTAAAATCATAATATTTAATGTTGGCAAAGAAATTTCAGATAATTGAAAAAATAAAATAGTTCCAAAATCACCAATAGAACAACCTAATAAACACCAAGCAGTATTCTTAGCACTACGTCTCCAGGTATGTTTACATTTCCAATGAAAGCGAGGTTGAGATTTTTGTTGATCAATTGCAGATGAATTAGTCATAATTCACATATAATTGAATTAAGTTTAAGTACTAGAGAGATTTAGAGGTAATTTTTTTATTTGGATCAAAAAAAGGTTTATTTCCTAATTTTTCTTAATTATTGACCCACTCACCTTTTCTAAAGACAGGTTCTGCATTTCCATTATGATCGATTCCATCAACATCTATCTGATCTGAGCCAATCATCCAATCAATATGAATCATGCTAGAATTGCCTCCTCTTTTTGAAATTTCTTCAGGAGTTAAATCTAATTCTCCTTTAAAACATTTGGAATAACACTGACCTAAAGCTATATGTGAAGCAGCATTTTCATCAAACAATGTGTTATAAAATATTATACCGCTTTGGGAGATTGGGGAACTATGTGGAACTAGCGCCACTTCACCAATTCTACTCGCTCCTTCATCAGATTGTAGTACTTTTTTTAATACTTCTTCACCCTTACTAGCTTGAGCTTCAATAATTTTACCTTCTTTAAAAGTTACTCTTATATCCTCAATGAGAGTTCCTTGATATGACAATGGTTTA
>JABHWG010000024.1 GCA_018657885.1 Pelagibacteraceae bacterium
TCCCTTAAAATCAATTTTCTGTCCCTTTGATCTAGAAGAAGCAAGTAAATATAATTTATCGATAGGAAAGTCTCTATCCTCTAAGATCTGAATTATTTCCCTACCAACATTTCCAGTTGCTCCTGCTATTGCCACATTATATTTTTTACCCATATTAATTTTTTAATTACCCGAGAGTTTTTTTAATTCTTCAATAACAGCTTTCCCCATTTCTTGCGTTGATACTATTTCATTGGAACCATCATTTATATCAGCTGTTCGTAATCCCTTTGACAACACACCTTGAACTGCTTTTTCGACTAAGTCACTATCTTCCAGCATATTAAAACTATATTTTAACATCATTGAAAAACTCATAATCATTGCAAGAGGGTTGGCCTTACCTTGACCTGCAATATCTGGTGCACTGCCGTGAACAGGCTCATACATCGCTGCTCTAGAACCATTTTCCGCTAAAGGACCAAGAGATGCTGAGGGTAACATACCAAGAGATCCGGTTAACATTGCAGCTATATCACTTAACAAATCTCCAAATAAATTATCTGTTAATATAACATCAAATTGTTTTGGGTT
Source organism: Pelagibacteraceae bacterium (assembly GCA_018657885.1). Taxonomy (GTDB): domain Bacteria; phylum Pseudomonadota; class Alphaproteobacteria; order HIMB59; genus CACPNW01. The sequence continues at coordinate 574 of JABHWG010000024.1, forward strand.
CCTGACAAGTTGCATTGCACAGTTATCTGCTAACATATGATGGAGTTCTACATCTTGTGATTCTTGTTGATGAAGTTTAGTTACAACATTTTTCCAAAACATGCCTGTTTCCATAACATTTGATTTTTCTACAGAGGTAACTTTATTATTTCTTAGTTTTGCTAAATCAAAAGCAACACGTGATATTCTTGTGATTTCAGAGGTGGTATAACTTTGTGTATCTATTGCTTTCTCTTCATCATCATTTATTTTCATAACACCTCGTGGTTGTCCAAAATAAACACCACTGGTTAATTCTCTTAATATTAGAATATCTAATCCTTTAACTAGATTTAATTTTAAAGGTGATGAGTCTGCTAAAGCATCAAATACAACAGCTGGTCGCAAATTAGCAAATAAATCTAATTCTTTTCTTAATCTTAAAAGCGCAGCTTCAGGACGTTTTTCTCTCTCAACATTATCCCATTGAGGTCCTCCAACAGCACCAAATAAAACTGCATCCGCATCAATGGCTTCTTGCATTGTAGAGTCACTTATAGAGTCTCCCTCCTTATCATAGGCCGTTCCACCGACAAGTCTTTCAGATATGTCAAAAGAAATTGATCGTGTCTTAGATAACCAATCGATAATCCTTAGTACTTCTTGCATTACTTCATTACCAATTCCATCTCCTGGCAAAACAAGAATTTTTTTATTACTCATTTAAATAATCCAAGGGTGAGTTGTTTTAATATTTTCTTCAAATTGAGATATTTTTTCTTTTTTTTGAAGTGTTAGAGCTATGTCATCAAGTCCTTCTAATAAACATTTTTTTCTAAAAAGATCGATTTCAAATTTAATTAATGACTCATCTTCAGAGATAATTTTTTGCTCATCAAGATTAATGGTCAGTTGCATTTTATTATTTGCTTGGGTCATTAGAACATCAATTTTTTCTTGGTCTAATCTAATGGGAAGAATTCCATTTTTAAAACAATTATTGTAAAATATATCAGCGAAGCTTGGAGCAATTATACATTTAAAACCAAAGTCTAATAAAGACCAAGGGGCGTGTTCTCTACTAGAACCACAACCAAAATTATCACCAGTAATAAGTATTGAAGCCTGTTTGTAAGGGTCCCAATTTAAAACAAAATCATTTTTAATATTACCTTGCATATCAAAGCGAAGCTCGTGAAAAAGATTTTTACCTAAGCCTGAGCGTTTGATGGTTTTTAAAAATTGTTTTGGTATGATCATGTCAGTATCAACATTGATCATAGGAAGAGGTGCGGCAATTCCTTTTAAAACTTCAAAGGGCTCCATTATAAATCACTCTCTTGAGCTAAAGTACCTTTAATAGCAGAGGCTGCTGCAACAACAGGACTTACTAAGTGAGTTCTTCCCTCTCTACCTTGTCTGCCTTCAAAATTTCTATTTGAAGTTGATGCGCATCTTTCTTTTGGTTTTAGTTGATCTGGATTCATCGCTAAACACATTGAGCAACCAGGCTCTCTCCAATCAAAACCAGCATCAATAAATATTTTATCCAAACCTTCATTTTCTGCTTGTTCTTTTACTAAACCAGAACCCGGAACTATCATTGAATCAACAGATACTTTTTTTCCTTCTACAACTCTTGCTACTTCTCTTAAATCTTCAATTCTTCCATTTGTGCATGACCCTATAAAAACTTTATCAATTTTAATTTTTTCAATTTCTTGATTTGGTTCAAGTCCCATATATTCAAGTGAGCGCTCAACAGCTTTTTTTCTATTTACATCATCAATAGTGTCTGGGTTGGGAACTTTTCCATTAACAGGCGCAACATCTTGAGGGCTTGTTCCCCATGTAATTTGTGGGGTAATGTCTTCAGCATTAATATTAATTTCTTTATCATAATTTGCATTTTCGTCAGAAGGCAATGATTTCCAAAACGCAACAGCCTTATTCCAATCCTCATCTTTAGGAGCATAAGGCCTTCCTTTTATATAATCAAAAGTAGTTTGATCAGGCGCAATCAAACCTGCTCTAGCTCCAGCCTCTATGCTCATATTGCATATAGTCATTCTACCTTCCATACTAAGTGAATTAATAGCCTCACCAGCATATTCAATTACATATCCTGTTCCACCCGCAGTTCCAATTAATCCTATAATATGAAGTATTATATCTTTTGCTGTAACTCCTGCTTTAACATTTCCATTTACAGAAATTTTCATATTTTTTGCTGGTTGTTGAATTAAGGTTTGACTAGCTAAAACATGTTCAACTTCACTTGTACCAATACCAAAAGCAAGCGCGCCAAATGCACCATGCGTAGCAGTATGACTGTCTCCACAAACAATTGTCATTCCTGGTTGTGTAATGCCTTGTTCAGGACCTACGATATGAACAATTCCTTGTCTCTTATCCAAAAGAGGAAAAAGAGTAACCCCAAATTCTTTACAGTTGCTCTCAAGTGTTTCTACTTGAATTCTGCTCTCCTTATTATCAATACCTTTTGATCGATCAGAAGTTGGAACATTGTGATCAGCAACAGCAAAAGTACTTTCTGGGCGGTGAACTTTTCTATTATTGTTTCTTAGACCTTCAAATGCTTGTGGGCTTGTAACTTCATGAACGAGGTGACGATCAATATATATTAGACAAGTTCCTTCATCTTGTTGATGAACAAGGTGATGCGACCAAATTTTATCAAAAAGTGTTTTAGGGCTAGGATTGTTCATCCGTTTTATTTTCAGCTTCTTCTGCTGGTGCCTCTTCTTTTTTTTCTTCTACTTTAGTATCTTCAGGAGCTACTTCCTTTGAAGTTTCTACTTCTTGAGCTTGTTCAGAGCTTGCTTTTTCATTGGAAATCACTTCTTCAACAGGAGCCTCTTCAATAATTGAATATTGATCAACTTCATCCCCTCTATCACGATCAGCAATACGAGCACTCTTACCAGTTCTGTCTCTTAGATAGTAAAGCTTGGCTCTTCTAACATCGCCCTTACGAATAACTTCAATTTTTTCAATGATAGGACTAAATAAGGGGAACACTCTCTCCACACCTTCACCATGTGAGAGTTTTCTAACAGTAAAATTAGAATTAACAGAATTATTTTTTCTAGCAATACACATTCCTTCAAATGCTTGCAGTCTTGACTTGTCACCCTCGGTAATTCTTATTGTTATTTTAAGAGTATCACCAGGTCGAAAAGTAGGAATACGTTTTTTCCCTGTTAATCTTTCAATTTGTTTTTTTTCAAACGTTTCCAATAAAGTGCTCATATCTAATCCTGTTCTTGTTCTTTCTTAATGATCAAGTCTGGTCTAATCTTTTTTGTTTTATCGACTGACTTGTCTTGTCTCCATTTTTTTATATTACCATGATGACCTGATGTTAATACTTCTGGCACATCATGCTTATTTCCCTGAGAGTCCTCCCAGACCTGAGGTCTAGTGTATTGAGGATACTCAAGAAGATTATTAGAAAAACTTTCTTCCAATAAACTTTCCGGATGCCCTAATACTCCAGGAATGAGACGAATACAACCTTCAAGTAGCACTTGAGCTGCAATCTCCCCTCCAGCTAAGACATAATCCCCAATACTAATTTCTTCAAAACCCAAAATATCAATTGCACGTTGATCAACACCTTCAAAACGTCCACAGAGAATTATAATTTCCTCTAATTTCGACAAATACCCTAACTTTTTTTGATTAAGTAAAGTTCCTGAAGGAGTGAGATATATCTTTGCAGAATTCAAACTTTGTTTTTTTGAAATAGAAAAAAGTGCCTTTTCAACTACATCAGGCCTTAAAATCATTCCAGGACCTCCACCAAAAGGCTCATCATCAACGCTCTTTCTGTTATCAATACCAAAATCATGTAAATTTATAGTATCAATTGTAAAAATATTTTCTTTAA
>JABHWG010000115.1 GCA_018657885.1 Pelagibacteraceae bacterium
TGATTATTTAAGTTTTAATATTTTACTTCCTTTAGCTTTAATTGCATATTTTTGGCAAATTAAATTTCCAAACATCAACACACTATCATTACTTATATCTTTCTTTGGCGCAGGTATTATAGTTTTTTTTATTGGTTTTTTAATTGCTGTTAAAAAATTTAAATACAAAATTGATGATAGTGCTTTAGTTGGATTAGGGTCTTGTTTTGGAAATTCAGTAGCACTAGGAATACCTTTAATGCATTCTTTTTTAGGGAAGGTGAATGTAATGCCATATATGATTTTAGTTTTATTTCATGGTTTGATTCATTTTACTTATACAACCTTAATAATAGAAAGTTATAGAAATAGAACGTTAAAACTACACAGTCAGTTTTTTAGAACAATAACAGGTTTATTAAAAAATATTGTTCTTGTAGGTATTTTTTTTGGAATATTATTAAATTACTATAAAGTTTCTCAACCTTCTTTTTTAATATCTCCTTTAAATAATATATCAAATTTTGCCCTTCCATGCGTTCTTATTTCCCTAGGATTTGCTCTAGCAAAATTTAATTTAATTTTGTCTTTTCGGAAATCGTTAATCTTAACTTTTTTAAAAAATATTATTCATCCCTTAATTGGATTTATAATTTCTAAGTATTTCTTTCAATTAGATGACTTGTTAGTATTAACTGTGACACTCGCAGCTGCATTACCTAGCGGTTCTCAAACTTATTATTTTGCCTTTAGGTATAACTCTCAAAAAGATTTAATATCCTCTAATATAGTTCTAAGTACTTTTATAAGTTTTTTTACTTTATCTATATTAATAATACTTTTTAGTTTTTAAGTAGATTTAGTTGTTGAAGATAAAATTTTCTCTTTTTTCATTTTTGTATCAATACTGTATGGAAATATTTCTAACATCTTATCATAAATTTCAATTGCTTTTTCTGGTTGGTTAAAATAAATAAATATAAGACCCATCCCATCCAAAGCTCCAAAATGCCTTGGTTCTAATTGCAATGTTTGACTTATATCCTGCATAGATAAATCAAAATTTCCCATCATAAAATGAGCTGTAGCTCTTTTATTCCATGCCTCAGCAAAATTAGGTCTATAAACTATTACTTTATTAAAATAATCGATTGCTCTTGGTAAATATCCTAAATTCATCATCTGAACCCCAGTTTCAAAATCTCTTGTTATTTTTGGATCATCAATTTCATGCCAGATATTCCAGATTTGATTAGTTACTTTAATTATTTCTTGTTGATTTTCTGTGATTATTAACTTGTTGAAAAGATAATTTAATCTTTTATCACTTTGGTCAGCAAAAGATTTTACAGATATGACAGTAAATAAAAATATATAAATAAAAATTTTATACATATTCCTCTATTTTTTCTGATTTAGTTGATAAAATTCTCTTTTTTTCATGCTTTCTTGTTCTTCCACTAACTCTTTCTCTCCAAACTTTAAAAGACTTAGATTTTAAATTTTTTCTCATTATTTTAATAACTTCAGATTCACTCAATCCATAAATTCTTTTAATTTTTTCAAAAGAAATTTTATCACTCCAGGAAAGTTTAATTATATTATCTGTAGAACTTTCCATTTTTACTATATAGTTCTAAATTGAACGAAATCTAAAAAAATGATTGATTTATATTCATCTGCAACACCAAATGGTCGAAAAATTACTATAATGCTTGAAGAATTAGGTGTTAAATACAATGTGATACCTATAAGTTTAGATAAAAAAGAACAATTCTCAGAAAATTTTTCAAAAATTTCTCCAAATAACAAAATTCCCGTAATAGTAGATAATGAAAATAATCAGATCATTTTTGAGTCAGGAGCAATACTTCTCTACCTGGCAAAAAAATTTGATAAACTATTAGATAAAAAAAATTATTGGGATGTAGTGCAATGGCTATTTTTTCAAATGGCCTACGTTGGTCCCATGCTTGGGCAAGCACATCAATATCTTTTTTACAATCCTGGAAAAAGTCAATTTGCTGAAGAAAAATCTATGGGGTATGCAAAGCATATATATGAAATTTTAAATAATAGATTATCAAATAAAGATTATATTGCTGAAAATTATTCAATTGCTGATATAGCCATTTGGCCTTGGGTAGCTCGATTTGAAAGACATCAAATAAATATTACAGACTATCCAAACGTACTACGTTGGTACGTTTTAATTTCCAAAAGACCAGCTGTAGCTAGAGGATATAATATTGTTGGTGATTTTTATGAGATACCTATTCCTTAAGAATTATAAAAAAAGACTGATGCAGCTGTTGCTATAAGTAATATAGCTAAAATTAATTCTATCATTTTTTTTAATTTTTCATTAATTAAATATTGACGTATTACACTACCGCCATATGCCCAAATACTAATAGAAGGTATATTCACAATAGTAGACATAATAACCATAAACAATGTACCTATTATAATATTCTCATTAATAGGATAATATAAAGTAACAGCAGTGGAACAAATAACCCAAGCTTTTGGGTTAACAAATTGAAAAAGAATTGCTTCATAATATTTGAGAGGTCTAGCTCTCTCTTCACTATTTGAAATATTTAAAGAGCCAAACATTTTGTATGCCAAATAAAGTATGTATGCTGAGCCAAAGTATCTAAGGATATCTAAAAGAATTGGAAATTGTATAAATAATGTTCCTAACCCAAGACAAACTAATGCTAATTGTAAACCATGTCCAGTTGGTATTCCTAGAACATTAGGGATTGATCGAGTAAATCCAAATTTAATACCTGATGCCGTTAAAATACTGTTGTTAGGACCTGGTGTTACGTACATAATAAAATTATATACTGCTAACGCTAAAATCAACTCCCACGTTATCATTCTAATTAGTCTCTGAAATTAATAAACTGAATAGGTATCCCAATTTTTAAATCTTCAATTAATTTCATTGCTGACTGTAGATCATCTCTTTTTTTGCCATCAATACGAAGTTCATTACCATTGATCTTAGTCTGTATTTTCATTTTTGAACTTTTTAGTTCTGCAGTGATTTTTTTTGCCATATCCTGCTCTATTCCTTCTACTAATGAAATGGTTTGTCTTATTCTATCGCCACTAGCTTTTTCTTTTTCTTTTTTTCCTAATGCCAACGGATCAAGGCTTCTTCTTACAAAATGGGAGATTAAAATATCATTTACTTGATTTAATTTTAAATCATCTTCAGTGATAATGGTAATATTTTTTTCACTTCTCTCTAAAGAAGTATTTGATCCTTTAAAATCATATCTATTTGTAATTTCCCTAAGTGCATTTGCTATTGCGTTATCAATTTCTTGAAAGTCAATTCTACTTACCACATCAAAACTAGCCATAATAAATCAGTCTATCGCATTCTCAGAATCTTCTGGCAACTGTTTTTTTGTATTTAATCTACCAAGCTTTTTCATCTTTTCAATTTTTTTTGTTAAACTACCTGGCCCATCTTGAAGTCGTGATTTTGCCTCATCCATTTTTGATCTTGCCTTATCCAAAGCCTGATTCACTGTATTAAAAGATTCATAAACGTTAACAGACTTATCATAAATTTCACTTGCTGTGGCCGCAATATCTTTAATTGTTTTAGATTGCTTATCAATTCGCCACATATTTTCTACAGCTTTTAATAAAAAAGGTAATGTGGATGGACCAACGATTATTATTTTTTTTTGCCAAGCTTTTTCAATTATTTCTGGTGCTTCATTATACAAAGTTAACAAGGCTGGCTCTATTGGAATGAACATCAATACAGAGTCGATTGAATTAATTTCATATAAAGATGCATAATCATTATTTCCTAAATCTCGAATAATATTCTTTATAGATTCTAAAAATTTTTTTAGGTATAATTTTTTATCACTATCATTATTTGTATTCGAATGTTCATGCCATGAATTTAATGAAACCTTTGAATCAATTATAATATCTCTTTTCCCTGGCATGTGAACAATCACATCAGGTTTTTGTATATTATCATTTTCATCTCTAAATGATTTTTGCGTTTCATATTCATGTCCTTCTCTAAGACCGACACCATCTAGGATATTTTTTAAGACAAACTCACCCCATGACCCTTGCTGCTGCGACCCACCTCTTACAAGAGTATTCTCTAATCTATCTTGAGCTAAATTAAAGTTTTGTAACGATAATTGAATTGACTGCATATGTTGTTTAAGTGAGATTATTTCACTTTCATTATCATTTTGTGTTTTTTTATTTCTAAATAATAAAAAATAAATTGAAATTAGAGCACCTATTCCACAAAAAAAACCAATAAAGAAAAATATTATTAAATAAGAATTATCCATATTAAAAAATATTTAATGTCCACATTATAGATAAATATATTATCAAATATCTGCCTATTTTCCCAATACTTACTAAAACCAAAAAAGGGGCAACAGGATAACGAAGCGTTCCTGCCACAAAAGTGATAGGATCTCCAATAAATGGCAACCAAGAAAACAAGAGAGACCATTTTCCATATTTGTTAAATATTTTGTTACCCCTATCAATCATTTTGTTATTTATTGGGAACCAGGGTTTTTTAATAAAATAATTAATGTAGTAACCACATATCCAATTAAATAATGATCCTAAAATATTCCCAATAGATGCTGCGGTTAATAATAATAAACCATTATATTTATCTAATGATAATAGAGTTATAAAATAAGCTTCTGAACCAAAAGGAACAATGGTTGCTACCATAAAAGCAACTACAAATAGTGATAAGTATATCAATTAGATATTTTATTCTTTAGAAAAATTTTCCATTATTGCAGCTGCATACTTAATTCCCTTAATATAATTTTCAACATGAATATTCTCATCAGGGGCATGTAAGTTTGCCCCAGGATTAGCAAACCCAGTTAAGACGCATGGAATCCAAACATGTTTTAGTATTGTGCCTTCAGCCGAAACTCCATTTACTACAGGCTTTTCTCCAAAAACCTCTTCTGCGGCCTTAATTATTGCCTGTGAAATATCTTCTTTTACAGATATTTTATAAGGAGGCTCAGCAGCATCAAAAGCTTTTACTTCTAAATGCCCAAAACCATGTTCGATTAAGTGATTTTTAACTTTTTCAATACATTTTTGCGGATTCATGTGAGGGAGCAATCTAAAATCTATTCTTACCCTTGCTTCATTAGGCACAATCGTCTTATGGCCTGGCCCAGTATAACCTGAGATTATACCTTGGATATTTGCAGTTGGTTCATAAGTCCTTGCTCTAATAGCATCAACACCATCTCTATTGAGTACAAAATTTTCTATACCGAATTCTTCCTTTAAAGCAGCTAGATCAACTCTTTGATTTTTTTCCTCGAGTAAATTTAACTCTTCTTCTCCTAATTCATATAATCCTTCGTACCAATCCTTTATTAATATTTTTCTATCACGAGTCATGATCGTTGATAAAGCATGAACAAGCTCCCAAGGAGGGCTTGGCACTAAAGGAAAATTAAGTGAATGTATATCTTTATTGCCCCCTCTTGCTATTAATTCGATAAACAAAACTGACTTTAAACCTAATTCAACCTCAGGTACTTTTGCAAAAGTATCTACAGTACCATCTAAGCAATGCATGCCATCTGCTTCTAAAAGTTTCTTATTTTTTTCTACCCAAGGACCTAAATGAACTGAACCAATTTCCTCCTCACCTTCGTAAAAAAATTTTAAATTCAAAGGAACTTCTCCTCTTACCTTAAGAAAAGCTTTAGCTGCTTTATTAAAGGCTAATAAGCCACCTTTATTATCGGTAGCCCCTCTCCCATAAATTACATTATCAACTAAAGCTCCTGACCACGGACCTCCATGAGACCATTTTTCTATTGGCTCAGGTGGTTGTACATCATAGTGAGAGTAACAAAATAATGTTTTCTTAGATTGAGAAGATTTTAGATGCCCAAAAACAAGCGGGGGGCCACCTGGGATCTCATGAAGATCTGCCGGTAAACCATCTTTATGCATTTGATCCTTAACATACTCAGCACATTCTTCGAGACCTATATTTTGTGCAGAAACTGATGGTTTTCTTATGAAAGCCTGTAAATCAGCAATATATTCATCAGCATTTTCATCAATATATTTATAAATATCTTTCATCAATTTTCTCCTTTTGACAGTTCCCAGGCATTTACATGTTTACCATTTAAATCATTAAAATTACCTGAAGCTAGTTTTAAAAAAGCTGGCGCCAACTCAATAGGATCTACCCATTTCTTTTTGTACTCATCTTCATAGTTATGTTCAGACATTGGTGTATTCATAAACATGCCTGGGGTGATTGTAAAAACTTGTATACCTAACTTTGAACCTTCAATTGAAAGACTTTTCATCAAACCTTCCAAGCCATGTTTTGAGGCACAATAGGCACTTTCATTTTCAAATCCTTCAATTCCAGACCTTGAAGATACAAAAATTATAATACCCTGCTTTTTTTTCTTCATTATTTTCCATGCATAATTTGATAAAATAAATCCACTATTTAAACTTATATTAATCATTTCGTTCCAATATTTCGAGTCGGTATCTTCATAAGATTTTGGAATTAAAACAGCTGCATTATGAATTAAAATATCAATTTCAATATTCTTGTTACTTAAATTATCTACAAGCTCCTCAACATAAGTCATATTACTTAAATCACACTTAATATTTTTTGAATTAGGTAAATTATTATTAACTAATTTCTCATAATTTATATCTATTAAAAATAAATTTGCATTTTTTTCTGCAAATTTTTTTGATACAGCATAACCCAATCCATCAGCTGCTCCTGTAATTAAAATATTTTTATTAGAGAAATCCATTTTTAAATATCAATCCACTTTCTAAGATCTGTAGATTGAAATACAGCATCAACAACAATTTGATTTTTTAATCCGTCCTCAAAGGTTGAGCCATGCTTTAATGGTCTATTTTCTTTAATTGCAGAAGTTAATTCTGATAATAAACTTACTACTGAAACATTCCAAATTCCTTTATTTAATCCCTCTAATGAAGCATTAGGATCTTCAAAAAATAATTTTTCAAAATCATTACCTTTCTTTGCAAATAAAATTTCTTCAGTTTTATCCTCAAGAACAATAGTGCCTTCTGATCCAAAAATTTGGGTTTTATTTCCAAATGTATGGCTAGCAATCCCACTTAAGAAAACATTCACCAGTCCTCCATTTTGCAATTCAAGAGAAAAATGTGAGAGATCATCAGCAGTTGCTGTCCACTTCTCTTTTGTGTTTTTATCGATTCTATTTTTTACAATTGTAAGAGATTGTCCAAAAACAGATTTAATTTCTCCACACCACCATCTTATTAAATCAACTTGATGTGATCCATTGGCACCCATTCTGCCGCCACCCCTACTCTTAAGACTCCACCAATCATTTTTTGCTCTTGCGTCTGGACTTAACCATCCATTGGAAACATTTAAAATATTAATATGCTGAATATCACCAATATCACCACTGCTAATCCACTCTTTTATTTTTTTTCTATTTGGGTTAAATCGTAACTCATGATCAATCATATGAATTTTATTATTTTCGTTCGCTACTTTTAACATTTCAGCAGCCTCTGCAGCATTCATAGCTGTCGGTTTTTCACATAAAACATTTGCGCCTTTTTTAAGTGCTTCTATTGATATAGGGGCGTGCAAATCTGTAGGTGTAGCAATACAAACTAAATCAAATTTATGTTGATTAAGCATTTTATGCCAATCATCATAATAATTTTTAATATTAAATTCTTCAGCACAGTTTTTGGCACTTTCAATTCTAGATGAGCTTATTGCCGTAACTTCTACACCTTCTAAATGTTTAAATGCTGGAAGAAAAGCGGCTTTAGCAAAACTTGCTCCAACAATACCAATTTTTATTTTCATCTATTCAACCTCCTTAAGTCTTGGATCTAAATAATCTCTTAACCAATCTCCAATGATATTAAAAGCAAGTACGGTTAACAAAATAGCCATACCTGGGAAAAAAGGTAGCCACCACCTTCTTGCAAAAATGTGATCCCTACTTTCAGCCAACATAGCTCCCCAAGTTGGAACTTGTGGTGGAACACCAAGTCCTAAAAAAGAGAGTGCTGCTTCAGCTAAAATAACACTTGCTATATTAAAAGAAGCGATAACAATTAAAGGTGCAAAAATATTAGGAAGAATTGAACCAAACATAATACTAAAATCACTCACACCTAATGCTTTTGCTGCTTCAATATATTCTTTTTCTTTTTGCGCTATTGTTTGAGCTCTTGCTATTCTTGCATAAGTTACCCATTGACCAATACCTAAAACTAAAATTAAATTAATTAAACCCTCTCCTAAAACTACTAAAAATAATATGGCTAGAAGAATGAATGGAAAAGCTAACTGAATATCAGCTAAGCGCATTACAATATCATCAATCCATTTTCCGTAATATCCAGCATAAATACCAAATAATATGCCTATAAAACCTCCTATAAAGACTGCAGCAAAACCAACTACCAAAGATACCTGAGTCCCATAAATTAATCTTGATAAAGCATCCCTACCAAGAGCATCAGAGCCAATTATATATTTTATATTTCCATCTTTATCTGTTGCAAGTGGAGGAGCTACTCTTTCCATTATATTATTTCTATTGGGGTCATGAGGCACAATTTGACTTGCAAAAATTGCGACATTAATAATTATTAAAAGCCAAATTAAAGACCCTAAAGCCCATTTATTTTTAATTAATGAAAGAAAAAAACTTTTAAATTTTTTATAATAACCAGAATCTTGATTTTTAAAGTCTAAAGATTGCATTTATAACTTTATCCTTGGGTCGAGTTTTGCATAAATTAAATCTGTTATTAGGTTAATAATTATTACAAAAAGAGCTATTACAACAACTGAAGCTTGAACTAAGGGAATGTCTCTATGTGCAATAGCGTCAAACACTGTTCTTCCAAGACCTGGCCAAGCGAATACAACTTCAACTACAACAACGCCACTAATCATGAATCCAAATTCTAAACCTATTATTGTTACTACAGGTAGCCAAGCATTTCTCATGGCATGTCTCATAATGACTGTGTACTCTGTTAAGCCTTTAGCCCTAGCGGTCCTAACATAGTCTTGAGATAAAACTTCTAACATTGATGATCTAACTAATCTTGCATTTCTTGATAAAGAATAAAATGCTACTGTAAAACTAGGTAGTAATAAATAAGTAACTGTTGTTGGAAAGTTTTTTATCCCTTGCATAAAATCACCTTGAAATATAGGCATCAAAAAAGGCACGTGACCAGATATAGGCAACCAACTAATATTTAATGAGATATATAAAATACACATAATTCCTAACCAAAAATTTGGAACAGATTGACCTAGCATAGCTATTGCCATCAAAGTTCCGTCAAGCCATTTACCTCTATTAATTGCAGCATAAACACCAAAAGGTATTGATCCAAACACAGCTATTAACATTGAAAAAATTGTTAGTTCAATAGTAGCAGGTAGAGTCTCAAAAATTACTTTCATCGCTGGTTGTCTAAAATACAGTGAATCACCAAAATCAAACAGTAATAAATTTTTAAGATAAGTTAAGTATTGAACATAAAGAGGTTTATCAAAACCAAGCTTAATCCTCGTTGCAATTATTTCTTCAGGTGAAGCTCTTTCACTAACAAAAAGATAAGTTGGGTCACCACCAATTTGAAGAGCTATAAATGTTATTAATGTAACACCTAGGATAACAAGTATGGTTTGGGGTAATCTTCTTAGAATATATACTAGCATATTTATTAAATTTATTTGAGATCTAGTATAGTTGGCTCCTCAATGAGGAGCCAACAAAAAATATATATTAATTAGCTAAAGAGGCGTCGAAGATATCAACTTCTTCATCTCTTCTTTCTTGCCATTTAACACGGTTACTAACTCCGTAAAAATCAGGCTGGAAATATAAAAGTAGCCAAGGGCCTTCATTGTAGAAAACCTCTAACATTCTGTCAATTTCACGACGGATAACGTATGGATCCATAGAATTATTTATTACTTTCCATCCTTTGAACCATTCTTCGTTAGTCCATTTTGTATAGTTAGGTCCAGACTCAACAGTAGCTAAGTCAGACATATCATACAACGGATTCCAAGTTCCACCACCTGATCCTAAGAAGAACATCGGGCCAGCTTCTTTTTTACGAATTTTTGGAACGTAAACAGAAGACCAATCCATGATATCACATGTTGTCTTAATACCAATATCATCTAAATATTGGCAAATTGCTAAAACAACATTTTTATCATTAAGGTATCTTCCCTGTCCAGCTTCAAGAGTTATTTCAAATCTTACGCCATTACCATCTCTAGGATAACCAGCTTGATCTAACAAATATTCAGCTATTTCAGGATTATAAGGATAAGGTTTTAAAGTTGGATGAGCATTATTTGGATTAACTAAACCTGTTGCTCTTTCACAAGGAGCATTTAGTAAGTTAGCACAAATAGCTTCAACATCTACAGCATACTGAATAGCTCTTCTTACTTCAGCTTTTTGTATTGCTGCACCACCTTCAGTTACCGCATATTCTTCACCTTGATGAAAACCAACGTACATTCTTCTGGTACCAGATACTTTTTGAACCTTAGCACTGTTAGATGCATCAATGGCATCAACCTGGTCAGGAGAAGCATTAGTTATCATATCTACATTACCTGCAATTAATTCAGCAGTTCTTGTAGATGCCTCAGGTATTACTCTCCAAATTAAGTTTTCGAAGTTTGCTGAAACAGCTGAGCCCTTTGCTTTTTTCATTACAATTTGATTACCTTTATCCCATTTAACAAACTCATATGCTCCTGATCCTATTGGATTTTCTGCCGCTTCTTCTTTTGACATTTTTTCATAAGAATCTTTACAGTGCACATAAACCTCAGAGATTAAACCTAACGCTACATGGTTAGGCGCTCCCATTACGATTGTAACTTCTAATTCACTGTCAGCACGAGCTTCTTGAAAATCAATTGAAGGAAAAACAAAACCTGCTGAGTTTCCTACAAAAGCTAGGTCAGGATCAACAACTCTGTTAAATGTATAAGCCACATCTTCTGCTGTTAATGGTTCGCCATCATGACAAGTTAAACCTTCTTTTAATTTAAAAGTATATTCTTTAGCATCATCTGAAACAGAATAACTTTCTGCAAGATTAGGATCCAATGTACCCTTTTCAGAAATAAAGAACAAAGTTCCAAACATATGCTTCATAATATTAGCAGTATGTCTTGAACTTATTTGTGCCGGCTCCAAACCTTTTGTATCTGTTGGTAAACCAACTACAAATGTATCATCCGGAGGTGCTGCTAAAGTATAAGTTGATGGTAAGATCAA
>JABHWG010000023.1 GCA_018657885.1 Pelagibacteraceae bacterium
ACTAGATATGATGATAATATAAATAATAACAGCACTAAACCTTTTCATACATTTCGTAAAAGTAGAGTAAAAAGAACTGTTGATCAGGGAAAAGTTGCCACAATTTTAAAATGTAATACTTCTGATACAAAGGTAGCAGAAATATTTGCATTGGCACAACCCGATGCAATCTGGCTATGTATGGAACATGGTTCACTAGATTATGGTCAAGCTGAAAATCAAATTAATGCAGCAAAAATTTATGACGTAGATTCGCTATTACGTGTTAACAGAGGAGGATACAGTAATTATATCAGAGGTTTTGAACTTGATTGTACTGGCCTAATAATTCCACAAATAAAAAATTTCGCTGATGCAAAAGAAATAGAAGAGTTTACAAAATTTCCTCCTATTGGAAAAAGAGGATTAGATGGTGGTAACAATGATGGAAAATACACTAAGCTAGATATGAATGAATATCTTAAACAATCTAATGAGGAAAGATTAGTAATCTATCAAGTAGAGACTCCTGAAGTGCTAAATGATATTGAAGCTATAGCTGAGATGGAAGGAGTTGATGCATTGTTTTTTGGACCTGGTGATTATTCACTTTCCCTTGGTGTACCTGGACAAATGGACCATCCTGATGTTGTCCATGCTAGAAAGCTTGTAGCCGATTTAGCAAGAAAAAATAATAAAATTGCTGCTACACCAGGTGGTCCAGCTGTAGCAAAAACATATATTGATATGGGATATAATTTATTAAATATTGGTGCTGATGTAGTCGCTCTTGCTGATTATGCTGAAAACTTAGTTAATGAATTTGGAAAAATTAATTCTTAATGAATTTAACTGAGATACAAAATACTCTTTTAGATTCTCGCATTAAAGGAATTCCAGGGTCAGTCGAGCCGTTTCTTTTAAAGGAAATAAAAAATAAAAATTGGAATATTTTAAATGAAGATTTGCCTATGCCTATAATGGTGTTGAAGCAAGATCAATTAAATCATAACTTAAAAACATTTGCAGATTATTTAAAGCGTAATAATCTTTATATTTCTCCTCACGGAAAGACGACTATGTCACCGCAGTTATATTCTGCTCAGTTAGAATTTGGGGCTTGGGGAATAACTGCTGGAGCTATTAATCAAATACAAGTTATGTATCAATATGGAGTAAAAAAAATTTTATTAGCTAATCAACTCTTAGGTAAATCTCATTTAGAAACAATCTCTAATTATATTAATAACGATAAAGATTTCTCTTTTTATTGTTTTGTTGACTCTCTAGATCAATTTCACAACATGAAAAAAAATTTAAATGACATTAAATTAATAAATCCTATTAATTTATTACCAGAAATTGGTGCACAAAATGGAAGAACGGGGATTAGATCTAAAGAAATTTTTTTAGAACTAGTTGATGAAATCGTAAAAGATAAATCTAATAATTTTAGATTTTCTGGTATAGCTTCTTATGAAGGTATCGCTGCAGTTGCCATGAAAGGTTCACAAGCCGTACATGATTTTTGTGCTTTTATTGAAGATATTATTCTCAACATTCCTTCAAGTTATTTCTCTCATTTAGATGAATTAATTATAACTTCGGGTGGATCAACTCATTTTGATATTGTGGGAGAAAGATTCTCCAAATTAGATCTTTCAGTACCAATAAAAATATTATTAAGAAGCGGCTGTTATATAACCCATGATCATGGCCCTTATTTAGAAGCATTAAAAACAGCTCAAGAAGATAAAAACCGTAATTGGGATCAAGTTCTTCAACCAGCATTAGAAATATGGTCGTACGTTCAGTCAATTCCAGAGACAAATCTTGCTTTCTTAACCATGGGAAAGCGCGATGCACCGTATGATGCCGGTTTACCAAAACCTCTTAAACGTTTTCGTCCCGGAGAAGGTTATTTAGAATTAGGTAGCGCTGAAATATTCAGTTCAAATGACCAGCATTCATTTGTTAAACTTGCTGATAATCATGGGTGGAAAGTTGGTGATATGATTTGCTCAGGTATCTCTCATCCATGTACAGCTTTTGATAAGTGGAAATTTATTCCTGTTGTTAATGATAAGTATGACGTTATAGACGGCCTCTTAACCTTTTTTTAATCTGCTTCTTGACGAGTCTTAGGAGCATACGCAATACAATCCAATTCAAATTTCAAAAATGTAGGCAGTACATTTACAATTGTACTTCTGCTTGGAAGCGGTTTGTTGAAATATTCGGCATAAATACTATTATAAAGTTTTAAATCTTCTTCTTTAGCAACATAAGATTTTACATTAATAACATTTTCAAGACTAAGATTTTCCACCTCAAGAATGGATTTTAAATTCTCTATCGACCTTCTCATCTCTTCTTCAAATGTTCCTTCAATAACCGATCCTGTATTAGCATCAACTGATGCTTGCCCAGATATAAAAACAAGATCACCTGCTCTAATAGCAGGACTAAAAGGTAAATGTGATTTAGCTCCTTCTTTAATTATTTTTAACATAATTCCTCTCTTTTTTTATTTAATAAATTCTGCTTTGTATGAACTTGGCTGATGTTTAATGCTTCTATTATCAAGTCTTGCATAGATATCAGGTAAAATTTCATTCATCCATTTATCTGAATTTACAATGAACCCTTGTTTACCAAAATCTATTAACAAGGAGTAAATATTAACTTTTTTACTAGATACTTTTTCAATAAGGTCGTACCAATCAGGATGTACATAGCCACACACCATATCAGGCTTGAAACTTAAGATTGCTTTAATTAAGTTATCCGTCTGATTAATATTAAATTCTTGATCAATATTTAAAAGCTTTAGTTTATGACCGTGTCCTTTAATTTTAAAAACATTTTTGAAATCATTTAATCTAACTGTTTGTTCTGGAGATTTAATTAATGAATCTAAATATAAGATATTAATTTTTTTATTTTTTAAAAAACTAAACATTTCAGTGAATGCTGGCTTTAGATTAATTCTATAATTGCTTATACTAAGTTTATCACTATGAGTGTCGATCACACTTAAGAGACAGGACGTTTTCCCCAAGTCTTCAACCTCTGTTTTTTTAGTAATTCCTGTTAATACAACTGCATCAAGATCATCCCATAATAAAACCGGTTTTTGTTTATGTGTGAAACTACCTAAAATAAATTCATGACCATCAGATATTACTTGCTTCTCAAATGCTACAACAAGTTTGGTATAAAAATTATTATTAAATATTCCTCCACCTACAACTTCACGGTTATAAAAAAAACCAATTCTTAAGTGCGAGGTAAACCAAGGAGCATTTTGCAGATAAGACCCTTTTCCAACTTTTCTCTGAATAATCCCTTCTGCTTGTAAGTCATTGAGAGTTTTAATAATTGTTATTAATGAAAAATCACAAAAACTTTTTATATCATTCTGTGATTCAATTTTTTCTCCTTTTTTTAACCCTTTTGTTTTCCAGTGTTTAAAAAGCATATTTCTTAATTGAAGATGCCTAGTTAAGAGAGGCTTTTTCATAGTAATGAATGATCCCAATTCATTTGATTAGCTAGTATACCGCCATCAATGTAAAGCATCTGCCCAGTAATATATTCTGCATCTTTCGATGATAAAAAAACGGCCGCCCCTCCAATATCTTTAGGCAGTCCAATGCGACCAAGAGGAATTTGTGACTCGATAACTTTCCTATTATCTCCTTTATCTAATCCCTCTTTAGTAAGAGGTGTCTCTAATATACCTGGACCAATACCATTAACTCTAATATTTTTTTCTGCTAGAGATACTGAGAGTGATCTGATCATCATAAGCACCGCCCCTTTAGAAGTGTCGTAGATAACACTATTTTTTTCAGCTGCCTTTGAGTTTGATGACCCTATACAAATAATACTTTTGTAATGATTCATAGTTGTAATTTTTTTGGCAAAAGCTTGAGATGCAAACATGTAACCACGAACATTTAAGTTTATAGTTTTTGTAAAATCATCTGCAGAAATTTTTTCAAATTCAGTATCTAAGAAAGTACCAGCATTATTTATTAAAGTATCAAGATTACCAAGAAGTTCATGGGATTTATTAACAAAATATTCTGCACCTTCAATTGTAGATAAATCTGATTTTACAAAATGACATTCTGTTAGGCTTTTTAATTTCTCGAGTGCTCCTGTGTCATCAAGATGTGAATTAATTACAATTCTTGCCCCTTTTTTAGCAAAAGCTTCAGCTATCCCATAACCTATCCCATGAGTTGATCCTGAAATACATACACAATGATTATTCATATTTTATTATTCTTTGTTTTGAGACCTTGTATTTTCAGCCTACTTGATTAATATTATAACATAATAGGAAGAGATTTTTTATGCAAGCCAAACAACGCTTTATCAATGTTACTTTAGTAACCCCAACAGGTGAAAAAAGCCAAGATTTATTAGTTGAGGGTGGTTTAATTGTGGATATTGTTGATAGAGATA
Organism: Pelagibacteraceae bacterium; assembly: GCA_018657885.1. Classification (GTDB taxonomy): domain Bacteria; phylum Pseudomonadota; class Alphaproteobacteria; order HIMB59; genus CACPNW01. The sequence goes on from JABHWG010000023.1 coordinate 4,456, forward strand.
CGCAATTAGATGAAAATTTTCAAACTATTGATGGAAACGATAATTATATTTTTCCTGGAATGATTGATGTTTTGCAGCATGGTTTTTTAAATTATCTTTACGGGCATGCTGAAGAAAATTGTGTAGTTGATAATGTAAAGCTTTTACCTTCAGTAGGTGTAACAGGTTTTTTACCCGCAACCCCGTGTTTGCCTCCTGAAAAAACTCATGAACTTCTTGGCAATTTATCAACTGATATTGATAAAGCTAAAGATGGGGCGAGAGTTCTAGGTATTCATTCTGAAGGACCTTGCTTTGTCTTACCAGGTGCTCATAATCCAAAGAATTTACGCAATCCATCTATTGAGCTTGCTGAAGAATTGATTCACTCAACTAACGGTAAATTAAAAGCTGTAACGATAGCACCAGAGATGGATGGTTCAGAACATTTTATAAAGCGATTAAAAAAAGATAATATATCTATTCATTTAGGACATAGTGGAGCTAATCCAATTGATGTTCCTATGTTTGCTGATTGGGGAGTTGATGCAGTGACACACATGTATGATGCTCTTCCAACTTATCCAGCCGATGATACTGGTGTTCATGTTCTTTCTTTAACAGATGCTTTAATTGCAGAATCTCGTATTGCTCTTGGATTAATATGTGATGGAATACATGTTCATCCTCAATTGGTTGAATTACTCTCTCATTTACCAAGTGATAGAGTGTTCTTAGAAACTGACTCAGTTAAAGGTTCTGGCTCTCCTGAGCCAGTAAAATTTGAATTTTATCCAGGACGCTGGTGTACAGTTGAAAAAGGGAAGGCATCAACATACGATGGTCTTTTAGCCGGATCTTCTTTAACATCTATTGAAGCATTACAAAACTATCTTAAATTTTCCAAAAAAACTATCAGTCAGGTTGCCTTAGCAGCAAGTTTAGTGCCAGCAAGAGTCATTGGTTTAGAAGACACAATGGGAAGTATAGAAAAAAATAAATTTGCAGATTTTATTTTATTAAGAAAAAATGATTTAGAAATTTCAGAAACTTTTATTTCTGGAAAGTCAGTTTATAAAAGTGAATAATACATTATCTGAAAAAACTCTTCGCTATAACGATAAAGGAAATGTCCATATGGATTTTCATGGCGCAACAAATACAACAATTGAATTTATTATTAAAAAATATGGTGTTAACATCATGAATGATATTTTTAAAAAAGTTGGGAATAATGTGTATGCAGATATTAAGAAGCATATCCAATCAGGAAACATAGAAATGTTAGCTAAACATTGGAAACATTTTTTTGATCGTGAAGGTGCTGACTATAGTATTTCTATCGAAAAAGATGAAATAATATTAACCGTTAAACGATGCACTGCTTACGAACATGTTAAAAAACTTGTTGGTGCTGTTTCCCCAAATTTTTGTGATCAAACAATCAAAACCAATGAAGCAATAGCTGAAGGCACTCCCTATGAAATAACAACAGAAATTTTGGGCGAAGCATCATGTAAACAAATTATTCGTAAAAGATTATGATACCTAGTGATCATTTTACTCGTTTTTATAATGAAGTATTTAAATTTTTGGAGAAACAAGGTGAGGAAGATTTAGAAAATTATTGGCTAGAAATAAGCAAAAATCAGGAAAAACATACTTTAAAACTATTTAAAGAAAAGGGCCTTGCTGGAATGTATGAATATTGGGATCATATCAGAATTGAAGAAAATTGTGATTTGGATTTAAAATTAGAACCTAACAAATTAGAATTGAAAATGAATGTTTGTCCAAGTTTAAGCAAGGTTCAAGATAATGATGCAGAACCAATGAAGAGATACTGTGATCATTGTGCAGGTTGGATTGGGCCAATAATAGACAAAGTAGGGTATCATTTAGTTTATGACGTCATTGATCGTAAAAAACCACAATGTGTTCTTAAGATTTTCAAAGATAAGGAAGAATCTCTAAAAGAAGAAAAAAATGCAAAACTTTTAATGGGTTGGCCTGGTAAAGAATTATAAATAAAATGTTAAGTCAATGTTGCGAATAGAAGCCAGTGGCATTTTAGGTCAATCAGAAATAAATTCAATTAAAGCATGTTATACTTTTTCATCTTTTATTACTCTTAATAATGGTGATCTATTAGCTGCAGCACGAAGAGGAGATAATAAAGACTCTGAATTAGAGGGGCTTGACTTTTTTATCTCCAACGATGAGGGTGATAATTGGAGTGAGCCTTGGGAGCCTTTTAAAGATGTTTATGTAGATAAGATAAAGGGAAGCTTAAAACTTTGTTATTTTACAGAAATATCAGCATCACATCTATTAGCATCATTTTTATGGATTGATCGAACATCTCATCCTGGAAAAGAATTATTTAATGCTGAAACAGAAGGGTGTCTTCCAATGAGAGTGTTATTATCTGATTCTTTTGATCAGGGTAAAACCTGGTCATCTTTAAGATCAGTAGAAATACCTGATGAAATTGGCCCCCCTAGTCTGACAAATCCCATTATGAAACTTCCAGATGGAAAATTATTAATGAGCATTGAAAACAATAAAAAATATCATGATAAATCTACTTGGAAACAAAAAGCAGTTTTTTTATCTTCAATCAATAATGGAAAAAGTTGGTCTTCACCTTTTGCAGTGGCAGATGACGAGAGTGGAAGAATATTTAATTGGGATTTAAGATGTGGAGTAGATAAAAGTGGACGTATATGTTCTTTTGCTTGGACGTATGACTCACATAAAGAAAAATTTTTAAATATCCACCAGAGAATTAGTGTTGATGCCGGACAGACTTGGACTAAACCAAAAGATTTGAAGATTGCAGACCAAGCTTCTCATCCTGCATTATCAAAGGATGGAAAAATTATTTTACCTTGGGTTGATCGATTTCAATCAAGGAGTATAAAAGTAAGAATAGCTAATAATTTGTATTCTGAATTTAACAATTCCTCTGAAATTACTATTTTTGAACAAACAAATAAAAATAGCAGTAAAGATAATAAACTTGGAAAGTTGCTAGCAGATATGAGTATATGGAATTTTGGTTTACCTTATGCAGATGTTTTGCCGTCTGGAAAAATATTAGTTTTTTATTATGCAGGCAATAATAAGCAAATGAACTTGCACTGGACACGTCTAACTCTTTAATTATATCTTATTAATTATTATAAGATTTGACGTCTAGAAAATATAAGTTGCCTTAAAAAAGTTCGTACACCCATAGCTCCTTCTTCTTTAATAAGAATAAAAGCATTCATAGATACAGCAATCATAAAAGCACATATTACAAATAATACCTCATAGCTACCCAAGGTTTTTCCAAAAAAAATAATATTATTTGTATCAAGCCATAAAATTAAATACCCAGCTAGAATTGTAGTAACACCTGCAATTAAACCGTCTAAACTGTAAGCAAGAGACATAAAAGATTCTTTATTGTTACTTGGCACATAATTAAGCATAAAAATATAACCTATTGACTCACTTCCCCACATTAAGAAACCAAAAAGAAAAAAAATTATTCCTATAATATAACTTAAATGAGGTGTTTCTGAATTTATAAAAGGTAAAATTAATAAAAGTAGAATTTGCAAAGTTTGAAATATTACCCTTATCCCTCTACAACCATAATTATCAGTAATTCTTCCTACTATAAAACCACTGCATGTTCCTCCTATTAAAATTAATGTTGATGAAAATATTAATTCTCCTGTTGGAATATTCATTCTTATTTTAAAGAACAGAGTTAGAAAAATTGCAAGTACAGTAATAACTAAATATTGAGTTCCAGATGAAAGCAAAAATAAATTGAAGTTTTTATCTTTAGATGCAGAGAATAAATTTTTTAAATAACCTCGATCATTTTCTCTATTTAAAATCTTTTTTTCACCTTGAATTTTAATAAGTAATAAGGCTGATATTAGTCCAGTAATGATTGCTAAAATAAATACAGGATAAAACCTATCTAAACCTACTCTACTATCTAGCCAAATCTTAATTACATAAGAGGCAGCGAGTGCAAAAGGTGTACATATTATGCCATTAACCCCAATAATTCTTCCACGTACATCTCTTGGAATAAATTCTTGCATCCAAGGCACAAAAGCAGCTTCGGATAATGATCGAAATATAGAAAACATTAGCATTGAGAAAAATAATAGGGAAAAAACTAATGTTACATTATCTTTATAAAAAGGAACAATTAAAAATATTAAGAGAAAAATATAACGAGTAAATAAAGCAGAAATTGATACCAATTTGCTGCCAAAATAAATTGTAACAGGAATACTAATTACAGCTAATACTTGGCAAAAAGCCATTAAACTACCCAAAATACCTATTTTATCTGAGTCCAAACCCAATTCTACAGAATATAGTGTGAGAGGTGCAGCTACAGTCCCTATAACTGCACACATTTGAAGTGCAGTTGAAAAATAAAAATAATTCATTACTTTCATTTTTTCTTGTTCATTAGAAATAAGTTTAAACATAAGTTAAATTTAAATATCTACTATGAACGTCTTAATTATATGCTGATTATTTTCATAGCACCAACATGTTGCAAGTATTTCTTTGTTTTGAAGCTGCACGAGAGATGGTTGACCAAATTTTAGACTCCCAAATTGTTTATTTATATTCGTTGAGTCACTTTCCATTGTATCATCTTTGAATAAATCAAGCTCATTAAGTATTTCAAATTTGTTATTTTCAATATTTACTTTTCTGATGATTAATCCTGAAGGATTTTCTCGGTGCGAATGAATGGTTAAAATAATATTTTGTTCAAGCCACATTAAATTTGAAGCTTGAGCCTTAACCCCTGTATCAAGAGCTTTTCCAAAACTTTTGCCACCATCTTTAGAAAAAACAATATGATTATTTAAGTTTCTTTTACTTACATTATCATATGCCCAAAAGACAACAGCCACACCATTATTATCAATTTCACATAATCGGCATTCCCATGCAGCTATTCCTCCTGTTGGTGTATTAAAAAATTCAGATAACTTATTCCAAGTTTTACCATTGTCATCACTATATATAATCCATCCTGAGTGACCTGTTTCACCTAAGTGAAAAGGTGGACAGGCTGCAAGAATTCTTCCTGATGGTAATTGAATACAGGGCCCAGATATTTCGAGGGGTTTATTTAGAACATTAAAATTCTCTGGGACGCTCCAGGTGTCACCATTATTACTGGAAAAACTAATTTTATTTTTTAAAGGTAAAACATTAAAAGAAATTGGATCAACAATAGGTGTTAATGGATCTGGTCTAACAAACGCATAACCTGTGGCTATTAAATTTCCATTATTTAATAATAATGGTTTTAATGTATCAGTTTCTTCCTGATTTTCATATTTGTGATCATGAAGTTGTTTGGGGGTGGACCATGTCCTTCCATTATCTTTGCTTTTAGTGACATAAGCTCTTTGATCAGAAGAATCAAAAGCTTGTCCAATAGAAAATATAATTAATAAATCATTATTAGGTAACAAACTGATACCTGGAAATATACTTTGTCTACTTACTAGAAGTGGATTAGGATTTTTATAAACTATTATCTCTTCTTTTTTTTTCATTAGTTCTTTTAAATAATTTAGAATTTATTGAAGACCTTCTATTTAATATAGCGTCATTAATAAATTACAAATAATTATTTAATTATTAAATTACCACTGACTCTCAAATTCTTGATGAAATTGAAAGCCTTTTATAGGTGTGGCTTCACCACGAGGGACAGGAGCTACTGGATTCAAGGTATGATTTTTGTCTCCTCTAGCTACTTGAATTGAAAAATGTGGCCACTTTGATAAATTTGCTTTTACATTTGAAGGTGAGTACCTAAGAGTAATTCCGCATCTAGGAAGATTAGAATTATTTTTATCTGATCCATGCAGAAGAGCATCAGAATGAAGAGATATTTCGCCAGCTTTAAGATTCATATAAACAATTTTATTTTGATCAATTTGGTTATTTGAAACTTCCTGATTTAAGATATAATTTTCATTAGTATTTTCATTATGTAAGTAAATTTTATCCTTATGGCTTCCAGAGATTATTTTCATGGCAGAATTTTTTTCATCAGTGTCATAAACTGCAAGCCAAACTGTTACAGAATTAGATGGTTCTAGAGGCCAATACTGGGAATCTTGATGCCAAGGAACAATACTATTACTATATGCAGGTTTATAAAAAAATTGACCACCCCATAAATAAAAATTTTGACCGAGAAGATCTTCTACATAATCTAAAATAGCAGGTGTGTGAGCCAAATCATAAAATTGCTTACTAGCTTTATGCCACATATTAGTTTTATTTAAATTAACACCTTTTGGAAGTCGTTCATTTAATTCACTAAAGAGTAATTGCAGTTTTTCTACTCCATTTTTTGAAAAAACAGGAAGGTTTTTAATGTATCCTTCTTCTTTATATTTAATAATTTCTGATTTAAATAATCGTCGAGCAGATTTACTTATTTCCATTTTTTAAATTAACTAGTAATTTTTTAAATTTATTTACCTCTTCCTTTTTAGCTATAATAGAATGTCTAATTGAGGGAAATTTATTTGTTTCTACATCTAGTTGAAATTTTTGAAAAGCATCAATTCTTTCTTTTTGCATATTATTATAAATTTTATTAAAATTACAATAACTTTTTGCATGTCTTGGCGTCACTGTTGAGCTATGATGATAGCCTAAGATATCTTCTGCAAATAAAAATTGTACATCACCTTTAATGCCTGACCCTATTGATACAGTTAACATTTTTGTTTGTTGAGTCATTTCTGCTAAAACATCTTTAGGGACACATTCTACCTCTACTGCCCAACAACCAATTTTTTCTAATTCTTTTATATCTTTAAATATTTTAATAGCCTCACGTGATGTCTTTCCAACTGGTTTTACACCACCAGTCCAAGTTGACATCATGGGGACAAAACCTACATGTCCTTGTAACGGAATGTTGAATTCACTGATATATTTTATAAAATTAATATTCCATGAATTAGTGTGAATGGAATCTACTCCTAATTCGACAAGCTCAAAACATTTTTTAGCAATACTCTCTTTTGATTCATGTTCCGTATATTTTATACCACAAGTTAAAAATGTATTAGGCGCAGCTTCTCTTATTGCTTTTAAATTATCTGCTCCAGTAATTAATAAATCGATCCCAGCAATTTCAGCAGCAGCAGCTTCATTTGCGGATACTACATTAATTTGTGTAAGTTTTTTCTTACCTTTAAGTTCTAATAAATCACGAACGGTGTAATTTCTATATCCAGCCTGATGAGCAAGTGAATAAATTTTTTTATATTTCTTAAGCATTATTAGATTGTGCTATTATTTTTATGTAGAAAATTTTTAAAATTAGATAATTCTTTTTTATCTATTGAAATTGAATGTTTGTTTGTTGGAAATATTTTTTTTTTCACATCTAACTTAAACTCTTTAAATGCATTAACTCTGTCTTTTTGTAGATTATTTAAAAGTTTATCAAAATTTTTGTATTTTTTTGCATGTCGAGGAAACTTTATCTCACTTTGTCCTAAAATATCCTCTGCAAATAGAAATTGTGCATCTGCGGCATTTCCTGACCCTATTGATATAGTAATTAAGGATGTTTCCTGAGTAATAATTGCTAAAATATTTTGAGGAACTAATTCTACTTCAATACCCCATGCTCCAGTATTTTCTATATCCTTTACATCTTTGTATAATTCCATCGCCTCACTAGCTGTTTTACCAAATGATCGAATGCCACCTATCCAAGTTGTTCTTCTTGGGATAAAGCCAACATGACTTTGAAAGGGAATACGAAATTTATTTAAATGTTTCATCCAATCTAAATTCCAGTTTTGGCACATCAGTGAGTCAGCCCCAGCTTCGATAATATCAAACGCTTTTTTTGTTGCCTCTCTTTTTGAAGGATTTTGAATAAATGGAACTCCTACTGTCATAAAAGTTTTAGCAGCAGCTTTTCGTATAGCTGGAAGATTTGGCCCTGGTCCTGTAAGAATTAAATCAATGCCTGCTTCTTCTGCAGCTGATGCTTCTTCAGTTGTTGTTACCCTTACCTGGGTTAATTTTCTTTTTCCCTTTAGGTTAATTATATCCCTTACAGTATAATTCCTAAAACCAAGATCATTGTTAATGGAAAAAACCCTTTTGTATTTTTTGTGCATAAAAATTATTCTATATTAATTTTTAACTAGATTTTAATATTTATTGAGTTATCATATAAACATAATAACTCAAATCAAGGTAAATATATGAATTTTATTAATAAAAAAATAAAACAAGAATTTGAAATAGATGGATATGCAGCTATTTACTCTTTTTTTGAAGAGGATAAAATACAAGAAATAAAAAATGAGTTAGATAGATATGTTAATATAATTGCACCAACTCTTCCTAACCATCATGTTTTTTATGAAGATAAAGAAGATAAGAGCACTATAAAAAACCTTCAACAGATGTTTACTTATGATGATTATTTTAAGCAATTAATTGAAGAAAGTAAAATTCAAGAACTTGCCTCATCTATTTTAGGTGAGAAGGCAATCGCTAAAAATTTACAATATTTTAATAAACCAGCAGGAGTTGGTAAACCAACACCTCCTCATCAAGATGGGTATTATTTTATGCTAAAGAAACATAATGCTGTGACTTGCTGGTTAGCACTTGAAAAAGTTGATGAAGAAAATGGATGTATTCATTATGTAAAAGGCTCTCATTTGCATGAAGAATATAGACCACATGGTAGATCTGAAATACTGGGTTTTTCCCAAGGTCTTACTGATTTTGGCACTGAAAATGATAAATTGAATACCGTCTCATTTCCTGGAGAGGCAGGGACTTTTCTTATACACAATGCCAAAACTATTCACTGGGCAGAGGGAAATAAATCACAAACAAGAACTAGAAAAGCACTTGGTTTTATATATTATGGAGAGAGTGCAGAAGAAGATAAGGAAGCTCATGATGCGTATCAACTTAAACTGCGTAAAGAATTGGAGGAGAAAAATTTAATATGAAAATTGAATTTAATATTCCTGACTTAGTTGATTTAAAAAAAACTTATGATGAAGATGGCTATAATCATATCCCTGAATTATTTTCCTCTTCTGATATGGATATTCT
>JABHWG010000076.1 GCA_018657885.1 Pelagibacteraceae bacterium
GAAAATGACGGTCCATTTAAAATATCAGGCATAAAATACTATATGCGACAATTGATGGTTCGTTCAAGAGAAGAATTGCACTATATAAATTTATATGGATGTTTTACAAATCGTATTAGTTGTTTTCATGGTAGGTGCGTTAGGTGCTATTATAGTATAAGTGATTGCGATGGCAGTGAATGGTAAGCTAAATAAAAATCACATCAATAAGCTTATACGTCTTCGAGTATTATTTCAAACTTTTGCTGTTCTTGTATTTGTAATAATTATTTGGCTTTCTAGGAATTAAGCCAAAATTACCCTCTAGAAATAATTTTATTTTTTTAGTATAAGGATCTTAGAGGTTATCATGGGTATTCACTTTAATCATAAATCAAAAGCGGGAGACCGCAAGATGCAAAAAGAGTTAAAACTCAAACAAAAATCAGAAGAACGAAAAAAGAAACGTGAAGAACAAGAACGTCTCAAATTAGAAGAAGAAATGAGACAGCTTGAAGAACTAACAAAACCTGATGCCTCCAAATAACAAAAGTATTAGTTATTTTAATTATTTGGATATTTCTCAAGAATAAATTTTTTTAATATTGCTAGAGTTTGATCAGCTTCTTCTAGTAACATCATATGTCCACAATTTTGAATAATATGGACTTCACTTCCCTTAATATAATCTGCTAATTTTTGACCATCCTTTAGTCTACACATTCTGTCTTTATCTGCTAAAATTGATAATGTAGGTAAGTCTAATTTTTTTGCAGCCTCATAACCATTAGTGTAATTTTCACACGCTCTAAAATCTACACCTAGGGTGTCTTTAATTTCTTTACTCTGAACGAGCATTGATCCAGTATTTAAATGATATAAACCAGGGACTGGATGGCCGCCAAAATGACCAGATGGTCCATGTGCAAAATCCATCATTAGATCGACTGCTTTAGCATCACTATTTTCCGCAAGAGATAATAGTTCTGGGTTCATTGGTATCGCTCCTGCACCACCCATTAAACTTAATGTTTTAATTTTATTAGAATATCGTGAAGTACATTCCATAGCAACTAAACAACCTTGCGAGTGGCCAACTAACGATGCTTCTTTGTACCCAACAGAATCAATTACATCATTAATCCAATCAGCCATATCTTCAATGGATGTTAAACTTTTACCTCCAGATAAACCATGACCTGGTAAATCAAGAGCTAAAACGTTATATCCATGAAATGCAAAGTACCTTGTTTGTAAGACCCAACACATATGAGTTAATCCACTTCCATGAATGAAAATAATTAGAGGTTTATTAGTGTCAAAAGGTCTTCCACCAGTGGAAGCAAAAACCTCTTCGTTATTTACTTGGAATTTCATTTATTAACAACAAGCTTTAATTTTTTTACTGCTCTAAATCCATCTTCAAAATCATTTTTAATATCTTCAATATCCTCAATACCTACAGATAACCTAATCATATCTTGAGAAAGTCCAGCAAATTTTAAAGTTTCCTCATCCATTTGTGAATGAGTAGCTGATGCAGGGTGTATTACTAGCGTTCTCGTATCACCAACGTTAGCGAGATGAGATGCAAGTTTTACATTATTAATAAAAGTTGTTCCTGCTTCTTTGCCACCTTTTATTCCAAAGGCAATCATAGAACCTCTTCCTTTAGGAAGTATTTTTTTTGCTAATTCATAATCAGGATGATCTGGAGCACTTGGATGAGATACCCAAGCAACACTTTCATTACCTAATAAGAATTCAACCATTTTTTCTGCATTAGCACAATGTTTTTCCATTCTCACAGATAAGGTTTCTATTCCCTGCATAACATTCCATGCATTTTGTGGACTTAAACATGGTCCAAAATCTCTCATACCTTCTGCACGTGCTTTCATCGTAAATGCAACGGGACCAAACTCTTCAGCAAAAGATAATCCGTGATATCCTTCATACTCTTTTGCTAAAGAAGGAAACTTATCATTTTGCATCCAGTTAAATTTACCTCCTTCTACAATAATCCCTGCCATAGAAGATCCATGACCTGCCATCCATTTTGTTAAAGAATGAACAACAATATCAGCACCAAAATCGAAAGGTTTACAAAGATAAGGTGTTTGATAAGTACTATCAATAATAAGAGGGATTCCTGCATCATGCGCTATGTCAGCAACTTCAGGCATATTCATTAATTCATTGCCAGGGTTACCAAGCAACTCTCCAAAAATACATTTTGTATTTTCCTGAATAGCCTTTTTAAAACCTTGTGTATCACGAGGCTTTACGAAAGTAGTTTTAATGCCAAATTTTGGAAGTGTTAAACGAAGAAGATTAGCCGTACCACCATAAACTTGAGAAGATGCAACAATATGGTCTCCTGATTCACATAATGTCATAATAGCTAAAAAAATAGCTGCCATTCCAGAAGACGTCGCTATTGCTGCTGTTCCACCTTCAAGAGCAGCTACTCTCTCTTCTAAAACAGACACAGTTGGGTTTGATATTCGACTATATATATGTCCACCTCGCTCTAAATTAAAAAGCGCAGCTGCATGATCAACATCATCAAAAAGATATGAAGTTGTTTGATAAATAGGAACTTGTCGTGCACCTGAATTTTTATCAGGTTGATATCCAGCGTGTAAACTAAGTGTATCAAATTTATAAGTTTTGGGATCCATTTATAACTCCTTTGCTTTAGTACGTAATTCAAATTTTTGAATTTTTCCTGTTGATGTTTTTGGTAAATCACCAAAAATAATTGTTTTAGGTCTTTTAAATCCTGCCATATTTTCCTTACAAAAATTAATAATCTCTTCCTCTGTTGCTTCTTTTCCAGAAATTAATTCTACAAAAGCACACGGTGTCTCTCCCCATTTTTCATCTGGCTTTGCCACTACTGCAACAAGGGATACGGCTGGGTGCTTTGCCACAACATTTTCTACTTCAACAGAAGAAATATTTTCTCCTCCAGATATTATGATGTCTTTTGAGCGATCTTTGATTTGTATGTATCCATCAGGATATACAACAGCTAAATCCCCTGAGTGGAACCAGCCATTTCTCATCGATGTTTCTGTTGCCTCTTTATTTTTGTAGTATCCTTTCATCACGACATTACCACGCATTAGTATTTCACCCATTGTTTTTGCATCTTTTGGAACGGGTATATATGTTTCAGGATCAGCAACCATGGCTTCTTCAAGATTGGGATAACGTACTCCCTGTCTTGCATTTAAATCTGCTTTTTCACTATTGGAACTATCATTCCATTCTTCATTCCATGCACATTGTAAAACATGTCCATATGTTTCCGTTAACCCATATACATGCATCACTTCAAATCCTAAATTATCCATTTTTTCTAGAATTGCACTTGTAGGAGGTGCCCCTGCTGTTAAAACATAAATTTTATGATTGATTTCTTTTTTATCTTTCTCGTCAGCGTTCGTAATCAAATTTAACACAATAGGCGCACCACCAAAATGAGTAACTTTATGCTGATCTATAAGATGATAAATATCTTTTGCGATTATGTATCGACAGCACACTACTTTGGCATGAATTAATGCAGCTGTCCATGGATAGCCCCATCCATTGCAGTGAAACATTGGTACCGTTGCAAGAAAAGTAAGCTTGTTTGTCATGTTCCACGCCGTCACACTTCCAGTTGACATTAAGTAAGAGCCTCGATGATGATAAACAACACCCTTTGGTTTACCTGTTGTACCAGATGTATAACTCAAAGAGATCGCTTGCCATTCATCTTCTGGTAAAGACCAATTAAAATCATCTTCCCCAGTTTGTAAAAATTCTTCATATGTCCAACTACCTATTTTTTTTCCTTCACCTTCTTTAAAAATTGCTTGCTCATCATGTATATCAATGATGGGAATTTTTTTCCCATAAAGTGTTAGTGCTTTTTTAATAGTCGGTGAAAACTGTGTGTCAGTAATTAATAATTTAGCATCACTGTGTTCTAAAATATAAGCAATTGTTTCTGCATCTAATCTTGTATTAATTGTATTAACAACACCACCGATCATTGGGATTGAATAATGTGCTTCTAATAATTCTGGAGTGTTTGCTGCTATAATAGAGACAGTGCTACCAAGACTAATACCTTGTTTAGTCAAGGCACTAGCAAATTTTGTACATCGATTATATGTTTCAAACCATGTATAATTTCTATTACCGTATACTACGGACTCATAATTTGGATAAATATCTTTAGCACGAGTAATAAAACTTAAAGGTGATAGAGGAACATAATTAGCTTTTTTTTTATCA
>JABHWG010000030.1 GCA_018657885.1 Pelagibacteraceae bacterium
AAGATTATTCTTTTTGGTGACTCTTTAATGGCAGGTTATGGGTTGGATAGCTCAAATCACCTAGATCGTTTTCTTGAAGAAGATCTACTTAAATTAAATATTAAAAGCAAAATTATTAATGCCTCTGTTTCTGGAGATACTTCTAGCGGGGGATTAAACCGGTTGAATTGGAGTCTTCAAGATGATTATGATTTATTCATTCTTGGTTTAGGAGCTAATGATATGTTACGTGGTATAAATCCTGAAGTTACTAAAAATAATTTAATAAATATCATTAAGACTGTCTTAGATAAAAATATTCCCATCTTATTAACTGGTATGCAAGCACCAAGCTCTTATGGAAATGCATATCAAAAATCATTTAATGAAATTTACTCTAATTTAGCTGAAGAATTTGAAATTTCTTATTACTCTTTTCTTTTAGAAGGAGTAGCTTTGAATCCAGAATTAAATCAAGCGGATGGTAAACATCCAAATATAAAGGGAGTAAAAATAATTAGTCAAAATTTAGCAAAGAAAATTAACAATCTTAAAAATTAAATTTCTTTATTATCAGATGATCATGAGTGGATGATTGGATCAAAAGAGATTGATGTTGATGGAATGAATTTTAATTGCGATATTATTCCTGTTTTTAGAAAAGGTGAATGGGCAAATGTAGTATAATTTTTTTGAAAAGTTAATTTTCTTGGTCATATATCTTTAACACGCTTCTAATTTATCTCTATAAACTACTGAAATTGTTTTCTTCATCCATGATAAGCAATGCATAAATAAATTACTGTTAATTATAAATTTTACTTGGCAGAATTATTTCTTTGTTCATGCTGGTATTAATCCAAATATTCCTTTTAACATGCAGGAAAAAGAAACAATGTTATGGACGCGTGAAAAAAGTTTTTTTAGCCCAAAAATGACATATAGTAAAATTATTGTTCATGGTCATACACCGGTAGAAAAAGTTGAACATTATCCTTTTCGAATAAACCTTGATACCGGATCATTCTATTCAGGAAAGTTATCTTGCCTTAAAATAGAAAATGGAAAATTATCTTTTTTAGACACGTTAAATTATTAGATTGTTTAATTTTTTTTCTTAAACATAATGCACACAATTAAATGGACTTTGTTAGGATCTTAATAAAGTCAGTTAATCAGTTAAACTCATAAGAGGATTTTCTAAATTAGTAAGTGTGGTGTTTGCTTGTTCTGCAAGTCGTTGTATTTTTTGACTACAGGTTATCAGTCTATTCATATCTTCAATACTATGAGTTGTTTTATTATTTTTAACTTTTTCTATTTCTTCATTAATGGCATTTTGAAAATATTCGACAAAGACAAGAGAGTTTCGAGACACTTGAGCGAGTTTTGAATATTTGCCTTTAAATTGTTTGCGCATTTCAAATTCTTCTTGGGAATTTTGATGATGCTTTCTTTTTTTATACCAGCCTTCATTGGCAGCTTTTTTACGAAGAGTAGAAAGGGAAATTTTAAATTCTTTAGCAATAAGTGAGAGAGTAGGGAAGATATGCTCTTTTTTTTTTACGTAACCTTCTATGTATTCGCTACGCGCTGTATCAAACGCTTCGGAGGATTTATTCACGCCTATACCTTAGAAAATTAATCGTCAGATTCTTAGTATTAAGAAAAATTAAAAAGTGTAAAAAATAGAATTACGTGAATAAAAAATCTCAACAATTATTTAATATTTTTGAGAACTAAATTTTTAAATTCTTCAACAGCGACTGTTGCAGGTTTGTGAATGGCAAAATCAAATTGATCTTGATTGCGTGAAGGCTCTAAATTCAATTCGACAGTTGGTTTATTCATTTTTTTAAACATGGAAACAAAGCCAGCTGCTGGATAGACTTCACCGGATGTTCCAATAGAGACAAATAGGTCGGATTGCTCTGCTTTTTGATGAATTTCATCCATTTGGAAGGGCATTTCTCCAAACCAACAGATGTGAGGGCGCATTTGAGAGCCACAATCAGAACATTGATGAGTTTCATCTAAATCATCTGTCCAGTAGTGAATATGAGTATCATTTTGGATACATCGTGCCTTGTTCAGCTCACCATGTATGTAAATAATTGATGAACTCCCTGCTATTTCATGCAGATTATCTATATTTTGCGTTATTACATTGATTTTTAATGTTTTTTCTAATTCTACAAGGTCTAAATGTGCCTTATTAGGTTTTGTACCATTATTGAGCTCTCTACGTCTATTATTGTAAAAATCATAGACTAGGGAAGGGTTTCTAGTGAATGCTTCTGGAGTGGCAACATCTTCAACACGGTGATTATTCCATAAACCATCATTATCTCTAAACGTATCTAGTCCAGATTCTTTACTTATACCAGCACCTGTTAATACAAAGATCTCTGAATTGGCAGATATATGCGGAAAATGTTCCATATAGATCCACTATATACAGTATTTTATTACACGTGAAAATCAATATATTGATTATACCTTAAGTTATTTTATTAATTAAATTAATTAAATTATTGTTATATAATAATAATATTATTGTATTGACTATATGTTACGATAACTGTAATTATCGTAATATATAAATATGGTTAAAATTACAATAAATGATAATGTTACTAAACTTAAGGAAAAATCTAAGTCTAAAAACACTCAAGATAAATATGAAGGTGATTGGCTTAAGTTTATAGACTACTGCAAGAGTAAATATAAATGCAATCCACTTGATGTAGATGATTTAGATTCTGCTTATGCTTTAACAGCAAACTATATGGATTGGCTGCACGAAGATCCAGAAGCTAGATTACTTAAAGGTTCTAGTAATATTCCTGGAAGAGAAAAATTAAATAATAACCCCTACTCCTCAACTGCTTACAAAGCATCAACAATACAAAGAATTTTAGCCTCAATTACATACAAATACCGGTTAAATAACTTCCAGTTTGACAGAAAAAACCCCAATATAGCCGAAACTATAAGTGCTATTGTTCGAAATGAAAAAAATTTAAAATCTGGACAAGCTAAAGAAATACTGAAAGCAGATATAGAGAAAATCATAAATTCTATCAGTGATGATTCAGATGATTACTCAACCTTTCGTGATAAAGCCTTGATATTAATAGGTTTTTATAGTTTTTGTCGCAGGTCAGAGCTTTTAGGTATGAGATATGAGCATTTACACTTTGAAGATGATGGTATTCAAGTTTTAATTCCTTTCTCAAAAACAGACCAAACTGGGGAAGGACGCATGATCTTCTTACCTGCCACAAATGATAATTTTTGCCCTGTAAAAGCCCTTAAAAATTGGCTTGAAGTTGCTAGAATAGATAATGGCCCACTATTCTACAAAATAAATAAATCTAATACTATTGAGAAATACACAATGAATCAAATGAACCAAAAAGTAAGCCTTAATGATACAAGTTTTGTTTTAATCTTGAAAAAGAGAGCTAGTGCTGCAGGTTTAGATGATTGTGATAAAATATCTGGACATAGCCTCCGTATAGGCTCTATAACACAAGCAAGGATGAATGGAGTTCCAACTCATGAAATCATGGCTCAAAGTGGACATAAGACAGTACAAATGATTGATAGATATACCAAACTTTCAAATATAAGAGAGGCTAGCGCTGCTAAAAAAATCTAACTAATTTAGATACTTAATTTTATTGGCAAGATATAATCGAGGAAGTTTCATGACTTTTTTCAATTAAATTTAATAGTTTTAATGTCTTAAAAGCATCAGCAATATTTGTTTCAGGCTGAGTATTGTTATCAATAGCTTCAATTAAAGAAAACATAGGGCCAATAAAAGCATCTGAAAACCATCTCCCATCTAATTCTTTATTAAATACTAAAGGTTCATCAGAATTTTTCGAAGTAAAAGAAATATTATCTTTAAAATTTTTTCCATCGCCAATCATGGAGCTTATTTTGCCTGAGCAAACACCCATATCTCCTTCAATTTCAAATCCAGCAGTCCACATATCAGATTCAAGAATTGAGTCATGATTTATATTTAATGAACCATATAAATTATTTTCATATTCAAAATTTATATATGTTCTAGTAGGTTTATCTAAATTACTATTAGGATGTTTTAATAATTTCGAGTTTAGTTTGATTGGCTCTCCAAATAGAGAGCGTATTGTATCTATATAATGAATTGAATTATACCATAACTCAGGATACTTAATTTTATCTAACCATGGCCATATTGACCAATCAGTTTTTCTTTTTGTATAAAAGTTAAACTCTAATATATTTCCTAACATATTATTTTTAATCAAATATCCAGCAGCACTTATAGATGGAGAATATCTCATCTGATGATTAACATTTGCTTTCAAATTGGTTTCTTGATATTTTTTTAAAATATCCAGCCCAGTCTTTATATTATCCGATAAAGGTTTTTGTATTAAAATGTTTTTATTATATTTTAAAGCTTCAAAAAATAATTCTTTATTATATTTAGCTGGAACTGCAATATCTACAATATCAATACTTTTATCATTTAAAAATTCATCTAAATTTTTTGAATATTTTTGGATATTAAATTTATCTTTAAGTAGTTTAGATTTATTTGTATCAGCATCATATATATTAATGATATTTAAATTATGATCTAAATATGTAGGGAGGTGTGAATTTTCTACAATATTACCTGCACCAATAATGCCAATATTATATTTTTTATAATTTTTAGGTTTTGGTATTTTATATTTTATATCAAAATTATTTTTTAAATTCATTAAATTTAATTATTATACTCAAGTAATACATCTTCAAATTTTAAATCTAATTGCTTAGGAAAATATGTAAACATTTTTTTAAATTTTAAATGCTTACATGTTGGTGGTGTTGGACCTGCTGTATCTAAAATATAGATATTTTTAATATGAGAAAAAGTATTTTTATAATTCATAGGGTTTTTTACAACTAAAAATTTATATTTATCTAGCCTCAGATCGAATGATAAAAATTGTTCACAATTCCACTCATACGTTCCAAATGAAGATACTAAAATATGGATGTTTCCTATAGTAACCAATGCAGACGGGCCCATTTCACCAATAGTTTTATCCCAAATACCACCATTATAAATAAATTTACCATCTGTAATTTTCTCTATCTTAACATTAATTTCAACAGGATCACCCCACTGCTTATCAACTTGGTGACCGAGTAGAATTTTTATCTCTTTTCCTACTCCTAATTCAACACATTGTGCTGCGACTATTGGATCAACAACATGAGTTAAAGATTTTTCATTAGGAGCTAAATTTAATAGCTCTTTTAGTGTTTGCACACTATCACCAACTGCACCACCCCCACAAGCATCTGCAGTTTCTACAAGAAGTACATTGCTATTTTTATCCAAACCATCGCGAATAGCATCTTGAGGTGAATATAGTTTTGGCTCAAATTCAAACCTTCTATCCCAATAATTTTTTGTAAATTTTAAAGAAATATTTTTTGCTTTTTCAATATCATTGTTTGTGATGATAATTACACCACCTCCCATATTATTTTGATCTATATAAGGGTCTACATGTATCAAACTGGAGGATAAGATATGAGGATTATTCTTTTCTTCTTGTTTTAAATCTCTCATTATTTCGGCAAAAGGGGTTTGTCCAAAAGTTGATGCATTAATAGCAGAGTGTAAAATAGGAGTTTTACTAAAATACATCTTCGGTTTGATATTTTTCTCAAGAATTTCTCTTAATAATTTACTACCTCTTACACCTGTTTCATATGGATCTAGGTGAGGATATTGTTCCCATGCTAAAATTGCAGAAGAATTTTCTATCATTTCTTGAGTAACATGGGCATGTAAATCTAATGTTACAACAATGGGCTTGTCATTACCTATGATGTTCCTAATACTTGAAATTAAATCTCCTTCTAAATCACCGATAGACTCTGTAACAGCTGCCCCATGAAGAGGTAAAAGAACAGCTTTTAAATTTTGCATATTTTTTATTTCATCAAGAATTTTTTCTTTAATATCAAAGTAACACTTGTCTTCAATTACGCCTCCTGGAGAACAACTTGCAAAAACAGTTGGTGAAATATTAAAAGAAGATCCATCTAAAGCACTAAGCATACCTCCAACAACTCCAGATGTTAAATTAAGAATTTCATTTTTTTCATAATATTCATATCTTTTAAAATTTTCTTTAGTCATCAAATTAATTGAAAATTCATTGCATTCAGTTAAGATGCCACCAATAGCAATATTTCCTGAATTGTTTCCCATATTATGTTTTTTCATTATAATTCCTTAATCATAAATTTAATTACTTTCCACTTCCTGCCATCAGACCTTCAATAAAATATTTTTGTAAAAATAAGTATGCAATTATAACAGGCAAAGATATTAAAACCATAAATGCAAATAACTCGCCAAAATTAACAGAATATTGACCAACCATTCTATACAATCCTACTGTTACTGTTGTCCCCTGAAGTGGGCCTAATAAAATTAATGGGTTTAAAAAATCATTCCAAACCCAGGTACCTGTTATTATAATGATGCTAGCAGCTGCTGGTTTCATAACTGGTAAAACAATTTTATAATAACAAATATAAAAATTAGCGCCGTCAATAAATGATGCCTCTATCATTTCTTTAGGTACATTTTTCAAAAAACCTTTGAAAACCAATGTTCCAAAAGGAAGATAATATGCTGAAAAAAATAAAACTAACCCAACAACCGTATTATTAAGTTTAAAAAACTTCAAAATTGTAAATACAGGAATTAATATAATTGGTGTCGGTAAAATTAACCCTAGCAGTAAAAAAATAAAAATTATGTTTTGAACTCTATTTGATAAAAAATACATTGAGAAAGCCAATGTTGAAGACAATATCAGCACAAAGATTATTGATAATGATGTAAACAAAACACTGTTCAATAAAGATTTAGTAAATAGCTGATCAGATCTAGAAAATATATTTAAGTAATTTTTGAACGTGTAAATATCAGGTAAAGCAGCAGGATTATTAATAATATCTAACTCAAACTTAAAAGAATTTATAAATATCATATAAAGAGGGAATAAAAAAATCATTGATAATAAAACTGATATTATTATTCTTTTATAAGACATTAGATTGTTACTTCTCTTTTGCCTAAATATATCAAAGCAACAAAAGTTGTAATTCCACTTAGTATTAGTAAAATTAAAGACATTGAAGAAGCAAAACCTACTCTGTTTTCATTAAAAGCAGTTCTGATAATTAACATTGAAATTGTTTCTGTTGATCTACCAGGGCCGCCACCAGTAAGAGCAAGAACACGATCATATAATTTGAAAGAAGAAATCAAAATAACAACAGTATTAATTGTTAATGCCGGAGCAAGTAAAGGCCAATCTAGATATCTAAATTTTTGTATATTATTTGCTCCATCGATGTTGACTGCATCTTCTAACTCACTTGGTATATTTTTTAGACACGCCAAATAGATTACTGTGCAAAAAGCTACTAATTGCCAACACAAGGCAATAGATATTGATATTAATGCATATTTAGAATCTCCTAACCAGCTAATATCGTGAGTTATAGAAAAAAAATTAAGAAATTGATTTAATATCCCCTTGTCTGTGAGGATACTAGAAAAGGTATAACCTACCACAATGGGACTTAAGATGAATGGTGTAAAAATTAAAACCCTCAAAACTATAAATATTTTGTTGTTTTTATTAAATAATTTAGCAAAAATAATACCAATCAAATTAGAAAAAATTACAGCAATAATAGTTAGTGTTAAAACAATTTGCAAAGAATTGTAGAAATCTTTTTTATGAAGTAACTTTAAGAAATTTTTAAATCCAACATAATCAAATTGATTAGTTAAAAAACTAATTTTAAAAAATGAATAAACAATCGTTAACAATATAGGAAGCATAATAAGCAAACCAAATAAAATTAAACCTGGCATTAAAAGTAAAAAATAATCTATTTTATGTTTAGTAATTTTCAAAATATTAAACTTTTATTACATTAAAGGGGCTAAAGTTAGCCCCTTTTTATATTAATAAATTTATTGAAGTTCTGCTAATTTATTATTTAAATTTTCAATAATTTCAGATGTTGATTTACCACTCAAAATTTCTTGAGAGTTAGCAAATACCTCAGCTTGCATACCCGATACAAGAGCATCATCCCCTACTTCAAATGTGAAAAATGGTACATGTTGATAATTTGGAGTTTGTAAAATTTCAATTATTTCAAATATTAATGGGTGAATATCATACCCTTTCATATCTCTTTCTAAATCAAAATTTTTATTATTAGGAATGTGAGCATCTCTGAACAAATCATCAGCATTAGTTGCCACATTAGTAGCAAATTCAACTGCAAATTTTCTTGCCTCTTCAGGATATTCAGTATTGGCGCTAACTGCAGGTCCTCCAGATGTATATGTAACCAATCTTGAGTTACCATCCAATGCAGGAATTGCAAATACACCAATTTCAAATGGATGATCTAGTGGAACTGCGCCAGCAAAGAAACCGCCCATAGGGTACATAGCACCATCACCATTCAAGAATGTTTGCTGAAGTTCAGAATAATTTAAACTTAAAGCTGTAGAATTAGTCCAACCTTTACTAACTAAATCAGAATAAGCATTAATTGAATCCTCCATCAATGGATTAGAAAAATCTCCACTTCCATTTTTCAAGTTCTTTAAAAAATCCTTATCTTTACCAGTAACATTTAAAGCAACTAGATCCATAAGTGGCCAAGCAGCAGCCCATGAATCACCTGCAGCTCCTCCTACGATGAATGGAGTTAAATTATTAGATTTAAGCTTGGCAGCAGCATCTTCTAACTGCTCCCAAGTTTCAGGTTCACCAGAAATACCCGCTTTAGAGAACATATCTTTATTGTAAAACATTAAAGACTCAACAACAGTAAGTTGCGGAAGAGCATATTGTTTACCATTAGTTAATCCAAGACCAACAGGGTCAACAAAACGAACTAAATCACTATCTTCATATGGAAGTAAAAGACCCGCTTCAATAAATTCTGCAACAGCAAAATTTGACATCATAACATCAGGAAATTGATCTGTAGCTTGAAGTTGTTTAAGGTAGTCTCCCATTGTTCCTACATTTGGTGGAACTATTTTATTAATTTTATATTCTGGGAATTCAGCAACAGTTCTTGCAATTGCATCATCCCAAAATTCTGCAGGAAGATTTGGTGTCTCAAACACCATAAAATCCAATTCTATTTGATCTTTTGCGTTAGTAGCAAAAGGAAATATAGATATAAATACTAAAATACTTATTAAATATTTAATCTTATTTAATTTATTAATTAAAAACATACTTTTCCTCCCTTAAGTATTATTTATAACCTATCATATAAACATAATAATTAAAAATCATCTATAAATAAAAAAAATATTTAACTTATTGATAAATATAAATAAATTAAATAAATAAATATCTGTTAATTTTTAACATTTTTTGGTTTGTATATAGTCTCTCTTCCTAATATCCATTTTGAAATTTTTTTGTTATTTTTGATTTTGTTTATTTGTTTGACTGATTGCTTATCTTTAATTTTTATAAGTAGATTTTCCGACAATTTTAAAGATTTAACAGCAATTAAGTTACGCTTAATCATAGTGATGCCTTTTTTAGCTATTTCACATTATTGTGGGGTTGCAATATGGATATAAATCACCCTCTCCGATTGAATTTTGGGTAAAAAAAAACCTCTACAGTTATTAACTACTGAGAGGCATTTTTAAACGCGTTCTCGAGTTTAGCTGCTATTCTCCCGCAATTCGAGTGTA
>JABHWG010000022.1 GCA_018657885.1 Pelagibacteraceae bacterium
AGCAACGCCCTGAAGTCGCCCTGTGTGTTAATTTTCTATAAATATGCTCATGGACTTACATAATAAAAACTAAGTAAAAGAAAGAAAAACAATATGGGAGTATGGCGGAACTGGTAGACACGCCGGATTCAAAATCCGGTCACTTCGGTGGTGTGGGCATTATTAATTCTATATTTACAGCCGTTAATTAAACAGTCTCAACAATCAAATTACTTTTACAACGCTCATACGACGCTTTGCACTTTCAGAAAGTGAGAAATATGATTTATATAAATGGATAATAATTCATAAAATTTGAAGATAATATCAAATTTATTATTAACTATTAAATTTATTTTTAATTACTTCAAGAATTTTAGTATCATAATAATTATATTCTTTAATCTTATCTCCTAATAAACTTCTAATGTTTTCAACAAAATTTTTATCTTTTTTAAATATATGTACTGATTGATAATCAAAAGAGCTTACGGGTAAATAATTAAGAATTATCTTTAAGAAATTTTCCACACTATCAGTGTTGCCTATATACGTAAAATATTTTAAATTTTCTATTGCTCTAAAATAATCCTCTTCTTCTAATTTATAGTCCTCAGTTACAAGATAATATTTTTCATAAGGCACGCCAGCAAAAGTTTTGGTTATTATATTAGAGTTAACAAAATTATTTTGAATTAATTTTGAAATAAAACTAAAATCATTTTTTGAAAAATTTAAATCAAAGCTTATGTTTTCTTTTATTTTTTTTATATTTTCTGAATTCCAATTAAATCTTTTATATTTTTCAAGGTAAAAAAAATATAAGTTAGAAATAAAAAGATCAACAGTATTTCTAACCATTGAGAATAATTCAAAATTTTTACAAGCCTCACTAAAGACAAAGTGACCGCTCAATATATTATTATTAATATTTAAATTTGTATCTTTAAAATAAGTAAGGCTGAATTGATCATTTAGCCCAGGCGCTCCTCTTTTAAAATATTTTAGATTTTTATTTTTCTTCTCTGCATCTTTAAAGGCAGTTTGAATTGAAGATCCAGCTGTTTTTGGAATGTGTAAGAATAGAAAATTTTTTTTCATAAGAAATTGAATCTACAATTTTTTTATCTTATTTTTATTTAAAACTATAAAAATAAAATGCATATATAAAACTTACATAGATGAGGTTTTTTAAAAATAATACAACGCTCTAGCAACGCTTTTTGAATCAAATTTTATTAAATATGTTGATAGACTTAATTTCAAAAACCAAGTAAAAGTAGGGAAAACAATATGGGAGTATGGCGGAACTGGTAGACGCGCCGGATTCAAAATCCGGTCACCATTGTGCTCGGGGCCTTATTAAAGCTAGGCATACCACCAATCTTTCTTCATCATAAAAGTTATATGTCGTTCATGTTGCACTCATGTTGCACTTCGCAATTAGAAAGTGAGAAATTATGGCGTACATACAGCGAAGAAAAACGGGCAAGGGTTGGTTGTATACTACCTTTGTTAGAAGAGCCGGACACAAAGCATTAATCAAATCCTTTGACACTAAACTTGGAGCAAAAAAGTGGGCTCGGGGAATAGAAAGAAAATTAGATGTTGGTGATTTCTCTGATTACACAGAGGCATCCAAATTAACTTTAGGAGACTTGCTGCTTAGGTACCGGGCAGAGAATAAACACAGAGCAAAAAAAGATTGGAAGAACGAAGAATATAAAATTGGTGTTATTTTAAAAGATACAATTGCTGACACTAACTGTCTTCGTTTATCATCTAAGCATTTAACAGAGTACAGAGAGCGCTTATTGCTGAGTGTTAGTGGCTCAACGTATAATAAATATTTATCTTTCATGTCTACTGTAATTCAAACGGCCATTAATGATTGGGGAATATACTTTCCTAGCAATCCATGTAGAGCCATGAAACGTGAGAAAGAGCCAAAGCCTAGAACTAGGGTGCTAGAGGATAGTGAACAAAAAGAATTACTTGAGGCATGCGCTTTAGTAGAAAATCCTTACATCAAACCAATGGTTCAATTTTCTATTGAAACTGCTGTGAGACAAGGAGAGCTGCTGAAAATTAAATATAATAATATTAACTTTAGAAATAGAACTCTCTTACTAAGTGATACCAAGAACGGAGAGGATAGAACCATCCCTTTAAGTGAGAAGGCATTTTTGATCTTACAATCTCAACCAAGACAATTAGATAGAAGTGTTTTTCCAATGACAAAACGTAAAACTGATTATTGGTGGAAAGAGGCGTTAGGCAAAACAAAGATTAAAGGTTTTCGTTGGCACGACTTAAGGCGTCATGCGTGTACCTTGTTATTTGAAAAAGGATTAAGTGTTCCAGAGGTTCAGCTTATGAGTGGTCATTTGGATCCCAAAGTTTTGTTAAACACCTACGTTAAACTTGATCCCGCAAAACTCGTTAAGAAATTAGGATAGGAGGCATTATGATTTGTTGGCTACTTGGCAATATTATTTGGTGGGTTGGATTAATTTACATAATCATTTGGTATTTCTTCTAATATCTTTCTAGGCTTGTTGGCGGTTAAAATTCATTCTTGTTGTCTTAGCAATTACGGAGTGAGGGCTGATCATATTTTATTTAATCATGCCGAAAGGGAAGATAAGCCACATATTGAATAGTAATTAAACTAAGCTCAATTTCATCTTTTTAGAATATTTTTTTTTAGATTCTTTTACAACGGCTTGAGCACAACGCATTTTCCCTAAAATTGGATCAAAAAATATTTGAGATTTTCCATATAACTCCCAATCATTTGATAATGCTTCTGAAACACGGTGGCAGAATTCTGAATTATCATCTCCAGTAATAAAGCGATATGCTTTCATATTAAATTCCTCAAATATTGATAATATAATTTATTAATATTCATTTGCATATTACAATGATTTATCATTGAACTAATTTTAATGAATGATCAATATCTTCGATCAAGTCTTCAACGTCTTCCAATCCTAATGATAACCGAACCATATTATTAGATATTTTAAGTTTTTTTCTTCCCGATTCACCTATGACACGATGTGTTGTTGAGGCAGGGTGCGTAACTAGACTTTTTGTATCACCAAGATTATTTGAAATATCAAATAGTTTAAGCCCATTGATGAAATTAAATGCATTATCATTTTTAATGGTAAAGGTTACAACGGAGCCACCTTTTGTCATTTGTTTAGTGGCTAAGTTAAATTGAGGATGATTACTTAATCCTGGATAAATTGTATTATCTATTTTAGGATGATCAAGTAAATATTTTGCGACCTTAATTGCATTATCACAATGTTGATGCATTCTATATTCTAAAGTTTCAATGCCCTTAAGTAATATCCAAGCATTGAAAGGACTTATGGTAGGACCTGTATGTCTTAAAAAAGGTTTTAAAAATTCTTCATAGTATTTATTATCAGATAGTATGGCTCCGCCAATACTCCTTCCTTGGCCATCAATATGTTTGGTGCCAGAATAGACAACAACATCAGCACCCAACTCAATTGGTTTCTGCAATATTGGAGATGCAAAAATATTATCAACAATAACTAGTGCGTTGTTTTGATGAGCAATTTTAGAAACAGCTGAAATATCAATGATTTCCATCGTTGGATTTGATGGAGTTTCAATAAAAATACATTTTGTTTTTTCGTTAATATGCTCATGCCACTCTTCTAAATCCGTCCCATCTATTAGATGTGTTTTTATGCCAAAGCGCGGTAAAATTTGATCAAATATATGATAACAAGAACCAAAAAGGGACCAGGAAGATACAACCTCATCCCCACTATTTAAGCAACACATTAATGAATTAAATACGGCTGCCATTCCACTAGATGTTGCAAAGCAAGCTTCTGCATTTTCACTTAAAGACATTCGTTCTTCAAATGTAGATACAGTAGGATTACCATAGCGCGAATATAAATAACCATCTATCTCACCTGCAAATCTAGCTTGTGCTTCCTCAGCAGATTCAAAAACATATCCTGAATTCATAAAAATAGCTTCACTTGTTTCTCCAAACTGTGAGCGAACTAGGCCTCCACGAACGCGTTGAGTTTGTTTGCGATAACCCTGATAATTTTTTTGTAATATCTTCACTATTTTCTCCATGGCAAATTATTATATTTCCACCCATTAATTAAGGAGCGTTTTTTTTGCTTATTTAATTCTCCTTCGAAACCATCGCTTACATTAAAACAATTAGTAAATCCATTATCCAATAATAATTTTGCAGCATTATATGATCTTTGACCTGATCGACATATTAAATACAATGGATTATTTTTTTTAATTCCCATATCTAATATTTGTTTCTCAAAATTTTTATTTTCATTCATCTCAGGGTGTATTTGCCAAGAAACAAAAATTACTTCTTTTTTAATAGCTGATAAATCAGGAACTCCTACAAATTGCCACTCTGCATGAGTTCTAACATCTATTAAATATGCAACTTTTTCTTTTGACAATATTTCAAAACATTTTTTTGAAGAAATATTCTGAATTCTATAATTTTTATTATTAAGCTTTATCTCCATAACCACTTATATGATTTGGTATCCTTTCATTTGTTCCATACATAAAGTGATTAGACATTTTCTCTCTATATCTACTAGCTGGTACCTTTCTACCTATTGCTTCAGCTACTTCACGAATATGCATTGGAGCAGCACCACAACATACACCTATATATTTTATATCTAGTGCATGAACTTTTTTTGCAAAATCTCTTATTTCATATCTATTACAATATAAGGGATCAAGAGCGGTGGGGAATGTTCTTCCATGAGGTGATGGACAGGTGCATCCGTTAGAGTCATTCAAATTAAAGAATGTTGGCTGATCTTTAGTTGTTCTATAAGGAATGGGTAAAGCTGCCATATGACATTTAAGCACTTTACGAATTTCTTTTAAATAAGGCAACATAGTATTAGGTCCGCGAAAACAATTCATTCCTACAACATCTGCACCTCGCTGTTCTAATTCTTTACATGTGTCAATAACCGATACTCCGTCGCGCATAATATTTTCTCCCATAGGAGAAATTGTTAAAACAGCTGGAAGTCCTGATTTTTTAATTTCTTCAAGCGCAGTATAGGCTTCTTCAGCATAATAAAATGTTTCACCAACAACAAAATCAGCTCCTTCATCAACGGACCAACCTATCATTTCAGCAAACATTGATCTTACTTCATTTTGTTTATTTTTATCTTTTGGATCCCAAATATTGGTATTAGAAATATTGCCAGCAAGAAGATTCTTTTCTTTTCCTTCACCAGGATCATTAGCAACAGCTTTTGCAATTTTGAGAGCAGCTCTATTAAGGGGTTCTAGAAGTTTTTCTTTCCCAATAACACGCATTTTTTCACGATGACCATTATATGTAAATGCTTCAACAATATCTGAACCAGCATGTTGAAAATCCTTATGAATATTCATCAGTGCATCTGGATTCTCTAATGCTAATTCTGGAACAAACTCTCCCGAAGCAAGATAACCCCTTCTTTCTGCCTCAAAGAGAAATCCTTCTGCACATATTATTGAATCATTTTTAAGTCTTTCTAATAATCCTCTTTTGTTCATTTTTTTCTCCATTAACTTCAACAACACTTAT
>JABHWG010000021.1 GCA_018657885.1 Pelagibacteraceae bacterium
ATAAACATATTAAAGTTAAAAAACTTAAAATAGTTTTAGACTGTGGAAATGGAGCAACTTATGAAATAGCTCCAAATATTTTTTGGGAATTAGGACATAAAGTAATTTCAATTAATAATAAACCAAATGGAATAAATATTAATCAAAGTTGTGGTGCTGTTGATGTTAGTCAACTATCAAAAAAAGTAGTTGATGAAAAAGCAGATATTGGTTTTGCATTTGATGGAGACGGTGATAGATTAATTGTAGTTGACGAAAAAGGAATGGAAATCGATGGAGATAAAATTATTGCATTATTTGCTACACATTTAACTAAATTAAATAAAACTAATTCTAAATTTCCAGTAATTACAACAGTCATGTCAAATTTAGGGTTTGAAAAATATTTATTAAATAAGCTGAAAATTAAATTAAAAAGATCTTCTGTTGGAGATATTAATGTAATTAAAGAAATGGGAAAATTTAATTCAATTTTAGGAGGAGAACAATCAGGTCATATTATACTTTCTAATTTTTCAAAGACTGGTGATGGTATCTTAGCGGCTTTAAAAGTTATAGAAATTATTTCAAAAAATAATAAAACAACAAGTAAAAGCTTTAGACTATATGAAAGCTTTCCTCAAAATAAGGTAAATATTTCTTATAAAAAAGTACTTACTAAAAATTTAAAATTTATTGAAAATCTAAATAAGGAAAAACTAAAAGATAAAAATATGAGGATTTTAATTAGAAAGTCAGGTACGGAGCCATTAATAAGATTGTTAGTTGAAGGTAGGGATATCAATAAAGTTCAAGAATACTCAAAATATTATGAAAAAAAAATTAGGATTAAGCTTGAGAAGTAAATCACTAATCCCTTTAGGCTTTAAAGATCATGTTGATTTTAATACAAATGTTGAACATGATTATAAAAATCAAATTATTAGTTATTTCATTTCTAATGGATTTGATTTAGTAAAAACGCCGTTAGTTGAGTTTTATGAAAGTAATAGTGAAAATTGTTTTATAATTGAATCAAAAAAAAGAGAACGTAAGCTTTATATTAGAGATGATATAACTCCACAAATTATCAGAATAACATCTTCAAGATTTAAAAATAAATCTAGACCTATCAAAATATGTTATTATGGTGAAGTTGTTAGAAAACAAGGAACAATGCTTCGTCCTGAAAGACAGTTTTTACAAGTTGGCTCTGAAATAATTGGATCTAAATCAATATTAGCAGATATTGAAATTATTACATTAGCTTACAAATCATTATCTCAAATTGGTATCAGTAATATTACTTTAGAATTAACCTCAAAAATTTTTTTAGATGAAATATTTTCTAAAATTATTGATATCAAATCTTTAAAAAAACTTAAATTATTTATAAGGCAAAAAGATAAAAAGAATTCATTAACTTTAGTTAAAGATAAAAAAGATAAATTATTGTTATCAAACTTATTTGATTTAACAGGAAGTTTGTCTGACGTTTTAAAAAAAATAAATACTCTTGATGTTTCAGATATAGCAAAACAAGAAATAGAAAATATAAAAATTATTTCAAAAAGTATAAAGTTAAAAAGTAATGATAAAATTATTTATGATTTCACAGAATTTGATAATAAAAAATATCATGATGGTGTTAAATTTAATTTTTTTGCTAAAAATGTACGTGGTGAAATTGCCAGTGGCGGTCGATACAAAATTAAAAATACCTTAAATGAAGAAACTGCCATAGGTTTCACATGTTTTATGGATACTGTTTTAAGAGCTTCTTCATTTGAAAATTTGTCAAAAAAAATCTTATTACCTTTTGATACCGAAGAAACTATTAAAAAAAAACTAATAAAAAAAAACTTTATCATATTCTCTTATTTTGATAATAAGGTTGATATGAGGTTAGTCGCAAAAAATAATTTTTGTACTCATATATACGAAAATAATAAAATAAAAAAAATATAATGTTTTATACAATTGTAGGTACCCAATGGGGTGATGAGGGAAAAGGAAAAATAGTCGATTGGCTGTCCTCGAAAGCAGATTTTGTGGTACGTTTTCAAGGAGGGAATAATGCTGGTCACACTATAAAAGTTGATAAGAATATATATAAATTAAATTTATTACCATCAGGTATAATTAGAAATAAAAAATGCATTATTGGAAATGGTGTTGTTTTAGACCCTTGGGCATTAACAAATGAAATTTCTAATCTAAGAAATCAAAAGATAAATATTAATAATAATAATTTATTTATTGCTGAAAATGTATGCCTAATTCTTCCAATTCATAAATTAATAGATGAAATTAATGAAGAGAGCAGAGGTAATAACTTAATTGGTACAACAAAAAAAGGTATTGGTCCCGCATATGAAGATAAAGTTGGAAGAAGAGCTATAAGATTATGTGACTTGAATGATCATTTAAATCTAGAATTAAAAATTAAATATTTATATGATTTTCATTTTCCTAGACTGGAAAAATATAATAGATCAATTGATTATAATGAAGCATATGAAGGTTTAATTAAAATATCAAATGAAATTTTAACATACAGTGCTCCTGTATGGAAAATCATCAATGATGCAGGGAAAAAAAATAAATTTATATTATTTGAAGGAGCTCAAGGCTCTTTATTAGATATAGACTTTGGAACTTATCCATATGTTACTTCATCAAATACTTCATCTGGACAAATATTTTCAGGTACAGGTTTTGGTATAAAGGAAAATCACAGTGTTTTAGGAATTACTAAGGCATATACTACTAGAGTTGGATCTGGTCCATTTGTCACTGAGTTAGATGATGAAATTGGTAATCATTTTGTAGAAAAAGGTCAAGAGTTTGGGACAGTAACTAAAAGAAAACGACGTTGTGGTTGGTTTGATAGTGTTTTAGTGAGTCAATCAATTTCGATTAATGGTATAACAGATGTAGTCTTAACAAAATTAGATGTTTTGGATGAAATGAAAGAAATTAAAATCTGTACAGGATATAGAGATGGCGAGAAAATATTTAATTACCTGCCATTTGATCAAAATATCCAAGAAAAATTAATTCCAATATATGAAAGTTTACCAGGCTGGCAATCATCAACATTTGGCACAACTAACTGGAATGATTTGCCTAAAAAAGCTCAAGAATACATAGAATGTTTAGAGTCAAAAATCGGTATAAAAATCTCAATAATATCAACGGGTCCAGATAGAGCTCATACAATCGATAGAAATAATTTATTAGGTTATAACTGAAACTTGTTTTTGAAGTTTTTCAAAAGCTTTTTCTTCTATTTGCCTAACTCTTTCTTGGCTAATATTAAATTTTTTACTTAATTCCTTGAGTTTAACAGGTTTATCTCTAAGTTTTCTTAAACTAATTATTTCTTTCTCTCTGTCATTAAGTACATCAAGGGCCTGTTCAAAAATTTTCTTTCTATAAGTAAGTTCGTTAGTATGTTCTAATATATTATCTTGAGTATCATTAGAGTCAATAATCATATCTTGCCATTCTGTATCACCTTCATCTCCAACTTTAGTATTTAATGACTGATCCCCAGAAAATAATCTATTATTCATATCTAAAACTTCTGCCTCTTTTACATTTAATCTACTTGCAATTTCACGAGCATTTTCAGGTGATAAATCTCCTGAGTCAATTGAACTTAATTGATTTTTTAATTTTTTTAAGTTGAAAAATAATTTTTTTTGTGCCGCAGTGGTTCCTATTTTTACTAAAGACCAGCTATGTAAAACATATTCCTGAATTTGTGCTCTAATCCACCACATAGCATAGGTAGCGAGTCTAAAACCTCTCTCAGGATCAAATTTTTTTACTGCCTGCATTATACCAACATTTCCTTCTGATATTAAGTCAGTAACTGGTAATCCATAACCTCGATAACCCATTGCAATTTTTGCAACTAATCTTAAGTGACTTGTTACTAACTTATGAGCAGCTTTAGTATCGTCATGTTCTTTATATCTTTTGGCAAGCATGTACTCTTCTTCAGCAGTAAGAATTGGGAATTTTTTTATTTCTTGTAAATAAAAAGCTAAGTTCCCTTCAGATGATAGAATTGGTAAACGCATAAATGCCTATAACATATTTATATTTTAATTTAATATTTTAATAGTAAATCAATTAAATTTTGCATATCATTTGGTAAATTTGAGTTAAATTCTATATTTTTTTTATGTGTTGGATGATAAAATCCCAGATGTGTTGCGTGGAGAGCCTGTCTTGAGAAATTTTTTAAAATTAAAAATTTATTGAAAGTATTTTTTTCAAGGCCAAATTTACTTATCTTATTTTTACCATATATTTCATCACCCACTATAGGAGCATTTATAGATGTTAAATGCAATCTAATTTGATGAGTTCTACCAGTATGAAGAGTGCATTCAATCAAGGATGAATTTTTATATGATTGTTTTAATATAATATCTGTTTTTGAATATTTTCCTTCACCTTTTTGATTTAAGCTCATTTTTTTTCTATTAATTTTATTTCTTTCAATATAGCCATCAATAGTTTGTTTAGCTGGTACACCCCAGACTATTGCTTGATATTTTCTTTTTATGGAATGAAGTTTAAACTGATCAACTAAATTAGTATGTGTAAAATTATTTTTTGCAATGACCATTACCCCACTAGTATATTTATCTAATCTATGAACTATACCAGGTCTTTTATTGCCATTAATATCACTTAGTTTATTTTCTGCATGATGAAGTAATGCTTGTACTAAAGTTCCTGTTTCATTTCCAGGCGCAGGATGAGTAACAATACCTGGCTGTTTATTTATTACTAACAAATCATTATCTTCATATATTATATCAAGTCTAATATCTTCAGCTTTGTATTTTATTTCCTCTGTATGAGTAATTGATACTTCAAATTTGTCATGCTCCCGAACAAGATATGAGGGGTCAAGAATAGGCTGTCCATTTAACTTAACATTTCTAGTTTTAATTAACATTTTAATTTGCATGCGAGAATATTTTTCAAGTTTTTTTGTCAAAATCTTATCTAACCTAATTGAACTTAGTTCTTTATTTATAATTACTTTGTGATTATAGGTTTTATTCATGTCAGATAAGCTTCTAAAATATACTGTTATTTTTTTAGCTATATTAATATTTTTTTGTTTCTTATTGCTTTTATACGGCTTCTATTCAAAAATATCAAATTCCCAAAGTCAATCAAGTGCTGAAATTAGTAATTACTCATTAAAGTTAGATAATAAAGCAAGAATTGTAGATGTAAAAATAATTAATGAAAATGAAATATTAGCTGTTATATCGGAAGATGATCAATTAATCTTCATTATATATAATTTTAAGAAAAATGAAATAGTATCGAGAATAGGAAGGTAATATGAGTAAAGAAAAAGACAATAATTTTGAATTAAATTTAAAAAAATTAGAGTCAATAGTTGATAAATTGGAGTCAGGTGAGTCAGGTTTAGAGGAATCTGTTAAGCTTTATGAAGAGGGGATGAGAATTAAAAAAATATGTGATAAAAAACTCCAAGATATTGAAATGCAAATAAAAAAAATAAAAATAGAAAATAATAAAATAAGTAAAGAGAATTTATAGTTTAATGTCTTATAAATATTTAGATGATATTAATTTTCCCTCTGACTTACGTAAACTATCAATAGATAAATTAGAGGTAGTTTCAAGTGAATTAAGAGAAAAGACAATTAATACGGTTGCTAAAACTGGTGGTCATTTGGGTGCAGGTTTAGGAGTTGTAGAACTAACAGTTGCCTTACATTATGTATTTAATACTCCAAGAGATAAACTAATTTGGGATGTAGGTCATCAAACTTACCCTCATAAAATCTTGACAGGAAGAAAAAATAAAATTGAATCTCTAAGACAAAAAAATGGTTTGTATGGCTTTGTTAAAAGAAGTGAGAGCGAATATGATCCTTTTGGAACAGCTCATAGTTCTACCTCTATCTCAGCTGGAATGGGAATGAAAATAGCTAACGATTTAAATAATGATAATGCAAATATTATTTGTGTGATTGGTGATGGGGCATTAAGTGCCGGAATGGCTTATGAAGCTTTGAATAATGTTGGGGCAACTAATAAGCAAATGATTGTGATTTTAAATGATAATAAAATGTCAATAGATCGCCCAGTTGGTGCAATGAGCAATTATCTTGCTAAATTACTTTCTTCAAAACAATATACAAGTGTTAGAGGTTTATTAAAAAAAATATCTGCGAAGTTTCCATCTTCAGTATCTACAACTTTATATAAAGCAGAAGAGTATTCTAAAGGCTTAGTAACAGGGGGTACTTTATTTGAAGAGCTAGGTTTTTATTATCTAGGACCAATTGATGGTCATGATATTAAAACTCTAGTTTCAGTTCTGGAAAATTTAAAAACTTCATCTGTTGGTAAGCCAATATTCCTTCATTGTATTACTAAAAAAGGTAAGGGATATGAGCCTGCAGAAAAAGCTGAAGATAAATTCCATGGTGTTAACAAATTTGATGTAAAAACAGGTCAATCTTTAGGTTCATCAAATAAAAAAACTTACTCTGCAGTCTTTGGTGAAACTTTATCAAAAGCTGCTGAAAGTGATGAGAAGATTGTTGCAGTTACAGCGGCTATGATGAGTGGTACTGGATTAGATATTTTTAATTTAAAACACCAGTCTAGATTATTTGATGTGGGTATTGCTGAACAACATGCTGTGACAATGGCAGCAGGTCTGGCAACTGAGGGATTTAAGCCTTATGTTGCTATTTATTCAACCTTTCTTCAACGTGCATATGATCAAATTGTTCATGATGTAGCATTACAAAGTCTTCCTGTAAGATTTGCTATTGATCGTGCCGGTCAAGTTGGTACTGATGGGCCTACGCATGCAGGCTCTTATGATATTACCTATCTATCTACATTACCTAATTTTATTATTATGGCACCGAGTAACCAAAATGAATTAGTCAGAATGATCAATACATCATTACTAATTGATGACAGGCCTTCAGCGTTTAGGTACCCAAGAGGAACTGGTATATTTAATGAAAATGATCTAGACAGTAGGGTTTTAGAAATAGGTAAGGGATATATTGTAACTCAAGGAAACGATATAGCTATATTAAATTTAGGTACTAGAATGGAAAGCTGTGAAGAGGCAATAAAGTTACTTAAAGACCATAATATATTTCCCACCCTAGCAGATGCTAGGTTTGCAAAACCTATTGATAAAGATTTAATAAATCAATTGTTAGATAATCATAAATACGTAATTACTATCGAGGAAGGCTCAAGTGGTGGATTTGGAGCAACTGTTCTGAATTATATACACAATGAAAGAGTTAAACCAACATCTGCTAAAATCAGTAATATTTTCTTCCCTGATCGATTTATTGATCATCAATCACCTGAAGATCAATACTTAGAAATGGGAATGGATGCAGGTTCAATAGCTCAAAAAATTCTTAAATTTTATAAAACTAATGTTCTTGATTTTCAATTATTTAATAAAACTAAAAAAAATTGATTTTAAAAAAACAACGACTCGATCAAATTCTAGTTGATAGGAATTTAGCTGAAACTAAATCAAAAGCCCAAGCTATGATTATGGCAGGTCAAATATATGTTGAAGGTAATCCAATAAATAAAAGTGGTTTTGGTATCAAAACTGATGCTTATATTGAGGTTAAGAATCTTGGTCCAGAATGGGTATCAAGAGGTGCTTTTAAATTAATTAAAGCAATAGAAACTTATAAAATTGAAATTAAAAATAAGATTTGTTTAGATATAGGTTCATCTACCGGAGGTTTTACTGATGTATTAATTAATAAAAATGCTCAAAAAGTTTATGCAGTTGATGTAGGGACAAATCAATTACATGAAAAATTAAAAAAAAATAGCAAAGTAATTAATTTAGAAAAAATGAATGCAAGATATTTAAATAAAGAATTATTTACAGATTTAATTGAGATAATGGTTTGTGATGTAAGTTTTATAAGTCTTAAAAAGGTTATTGGTCCAAACTTAAACTTATTAACTGATAAAAGTATAATTATTGTTTTAATAAAACCCCAATTTGAGGCAAAAAAATATGAATTAAAAAAAGGTATCATTAGAGATAGTCAAATTCACAAAAGGATTTGTGATGAGATAAAGGAATGGTTTGAAACAGAATGTAGCTGTTACATAGAGGGCATTATTGAGAGTCCTATAAAGGGGCCTAAAGGAAACACAGAATTTTTACTTATAGCTAAATATCAAAAAAAACGCAAACAATGATCTGCAATTGTTGAAGCTAACATTGCTTCCCCTACTGGAACCGCTCTGATACCAACGCAAGGATCATGCCTACCTTTTGTAGAAATAGTTGTTTCTTTAAAATTCGAGTCGATTGTCTTTCTTTCTGAAGTAATAGAGCTAGTTGGTTTTACAACAAAGCGACAAATTATTTCTTGTCCAGAACTGATACCACCCAGGATCCCTCCATTATTATTACTTAAAAAAAACGGTTTTCCATCTTTTATTATCATTTCATCCACATTTGATTTGCCATCTTCATTTACACTTCCAAAACCATTACCAATTTCTACTCCCTTAACTGCATTTATAGTCATTAACGCCTTAGCTATGTCAGAGTCTAATTTGTCATAAATAGGTTCGCCTAAGCCAGGAGGAATACCTGATGCTCTGAGCTCTATTATGGCTCCAAGAGATGATCCATCTTTTCGAGCATTATTAATAAGATCTTTCCATTTAGATATTATTTTTTCATCAGGGCAAAAAAAATCATTTTGAGATATAATGCTTTCATCCCAATTATTATAATTTATTTTAGAATTACCAATTTGTATAAGAGCGCCTGTAATTTTAACTTGGTTATCAATTTTTTTATTAATTACTTTTCTTGCAACAGCTCCTGCTGCCACCCTCATTGCTGTTTCTCTCGCACTTGATCTTCCACCACCTCTATAATCTCTAATTTTATATTTTTCCCAATATGTGTAGTCAGCATGTCCTGGTCTAAATTTATCTTTAATTTCAGAATAATCTTTAGATCTTTGATCATTATTATAGATAATTAGTGATATTGGATGACCTGTTGTTAATCCTTCAAAAACTCCAGATAAAATTTCTACTTTATCCTCTTCTTTTCTTTGCGTTGTGTATTTTGATTGGCCAGGCTTTCTTTTATCAAGAAATGGCTGAATATCACTTTCATTAAGTTTAATATTAGATGGGACTCCATCAACGATACAGCCAATGGCCTTTCCATGACTTTCACCCCAAGTTGAGAATGTAAATATTTTTCCTATTGAATTTGATGACATTATTTATTTTTACTAAATTCACCCAAAAGATCAGACACTTTAGCAGCCTCATCCACAGCAACCATTCCAACAGTATGATACCCGCAGTCAACATGTTGAATCTCTCCAGTTACTGCACTTCCTAAATTACTCAGTAAATATAATGCTGAGTTACCCACATCATCTTGGTTAACATTTCTTTTAAGTGGGGCATTCAATTCGTTCCATCTTAAAATAAACCTAAAATCACCAATACCAGATGCTGCTAATGTTTTTATTGGTCCAGCACTAATTGCATTTACTCTTATTTTTTTCTCACCAAGATCAACTGCTAGATATCTCACACTTGCTTCTAGGGCTGCTTTTGCAACACCCATAACATTATAATGTGGCATTACTTGCTCTGCCCCATAATATGTTAATGTTAAAATTGAGCCACCCTCATTCATTAATGGCTCTGCTAAACGACAGGCTTCGGTAAATGAATAGCATGAAATATGCATTGTTTGGTTAAAATTTTCTGCTGAAGTATTGTAGTATTTCCCTCTTAATTCATTTTTATCTGAAAAACCAATAGCATGAACTAGAAAATCTATTTTACCCCATTTTTCTTTCAATATTTTGAAAACATTTTTCATACTTTCTTGATCTGAAACATCACAAGGAATTAATGTATCTACATTGATAGTTTGGGCCAATGGTTCAACTCTTTTCTTAAGAGTTTCTCCTTGGTAGGTTAGTGCAATTGACGCACCATTTTCAGCCAAACACTTAGCTATGCCCCAAGCAATAGATTTGTCATTGGCCACACCCATTATTAGACCTTTTTTTCCACTCATTAACATTTAAATACCTGTTTTTTTTTGTTATACGATTATATAATCCTTAATACTTAAATAATTGAAAATGTTAAAGCACAAAGATTTAATAGAACC
This sequence comes from Pelagibacteraceae bacterium, assembly GCA_018657885.1. Lineage (GTDB taxonomy): Bacteria > Pseudomonadota > Alphaproteobacteria > HIMB59 > CACPNW01. The sequence goes on from JABHWG010000021.1 coordinate 10,223, forward strand.
AACCAATAACCCATTCTCTTTATTTAAGAATTGGTATGATTTAGCATGTGACACTGAAATAAATGATCCAAATGCTATGACAATAGCTACTATTTCAAATAATCAACCATCCTCAAGAGTTGTCTTATTAAAATCATATGATGAAAATGGTTTTATTTTTTACACTAATTCTAATAGTAAAAAGGGCAAATCTATTAAAGAAAATAATAATATAGCTTTGAATTTTCATTGGAAAACCCAAAACAGGCAAATAAGAATAGAAGGGCAGGCAAGTGTGGTAAGTGATGAAGTTTCCGATTCTTATTTTAAGTCAAGACCAAGAGGTAGTCAGATTGGAGCATTGTCATCAAATCAAAGTCATGAACTAATTTCCAGAAAAAAATTAACAGATAATATACTGGAGATAGAAAAAAAATTTAAAAACAAAGATATTTCAAGGCCTCATCATTGGAATGGATATATAATAACTCCTCAATTAGTAGAGTTTTGGCAGGAGATGCCATTTAGAGTGCATGATCGTGTAGTTTATGTTTATTCTGATAAATCTTGGAAAACAAAAAGGTTATATCCATAATATTTTATTGATTCCATTTTTTTAAGATCCAAGAACTAGAGTTTGATTTATCATTACCGCCTATACCAAAAAGTGTTTCAATATTATTTTCATCACAAAATTTTTTTTCAGGGGTAGTATTGTTGTTTCTATCTCCACCATTTGCGAATTTAATTATTTTATCGTTAAAAAGTGATTTTGCTTTTTTAATTCCATCAATACAAGTTTTATCACTATCATTGAATTTAATTACTTTTAAAACACCTTTAATATTCTGCATGATTATTTTTCTTTCACTAAACGGGAGAAATTCCTTACCTTTCTTATGTCTTAGCCATGAATCAGAGTTTAGTAGCACAACAACATCTCCGTATTTATTAGCATCATTAATTAACTTTATATGACCACTATGAATAGGATCAAAGCCACCACTTATTAATATAATATTAGACATTTTTCTCTCTCCACTCATCCGGATTTGATAAAAATTCTTTTAAATTATCAATATCATTTTGACTAAATAAATTTCTTTTTTCCATAACAGAGATAATATCTTTCCATGTGCACAGAGAATGAATTTTAACATTTAATTTACCTAAAACTGAACTTTCAAAATTGAATATATCATAATAAAATATTACAAAAATATCCTTAACAGCCAATCCTGCTTCTCTCATTGCTTCAACAAATATAACTTTGCTTCCCCCATCTGTCGCTAAATCTTCTATTAAAATTGCTCTTTGCTCTTCTTTAAAGCTACCTTCAATTTGTTGATTTTTTCCAAACCCTTTTGATTTTTTTCTAACATAAAGCATTGGTTTTTTAATTTTTTCTGAAATAATTGCTGCGTAAGGAATGCCTGCAGTTTCTCCTCCAGCAACTAAATCAAAATTTAAATTATTTTTTTTAAAATATTCTACTGCCTCATTCATAATAAAATCTCTCTCATCAATAAATGAAATAATTTTTCGGCAGTCTACATAAACTGGAGACTTAAGGCCTGATGTTAAGGTAAAATGTTTATTAAAAGAGAATTGAACCGATTCAATATCTATTAGTTTTTCAGCAACTATTTCAGACATTTCTAGCTAATCAACGCAATATGATCTTTAGAAAAATTACCTGGAACAATCATAATAGGAATTCTCATATTTGTTATTTCTTGACTAAGAAGAGAATTAATTATTGTATTTGATTCTTTGTTTTTAGGATCAGAATTTGCTGCCAATACTAAAACATTAATATTTTTTTCTTCCTCTATA